>NZ_JBSGVS010000115.1:0-14571 GCF_053608565.1 Streptomyces sp. NPDC055025
CGGCCTCACGCCGCGTGCGGAGTCGTGAACGAGGACCGGTCCGGTAGCGCCGCCGATGAGTGATCGCGCACGGCCCGCGGAGGCGGTTTCCGGGCGGTCTTCACTCGTCCTGGGCGTAGTTGGGGCATTCGGGTGCGCGGAGGCCGCCGGGGGCGCGATCGTGGCTGTGTCGGTTCTGGGGAGGGAATCATGACCGAGCGTCTGCTCGCGCCGCACGAGGCGGCCATCGCCGCGGCCGGTGTCCGGGTCGTGCTGCACAGCGTGGTCGAGGGGGAGCTGGATGAGGACATTCTGAGGCAGGCACTGGTTCATCTGCGTGCCTGCTATCCGCTGACCGCGGGGAAGATCGTCACCGGGGAAGGAGAGGGCCGGCCGCTGGTCCGCGTCGAGGAGGCGGCCGCGGGGCCCGCCCTCCATCACGGTGTGGACCTGGGCAAGGAGATCAACGTGCCTCTCACGTGGGACCGCGGCCCACTGCTGCGGCTGGCCGTGGTGCGCGAGCCCGGTCGCACCCGGGTCGTGATGACGCTGCCGCGCGCATTCGTCGACGGTATGAGCTACCTGGCCGTCCACCGGCGTCTGTGGGACCTCTACACCGCGATCGCCGCAGGCCTGCCCCTGCCCGCCGACCCCGTCCAGCCGGTGCTCGGCCCGGCACTCGACGACCTCCTGGCCGCCCGTTTCACACCGAAGCGGCTACGGGACTTCGTCGCCGAACGCGCACGGTTGGACGCCGAGGCCCCGCCCGCGCTCCTGCCCGCCCTGGCGGCACGTAACGGCGGTCCCGGTCCCGACACGACCTTCGCGATCACCGGCGTCGAAGCCGGCATCGATCAGTGCACGCGACTGGTCGAGCGCGCCCGCGACGCCGGGCTGACGCTCAACGCGTTGGTCTCCGGTGTCCTGCTGACCAGCCTGCGGTCGCTGTTTCCCGTTCAGGACGGGCCGGTGCGGATGCTGTGCACCACGGCGGCGGACATGCGCCGCAGACTCTCCCCGCCACTGCCCGCCGAGGTCCTCCAGTCCGCGGCGACCACCACCTCCATCCGGCTCCGGATCACCGACCGCGCCCACCCTGCCGAGGTCGGACAGGAGCTGGCCGCCCGGCTGCGCGCCGATCTGGAGAGCGGGGCGGCGGCGATGGAACTGGCGGCTTTCCCCTACATGCTCGACCAGCACCCGCCCAGTCTGGTCATCACCAACGTCGGCACCATCGCCGAACCGGCCCTGCCTGACGGCCTCAGGATCAGCGATGTCCGTCTGGCCCCCCTCGGCCATGTGCCGATGGTCTTCGCGGTCGTCAGCCGCTACCAGGGCCGACTCGCCATCGACCTCACCTACAGCAGGGCCTGGTACACCGACCCCCAGATCAGGGAACTGAGCAGCCGGCTGTCCGCCGCGGTCCGCAGCCTGACCACATAGCGGTGGTTCGGACGCCAGGCGTGATGCCAGGCGTGATGCCAGGATCTTCGGAGGGCCTGTCAGGCACGGTCGACGTCCGTGCCGTAGGCGCCGGTCCTCGAGGACCGTCTCCCGGCGCTCAGAGCAGCGCGTCCGTCAGCTCGAACAGCTCATCCGCATTTCAGAGGCGCTCCCGCGCTGTTCCGCCGGCGGAGAACACCGGCCCGACCGGGCTCGACGATCACTACGGTCCAGTCTCATGACAACGATCACCACGCGCACGGTCGAGTACCCGGCCGACGGCCTGACGATGATCGGGCACCTCGCGCTCCCGGCCGGCGTCGACCGCCGGCCCTCGGTGCTGCTCGGACCAGAGGGCCCGGGGCTCAGCGACGTCGAGCGCCGCCGGGCCGATGCGCTCGCCGAACTGGGATACGTGGCGCTGGCCTTCGACGTCCACGGAGGACGCTATCTGGGCGACCCGGACGAGATGCTGGCCCGTTGCCTGCCGCTGCTCGCCGACCCCGACCGGATGCGGGGCATCGGCCACGCGGCGCTCGACGTGTTGCGCGCCGAACCGCGGACCGACCCCGACCGGATCGCCGCCGTCGGCTACGGCACCGGCGGCGCCATCGGGCTGGAACTCGGGCGCGACGGCGTCAACCTACGCGCGATCGGCACCGTCAACGCACTGACCACAGGCCGACCGGGCGAGACGGCGCGCATCCGCTGCCCCGTGTGGGCCGGGGTCGGTTCGGAAGACCCGATCATGCCGCCCGCGCAACGGGACGCGTTCACCGCCGAGATGCAGGCCGCGGGCGTCGACTGGCGCCTCGTGGTCTACGGCGGCGCCTTGCACGCCTTCCACCACCCGCCAGTCGACCACCCCGTGGTCCCCGGCGTCGGCTACCACCCACAGCACGCGCGGCGCGCCTGGCACGACGTCATCGACCTGCTCACCGAGTGCCTGCCCGTAGCGGAGTGATCTGGTCAGCGACCGCGATCCCGGGCCGCGAACCAGGCCGGCAGACCGCCACCGGCTCCGGTTTGTGGGACATCACCGCAGCTCAGAGAAACGGTGAGGAGGTGCTCTGCGAGGGCGTTCCCACTCGGCGGCGGGAACGGCTCCGCCCAGTGCCCTGGCTCGTTCTCCGCCATCACGTTCCTGACCTGGGCAGACCAGGACCGCCGCCTCAGCTGGAGTTGCCGCTGGCCATGCTCCGTCTCAGGTGCTGTTCAAGCTGAGCCGCCAAGTCCGAAGCGCGTTTCGGAGCCGGTCCAGCCAATGCCGGCCTGCCGGTAGCGTGATCGGTATGACAGCTGAGGGCGGGGCGGCACAGGGCGAAGCGCTGAGCGGCGGGATGGTGAACGCGGGGGCGGTCTTCCGTCGCGGTTCCCTGGTGGAACGCCCGGCGCCGCCTACCGCGCGCGCTCTCCACAGCCACCTCCGCGCGCTCAAGGAGCACGGCTTCGACGCGGCTCCGACCCCGGTCCAGCTCACCGCGGACGGCCGTGAGCGGCTGACCTACATTCCCGGTGACGTCGCTCTGCCGCCGTTTCCCCGCTGGGTGATGACGGAGGCCGCTCTGAGTTCGGTGGGAAGCCTGCTACGGCGCCTGCACGACGCCAGCGTCGCCATCACCGTGGACACCCGCGCCCCGTGGCCCCAGGCTCTGGCCGACCCCGAGGGAGGAACGATGCTGTGCCACAACGACGTGTGCCCGGACAATGTCATCTTCCGCGACGGTCGAGCCACGGCCCTGATCGACTTCGACCTGGCGGCACCAGGACGACCGCTGTGGGATGTCGCCATGACCGCCCGCTACTGGGTCCCTATGCTCGATCCCGAATCCGCGGCAGCCCTCTACCCGGCCGGGCTGGACGTCCCGAGGCGACTGCGACTCCTCGCCGACAGCTACGGCCTCTCCCCTCGGCAGCGCGCTGAACTGCCCGGAGTCGTTGAACAGGCCACCGCGTCCTGCCGGGCCTTCGTCGCCGACCGCGTGGCCGACGGTGACCTTGTCTACACACAGGTGCTGTCCGAGCGCGGTGGTTGGCAACGGTGGGACCGCGTTCAGGAGTGGCTCGTGGCCCACCACGAGGTGTTCATGACCACCCTGCTGGACTGACCGGCCCGGAGGTTGAAGAACAAGCTCAGGGCTGAGCGAAGTCGGCCTCGGGGACCGGCATGACACCGAGAACGAGATTCTCCATCGCCTCGGGCATACGGCCGAACCGGGCCGGCCGGCCGGCCACGGCGTACATTTCGCCCTGTTCGTCCAGGCCGAGGAACGCGCGACCAACAGGCCGCGAACGCGGCGGCCTCCGCGGGATCGGCCGTCCCCCGCACGACTCCGCCTCCATCGGCCTCGCGACCCACCACCGGGTAGCGCACCAGACACCCGATGAATCCATCCCCGTGGGCAGTTCAGGTGGCGCCGCAAGCGTCCGGTGGCGACCGCGCGCTCAACGCCCTGGCCGGAACAAAGCATTGGTGCGGCACGCTTGCGCAGGCCCTTGACAGGAACGGGCGGCAGCTCGACTATTCACCAAACATAGGATGTAAGTGTGGTCCAGGCCCCCAGCCCTCCGGAGGCACCTCTCAGACGCACACGAGTCTTCCAGCGAACGCGATACCCGTTCGTCCTTTACCACCCGGGCCCAAGCGCCCGTCGCTGGAACGCCCTTGATGGACATGCGCGCTGCCCGGCCCTCCACACCAACCGTCCGGTCGCTCAGAACGTCTCATCTCCGTACATGGGAAGGACCCGCCCGTGTCACCACAAGGTTCGATCACGCGGAGGCTGCTGCGCCGCGTCGGCCCGATCGCAGCGGCCCTCGGTCTGATTCTGACGGCACCCGTAGTTCAATCCGCCGCTGCCGCGCCCTCCGTGACGCTCTACGCGTCGCCGTCCGGGACGGGTTCGACCTGTTCCTCCTCGGCCCCGTGTTCCCTGTCCGGTGCCCAGGAGGCGGTTCGGACCCATCTCTCCGCCGACCGTTCCGCGGACGTCGGCGTACTGCTGACCGACGGTGTGTACCGCTTGTCGAGGACCTGGTCCCTCGGCCCGGCGGACTCGGGCACGCCGGGCCACCCCGTGGTGTGGAGGTCCGCACCAGGGGCCCGTCCGGTGATCTCGGGGGCCTCACAGGTCACCGGATGGACGCAGCGCGGATCGAGCGGGGTGTGGTCCGCCCCGGTACCCAGCTCCAGCAACAGCCGCCAGCTGTACATCGACGGCCATAAGGTCCCGATAGCGCAGGCCACCCCGGCGAGCCTGGGATTCCGGGGCTCGTGGACCGGGACGTCGACGGGCTACACGATCTCCGGCGATCCGGCCGCGATGGCGTGGTTCGGCTCGCTGACCGCAAGCCAGGTGGCGGGAGTCGAGTTCGACTACCCCGGTGGCAACGGGCCGTGGACCGAGTCGAGGTGCCGCGTGGCGAGCTTCACCGCGGCGACCGGAACACTGAGGATGAGCCAGCCGTGCTGGACCAATGTGACGGCGCGGGCTTCCTACGCGCAAGCCAGCGGTGGCCTGCCGTCCATGTCGCCCCACACGATGCCCGCGCGGATCGAGAACGCGCAGGCCCTGCTCGGTTCCGGGCAGTGGTTCCTGGACGGCGCCGGCGGCACGTTGTACTACAAGCCTTCCGCGGGCCAGCAGATGTCCGCCCTCGATGTGGAACTGCCGCGCCTCGAAACCCTGGTCCAGGGTGCCGGTACTCTCGCCGCGCCCATCCACGACATCACCTTCAGCGGTCTTCAGTTCTCGTTCGCGACCTGGAACGCTCCCTCCACCAGCTCCGGGTTCGCCGACGTGCAGAGCAATCTGCGGATGACCGGCGCGAACAACCAGGGCATGTGCACGTTCTCCAATCCCGTGGGAAGCTGCCCCTGGGGATCGCTGACCCAGCCGCTGGCGAACGTCTCGTTCACCGCTTCCAAGAACATCACGCTCACCGGCAACCGGTTCACCGAACTCGGCGGAGCCGGACTGGGCGTGATGTACGGAGCGGCCAACACCCTCATCCAGGGCAACGAGTTCACCGACATCGCCTCCACCGCGATCCTCCTCGGCTGCACCTACGACCCGCTGCCGACCAACCCGTCCGACGCCGCGGGGATCAAGCAGAACTGCACCCCCAACGGAGCGAATGAAACCGCCGCGATCGGCACCAACGAGATCCTGACCGGTACCACCGTGGCGGACAACGTCATCCATCACATCGGTACCGACTACTCCTCGGCCAGCGGCATCACCCTGCTGTTCTCGCAGCACACGACCATTACCCGGAACAACCTGTACGACCTGCCCTACACCGGCATCACGGCCGGAGTCATCCAGGGTCATGTCAATCAGGCGAGCACCCCGCAGAACACCACGAACATCAACAGCTCGAACACCATCAGCGACAACATCCTGCACGACTACCTGTCCGTCCGCAGCGACGGCGGCGCCGTCTATGTCGAGGGACACCAGGCGGAGTACGTCTACCAGGCGGACGGGACGACCATCGACCCGGTGCGGACTCTGGCCAAGGGC
The DNA here is from genome assembly GCF_053608565.1 of Streptomyces sp. NPDC055025. Taxonomy (NCBI): domain Bacteria; kingdom Bacillati; phylum Actinomycetota; class Actinomycetes; order Kitasatosporales; family Streptomycetaceae; genus Streptomyces; species Streptomyces sp. NPDC055025. Next base: position 5,949 of record NZ_JBSGVS010000115.1, read on the forward strand.
CTTCAGGTCACCGGCAACATCGCCTACAACGGCCCCACGACCAACTTCACCTACTACAACGACGCCGGGTCGGAATGGATCAACTGGCAGGGGAACATCGCCTTCCGCGCCGGTGACAAAGCACACGGCGGCTGCAGCCCGACGGGCCACTTCTGGGTCACCGGCAATTACTTCTCCGCCGGCATCCAGTCCTACCCGTGCGCCCAGCCGGTCGACACCCACGCGAGCGGGAACACGACCATCCCGGCGACCCCCAGGCCGAGCGACCTTCCCAACGCCCTGCTGCGCGCCGCGGGCGCGGGCTCCGGCTCCTTCACGCCGGTCCTCTCGGCCCCCGCGAAAATCTTCTACGTGTCGCCCACGGCCAACGCGACGGAGGTCCTCGTCGCCGGCGAGGGCTTCGGCCCGGCGACGCCGGTGTACATCGGCACCACCCCGGTCGCCAATGTGACCCACCTGTCCAGCGGATTCATGATCGTCCCGGTTCCCGCCGGCACCTCGGCCGGGCAGATCTCCGTCACTCCACAGGTCCCTGGATCCATCCGGCTCAACGACGACGACAGCACCATCACCTACAGCGGATTCGCGTACGCGGGCGGCCGCTCATACGGCGACCACCAGAACGACGTCCACTACGCGACGTCGAACGGGTCGACCGCGTCGCTCACCTTCACCGGCACCAGAGTCACGGTGCACGGGGAGCAGAACACCGACCAGGGAAACATCGGCATCAGCATCGACGGCGGACCGCAGCAGATCGTCAGCACACTGCCGAGCGACGGCGTACGACACGCGAACGTCGCGGTGTACACGTCCGGTCTCCTCTCCTCGGGCAGACACACCATCGTGGTGACCAAGCTGTCCGGTCAGTACAGCACCCTCGACGGATTCACCATATGAAGGTGAGCGAACCGGTTTCGACGCAGCACTGACCGGACGCAGCACTGACCGGAGGAACCGCTGCCCCCCGCCGCGCGGCGAGGGGGCAGCGGACGGCCATTCGGCGTCGACGAAGAGCGGCACAAGGAACGTAACACCGTCGAAAGAGCCATCAATCGGTCCAGGCGGGCACGAGCCCGTCGGTCATGGTCAGACCGACTTGACCTCGCCGCCGTCCATGCGCACGACCGATCCGGTCATCCAGCGAGCCCCTGGTGAGACGAGGAACGCCATCAGTTCGGCGATCTCCTCCGGCCGGCCGAAGCGTCCGATGTCGACCTTCTGCGGAAAGTTGGCGGTGGCCTCCTCCACGGTCATGCCGTGGGCAGGCGCCCAGTGTTCGAGATAGGAGCGGCGGCGGCCCGTCATGACCGCGCCGGGCATGACGCTGTTGACCTGGACGCCGTCGTCGATGCCGCGGTCGGCGAATGCCTTCGCGAGGGCGGCGATCGCGGCGTTGGTCGTGCCGACAGCCGCGTAGAGCGCCTTGGGGAAGATGGCGGAGTTGCCCGACATCAGCACCACGGAACCCTTGGCCTCGGTCAGTGCCGGCCATGCCTCGATCGTCAGACGCCGTTCGACACGGAGATCGACGGATCGAGGACGGCGACAGCCTCCAGGTCCGGCCGGCGCGGGCGGAACCGCCCGGGGCGGCCGTTCAGGCGGTTGCCTGCCAGCCGAGCGCCGGGCCGAGTCCGGTGGCGATGTCGGTGAGGATCTGGACGTAGTCGTCGTGTTCGAAGGTAAAGGGCAGCGCGAACGCGACCTCGTCGATCTCACGGAAAGCGGCGTGCGAGTAGAGCCGTTCGGCGATCTCCGCGGACGTTCCGACGAGATCGGGCGCGAACATCATGCGCGCCGGCCCCTGCGGTGTGGCGGTACGCGGTGTCCGCTTACGGGCGTATTCCTCGTACCTCTCGCGCTGCGCGGGCGAGGCGCTGTCGGTAGGGATGACGACGAGTCCTTGGGAGACACGGGCGCGGTCGCCGTCGGGGTGGTGGGCGCGGAATGTCCGTATGTGCGAAAGCTGGATCTCGGCGAAGTCCTCGGACTCCTCCGCCTTCACGACGCTGCTGGTCAGGAAGTTCATCCCGTGCTCACCGGCCCACTGGGCCGACCGTAGACTCGCTCCGCCGTACCACATACGGCGGCTCAGACCGTCGGAGTGGGGCTGGACGCGGTCGGAGAACACCTCGAAACCGTCGACGCCGCTGAAACGGCTGGCCGGTTCGCCGCGTATGAAGTCCAGGAGCCGCCGCACGCGGTCGTAGCTGAAATCCTCGACATCCGCGGTGTCGGGATAGAGCTCGTGTTTGACCTGGTCGTAGTGGTTCGGCGGACCGACGCTGACCCCGGGATTGAGGCGGCCCCCGGACAGGATGTCGACCGTCGCCAGGTCCTCCGCCAGCCGCAGCGGGTTCTCCCACCCCAGGGGTATGACCGCTGTGCCCAGTTCGATACGGCTGGTGCGCTGCGAGGCCGCCGCCAGAACGGCGACGGGAGAGGCGATACCGTACTGCAGGTGGCGGTGCCGCATCCACGCGCTGTCGAAGCCCAGCCGTTCACCGAGTTCGATGATCTCAAGTGTCGACTCGTGGCCCCGGCGGGGGTCGGCCCCGTCGAACAATCCGATGGTCAGGAAACCCAGCTTCCGCAGTGGTTCCGAGGGCAGCGGCACGGGGATCCTCCATGGTCTGCGGCATGCTCCACCGCACACCAGCACCCTCCGATTGTGGCAGGCGGCCGTCTCACGCGAACCCCCGGACCCGGTGCGCGCCCCGCGCCCCTCGCGCCCCTCGCCCCGCGCCCCTCGCTTGTCGCTTGTGCTTGTACGGGTGGGGCGGACGGTCCCGGCGCAGGCCGTGACACCGGGGGCCGTGACACCGGGGGCCGGCGGTCGTTGAAGGGGACAGCGGTTGGCGGGCCCCGGACGGGGTGACGTCCGGGGCCCGCTGCCGTCCGCGCCACCGGTACGGCCGGTACGGGGGCCATGACCCTGTCCGTCCGACGCTCGGCCGGACAGGGCCTAGGGAACTCGGTAGACGAAGGACGGGAACGGGTCTGTCGTGGCGTGTCGCCAGGCCTGTTCGATCTCGCCGGGGGCCTGTTCCCGGGCTCGGGCGAAGGCCGATACGCAGGCGGCGTGGACATCGGTCTGGTCGGCACGGCGGGTGAGGGCGAGCAGGTGGCGCAGGGCGTCGACAGCCTTGTCGGGGTGGCCGTCGGTGAGATGGGTCCCGGCCGTCGTGCGGAGGGTGGCGGCGAGGGCGGAGAGCGTGGCGGTGAGCGCGGCTTCGTGGATCCGCGGGTCGGTGTGTTCCATGAGCCGACGCAGGATGGTCTCCGCCTCCTCGTAGCAGGTCAGTGCCTCGGTGTCGTTCCTGGTGCGGCGCAGCGCGCGGGCGAGGATGCGCAGGCGGTCGGCGACGAGGGGCTGGTACGTGTCCCCGTCGGACTCGGCCTGCCGGCGTGTGATGGCCAGGGACTCGCGGCCGTTGGTCACGGCGGCCGCGTGGCGGCCCGTGGAGCGCTGCCGGACGCTGAGGTTGGCGAGCGCGCGGGCCAGTTCCGGTTCGTATGTGCGGGGATCGAACGCGGCGGCGCGACGGTACGCGTCCGCGCTCTCCTCGGTGGCCTCGACCGCCTTGCGGTGGGCGCCCTGCCGCCGGTGGCAGAAGGCCAGATCGTCCAGCGCCTCGGCGAGGACGGGCACATAGACCTCGGGCTGGGTGCGGGCGAGCCGGGTGGAGAGGTCCGCCAGCTCGCGCAGGGCCAGCCGTTCTCCCGTGGGGGTGTCCAGCTCGCCGAGGTGGTGTGCCAGGCATCGCAGCGCGAGTACGAGACGCCGCTCACCGGCGCCCTGGTCGCGCTCGGCCAGGGCGCGGCATACGAGCACGGCCTCCTCGGCGGTGTCGCGTGCCCGGGGCGGATCGTCGGTCGCGCCGTAGCACCAGGCCAGGTCGGTCAGGAGCTGGGCGCGCAGGGGAAGGATCTCGGGGTAGAGCCGCAGGACGAGGCCGTCGGTCCACTCGCGCGCATCGGTACCGGCCGCGACAGCCTCGTCGTACCGGCCGAGGGCACGCAGTCCGCCGGTCAGCTCTATCAGTACGCGGGCCTGGATCATCTGGACCCGGAGCAACCGCCACAGGGACATGTTCCGCAGCAGCGCGTGGCACTCCAGATAGATGTTTACGGACTCCTCGTGGCGAGAGGAACGGCCGAGCACCCACGCGTGCGTACGCAGGGCGCCCAGCAGGCTCCCCAGCGATCTGTCCCTGCGCTCGGGCGTGGCGTGCCGGTATGCCGTCACGCAGTCCCGGGCCACGGTGAGCGCCTCGTCCGGCCGGTCCGTCTCCGCCAGGGCCACGGCGCGGGCGCTGAGGGTGTAGGCGATCTGGGTCGCGGAGGCGTGGGCGCCGGAGACCGCCAGGGACTCGTCCGCCGCCGCGAGCGCGTCCTCGTACCGGCCGGTCCGCAGCAGCGCGTAGGCGTACAGGGCGAGGGAGCGGGCCAGGCCGTCCCGGTGAACCTGGCGTCCGCGCCGGCCGGCGGCGAGGGCCCGGTACACCGCGACGGCGTCCGCGCCCCATGCGAGGCGCCGCGCCAGCGGCTGCTCCCGCAGCAGCACCCAGCCGGGGGTGAGGCACCGCGTCAGAACGGCGCCGAGCAGCGGCCGGCCCGCCGGGACACCGGCGCGGGCCAGCAGACGCAGCGGCGGTAGCAGAATGCGCGCGGTCCCCATACGTTTCCCCCTTGTACGGAGGACGGCCGGGCCCGCGCCCTGGTTGCGCGCCGCGGCCGGAAACGCGTGCACAGCGCGCGCCGGTCGGCCGGGCCCGTGTGCGTCGGCCCCGGGCTTGCGTCGACTGCGGCGGCCCCATTCGCACTTCCATCACACTTCGTGTTCATATGAAAGCACAAAGCCATCGTCCGTTTTTGGTCAACCAGAGGAGTTGCCATGCGTAACCGTCACACCCTGCGTCTCGCTGTCACCTCGGCCGTGACGTCCGCCGTACTGACCCTGACGTCCGGAGCGGCGTTGGCCAGCGACTGGTACGGCTACCCGCAGTCGAATCAGCAGGGACAGCCCCAGCAGGTCCGTGCCTGCGGTTGCAGCAACCTCGACGAGGGCAAGCGCGGCTCGTACTACTTCGACCACCGGGGACAGGACGCGACGATGTTCAACGACCGCGACTGTCCCCGCGGGCACGGGCACTACACGTTCCGGGGCGACTCGGAGCGGAACGCGTCGTTCGGCTGGAAGAGCATCCACATCCACTGCTGACGGTCACAGTCCGTCCAAGGCGCTTGAGCCAAGGCACTTGAGGCGGCCGAGGCGCCTGCGGCCCTTGGGGCGTACGACGACGAGGGCCCGGAACCACTCGGTTCCGGGCCTGAGGTGTTCGGCCGGCTCGTCCGGAGGCGGCAACCGCGGTCGGGCCGCGAGGAGTTCCGCCGGGGCGAGCCGTCCGGGCGGGGCCGGGCGTGGTCTTCGTGGGACTCAGGGGAACAGCAGGATTCCCACGAGCACCAGCACGACAAAGGAGATGAGGAGAATCGTGGTGGTCCGCAGGCGGTGGTGTTCCGGTACGAAACTCTCCGAACGGCCTCGGGGGCGATCCTCCGGCAGCTCGGGGTTGTCCGGCCGGTCGCGTGAGTAGAAGTCGGTGTCGGCCATAAGAACCCCTTAGAGGTTGTGACTCCTCATGGGGCCGGGGACTGTGGCCCCATATCGTCATTTTACTCTCAAAGGGGACATTCAGGTACGGCGTTGGCGTCACCCGTACGGCCCACATACGGGAACCGGACCTGGCGAACTCGTGTCTGCCATGGGGACAGGATGTGGGCTACCGTGCGCCGGCCGCGCGGCAGCGACCGCGGGGTAGGCATACGGCGGGAGTCGCACCGCGCTCCCGTATGGGGGAACGCGATGAACTGCACGGATGTCCAGGGCGCCACGGTCCGCGCGGCCGTGGCGGCGCGTCCGCCCGGCCCGGTCCGCCGCGCCGCCGAGGGGGAGAAATGAACGCCTGGTCCGTCCCCGGATATACGGAATCCCGCGAGCTGGGCTCCGGCGGCAGCGGGCGGGTCGTCCTCGCCGTCCATGACGCGACCGGTGTCCCCGTCGCCGTCAAGTACCTCAGCGAGCGCCTGCGGACCGACTCCGTCTTCGTCCGCTCGTTCCGGGCCGAGGCCCGTCTGCTCAGCGGTCTCGGCACACCGTATGTGGTGGGTCTGTACGAGTATGTCGAGGCGCCGGGGGGCGCCGCCATCGTGATGGAGCTGGTCGACGGTGTCGCCTTGAGCGCGCTGCTGCGCCAGGAGGGGCCGACCGGTCCCGAGGCGGCGCTCGTGGTGCTCAAGGGATCGCTGCTGGGACTGGCCGCCGCGCACCGGGCGGGCGTCGTGCACCGCGACTACAAGCCGGAGAACGTCCTGGTCGCCACGGACGGTTCGTCCAAGCTCGTGGACTTCGGTATCGCCACGGACCATGGCAGCACTCCGGGCGTGGCCGGAACTCCCGCCTATATGGCCCCGGAACAGTGGAACGGGGAGCCCGCCTCCCCCGCGGCCGATGTCTACGCGGCGACCGCGACCTTCTACGAATGCCTCACCGGCCGCAAGCCGTTCTCCGGGCAGAACTTCGCCGAGCTGGCGCTCCAGCACATCGGCGCGCCCGTTCCCGAGGAGGAGGCGCCCGAACCGGTCCGTCCGCTGATCCGGCGCGGTCTGGCCAAGGAGCCCCGGGAGCGGCCCCGCAACGCGGACGCGTTCGTCGCGGAGCTGGAGGAGATCGCCGGCACCGCCTACGGTCCGGACTGGGAGGAGCGGGGACAGCGGAAGCTCGCCGCGCTCGCCGCCCTTCTCCCGCTGCTCCTCCCGTACGCGGGCGGCCCGCCCGCGGGGACCACGGCCCTGGCCACGACGGCGCTGGACGGCGGACGGCGCGGTGGGCGGGGCGGTGGGCACGGCCGTAGCTGGAAGCCCGGCCTGAGAGGGGCGCTGGCCGCCGCGGTCGCCCTGGTCATCGCCGTCGTGGCGGCTGTCGCCGCGGGGGCGGTGGGAGCCGGCCCGGAGCGGACGACGGCCCAGGCGGTCACCACCGCGGGTCCGGTCCAGAACCCCGGCGCGGAGCCGGACGCCACCGCGTCCGCGGGCCCGTCCGGCTCCGCGAGCCCGTCACCGACCGGCGGTGCCTCTCCCGGCGACTCACCCTCCGCCGCCGACGGCGGGAATGGTGGAGACGGCGAAGTGGGTGGGGACGGAGGGGACGGAGGGACGACCGATACGCCCAGCACGCCGCCCGTGGTGCCGCCCCCGCCCGCCCCGCCGTCCCCGCCCACTCCGTCGGTCACACCGAGCCCCTCCGCCCCGACACCGGATCCCGTACGCGTGAAGTCCGTCTCCGTCACCGGTCTGCGGCAGACGGGTACGGCGACCGCCACCGCCACCGTGGACATCGCCACGGACGGCACGGGTCCCGTCACCGTCGTCATCACCTGGTTCGCGGGCGAGACATCCGGTGAACTCGGCCCACAGGACGGCTCGCAGACCTTCCGCCGCGAGGGAGCCACGCAGTACACGATCCCGCTCGACCACACCTTCCAGCGGCAGGCCTGCTACTGGGGCGTACAGGCGACCACCGATCCGGCCTCGGCGAGCGGCGGCTCCTCGCAGCAGATCGTGATCCGGCGGTGTGTCATCTCATGAGCGATCCCCGTGTCCCTTACCACCGCGACGGCGAGGAGCCCGAGCGCCCGGACAGGCCGCCGGAGGACCGCCGCCCGGAGAACGGGAGCGGGGGCGGTCCCGGTCCCGACACCTACAGCGCGACCGTCCTCGACAGCCACTGGTTCGAACGGCCTGATCCGACGCCGGCCCCGGCAGGAGATCCGGGGAGAGATCCGGGGAGAGGTCCGGCGGGAGATCAGGCGCCGGCCCCGGCACCGCTCCCCGCGCCGGTTCCCCCGGATCCGCTCCCCGTGGCGGCGCCGGACCGGGTGGAGGGCCAGGTCCTCCGGTTCGGTCCCGGAGTGACCGCCGCTGTCCGGGACCGGCACCGTGAGAACACCACCGCCGCCGCCCTCTGGCACGGCACCCTGCGCGGACAGCCGCCCGGACCGGAGGGACCCCCCGAGCGCCGCTCCGGAGGGCCGCGCCGGTACGCGCTCGCCGCCGCGGTGCTGCTCGCCGTTCTGGTGTTCCTCGCCTGGCAGCGGTACGGGCCCGCCCTCGCCGTACAGGACGTGACCGTACGAACCGCCTTACGCGGGCCCGGATGCGACGGTACGTCGGACATCGTCGGCGTGGTGCGGACCAATGGGCGCCCCGGCACCCTGACCTATCGCTGGGTGCGCGGCGACGGCACGTCCTCCGGTCTGCTGCGGGAGAAGGTGACGAGCGGTCAGAAGACGGCCCGTCTGCATCTGTTGTGGACATTCCGCGGCCGGGGAGAGTACCGGGCCAGGGCGGAGCTGCGGATCACCTCGCCGTCCCGGCACACGGCCGTCACACGCTTCGTCTACCGGTGCGTCTGAGCCGCCGCCGCGGCGCCGTGTCACGACGGGCGGCGCATCCGGTCGGCCGACCGGGTGCGCCGCCCGTCGGCGGTCAACCGGTTCGGAGGCCGGCTGACCGCTTGGCCGGGCGGTCAACCGGTCAGCCGTTCACCACGACGAACGCC
>NZ_JBSGVS010000116.1:0-14452 GCF_053608565.1 Streptomyces sp. NPDC055025
GCGCCTAATTCGGCGCACCGCGGCTCCGCCGTGCGAAATGACGGCCGACCGCCCGACCGCTGTCGGGCCGTCCGGCGCCTGCCGGACCATCGGGCCGTGTGAACGGTTCAGACCGTCTCGGGCAGCTCGTCCAGTCCCTCGGCGACCAGCTTCGCCAGCCGGTCCAGAGCGGCGTCCGCGCCGTCCGTGTCGGAAGCCAGCACGATCTCCTCGCCGCCCCGCGCGCCCAGACCGAGCACCGCGAGCATCGACGCGGCGTTGACGGGGTCGCCATCGGCCTTCGCGATCGTCACGGGGACGCCGGCGGCCGTGGCGGCACGGACGAAGATGGACGCGGGTCGGGCGTGCAGCCCCTCGGCCCAGCCGACATTGACGCGGCGCTCAGCCATGGTGTTGCCCTTCAAGTCTCAAAAGTCTGAAAAACGGTGTCCGGCCCAGAGTCTCATGTGATGTGCACTGTCCCCGTTCCGGCCCCGTCCCGCGCCCGCCCCGTCCCGCCCCCGTCCTTCCTTCCGCCCCCGGCCGGCTCCGCTCCCGCCGTAGGCTTTGGCCATGGAGACCCCGCCGGACCGGAAGCCGCCGGACCATGCGTACCCCGACCACGCGTACCCCGATCACTGGGAAGCGGACGTGGTCCTGCGCGACGGGGGCACCGCCCGGATCAGGCCCATCACCACCGACGACGCCGAGCGGCTGGTCAGCTTCTACGAACAGGTCTCCGACGAGTCGAAGTACTACCGGTTCTTCGCGCCCTACCCGCGGCTGTCCGCGAAGGACGTGCACCGGTTCACCCACCACGACCAGGTGGACCGGGTGGGGCTCGCGGTGACGGTGGGCGGGGAGTTCATCGCGACCGTACGGTACGACCGCATCGACGACCGGGGGAGGCCCGCGTCCGCGCCCGCCGACGAGGCGGAGGTCGCGTTCCTCGTCCAGGACGCGCACCAGGGGCGCGGGATCGCCTCCGCCCTGCTGGAGCACATCGCGGCGGTCGCCCGCGAGCGGGGTATCCGGCGCTTCGCCGCGGAGGTGCTGCCCGCCAACGCCAAGATGATCAAGGTCTTCCGGGACGCCGGGTACACGCAGAAGCGCAGCTTCGAGGACGGTTCCGTACGGCTCACACTCGATCTCGAACCGACCGCGGAGTCGCTGGCGGTCCAGCGCGGCCGTGAACAGCGGGCCGAGGCGCGCTCGGTGCAGCGGCTGCTCGCGCCGGGGTCGGTCGCCGTCGTCGGCACGGGGCGCGCGCCCGGCGGGGTCGGCCGTACGGTCCTGCGGAATCTGCTCGGCGCGGGCTTCACCGGCCGTACGTACGCGGTGAACCACGCCTTCGAGGAGGACAGGACCGAGATCGACGGGGTCCCCGCCGTGCGGTCCGTCGGGCGGATCGGCGAGCCCGTCGATCTCGCGGTGCTCGCCGTACCGGCGGAACGGGTGCCGGAGGCGGTCGCGGACTGCGGCGAACACGGCGTACGGGGGCTGGTGGTGCTCTCGGCCGGCTACGCGGAGAGCGGTCCCGGGGGCAGGGAGCGGCAGCGCGCGCTGGTGCGGCAGGCCCGTTCGTACGGAATGCGGATCATCGGCCCGAACGCGTTCGGGATCATCAACACCGCCGACGCGGTACGGCTCAACGCGTCGCTCGCGCCGGAGCCGCCCGAGCGGGGGCGCATCGGTCTCTTCACCCAGTCCGGCGCGATCGGGATCGCGCTGCTCTCCGGGCTCTACCGGCGCGGCGCGGGCCTGTCGTCCTTCGTCTCCGCGGGCAACCGCGCGGACGTCTCGGGCAACGACATCCTCCAGTACTGGTACGAGGACCCGGACACCGATGTCGCCCTGCTCTATCTCGAATCGATCGGCAACCCGCGGAAGTTCACGAGGCTCGCCCGGCGTACGGCGGCGGTGAAGCCGGTCGTGGTGGTCAAGGGCGCGCGCCACAGCGGCAGCGCGCCGCCGGGACACGCGGTCCCGGTCACCCGTATCCCGGACGCGACGGTCTCCGCGCTGATGCGGCAGGCCGGAGTGATCCGTGTCGACACGGTCACCGAACTGGTCGACGCGGGACTGCTGCTGGCGTACCAGCCGCTGCCGGCAGGGCCGCGTGTCGCGATCCTCGGCAATTCCGAGTCGCTCGGCCTGCTCACCTACGACGCCTGCCTCACCGAGGGCCTGCGCCCGCTCCGCCCCCGTGACCTCACGACGGCGGCGACCCCGGCGGACTTCCGCGTCGCGCTCGCGGACGCCCTCACCGACGACGCGTGCGACGCGGTCGTGGTGACCGCGATCCCCCATGTCGGCGAGACGGGCACGCCCGACCCCACCGACGGCGGCGCCCTGGGCACGGCCATCAGGGAGGCGGCCTCCCGCACGCCGTCGAAGCCGGTCGCGGTGGTCCATGTGGAGATCGTCGGCCTCCCGGAAGCCCTCTCACCTCCGGCGGGCGCGCCCTTGGCCCAGGCCGCACCCGACGCGGGACCGGCCGCCGGGCCGCCGACGGCAGCGGCATCCGGCGACGGCACCGGTCACGCCGGTCGCGCCGGTGGCGCCGGTCAGGCCATGGGCCCCGGAGGAGCCACACCGGCCGTTCCCCCCGGCCCCGGAGGCGGTGTTCCGCAGGACAGCCGCGATCACGACAGCCGCGATCACGACGGTCGCAGTCACGACAGCCGCAGTCACGACGGTCGCACTCATGACAGCCACACTCACGGCGCCGTCGCGCGGATTCCCGCCTATCCCGCCGCCGAGCGGGCCGTGCGGGCGCTCGCCGAGGCCGTGCGGTACGCGCGGTGGCGGCGGGAGGCCGGGCAGCCGGGGAAGGTCCCCGAGACCATCGACGACGCCATCGACCAGGGCGGGGCCGCCGCGCTGATCGAGCGGCTGCTCGGCGAGGACGCCGACCCGCGCGGGACACGTCTCGCCCCCGCCGACGCGCATGAGCTGCTCGCCCTGTATGGCGTCCCCGTACGGCCCACCCTGCCCGCGCCCGACCCGGACTCCGCCGCACTCGCCGCCGCCGGGCTCGGCTACCCCGTCGCCCTCAAGACGACCGCGCCCCACCTCCGCCACCGCGCCGACCTCGGCGGCGTACGGCTCGACCTCGCCGACGAGGCACAACTGCGCCTCGCCTATCGCGAGCTGACCGAGTCGCTCGGCGGTCCCGACGAGCTGAGACCCGTGGTCCAGGCCATGGTCCCGCGCGGGGTGGACACCGTCGTACGCGCCGCCATCGACGCCGCCGCGGGCGCCGTACTCTCCTTCGGACTGGCCGGCGCGCCCTCCGAACTGCTCGGCGATCTCGCCCACCGGCTCGTACCCGCCACCGACCGCGACGCGGCCGATCTGATCCGCTCCATCCGGACGGCCCCCCTCCTGTTCGGCTGGCGCGGTTCCGCCCCGGTCGACACCCCCGCCCTGGAGGAACTGCTCCTGCGGGTGTCCCGGCTGGTGGACGACCATCCCGAGATCGTCTCCGTCACCCTGGAACCGGTCGTCGTCGCCACCCACGGACTCTCCGTCCTCGACGCGGGCGTCCGCCTCGCGCCGCCTCCCGCCCGCGACGATCTCGGCCCGCGCAGGCTCCCCAGCTACTGAGAGGTCACCGGGGCGCAGACCGGGAAGTCACCGGGAAGTCACCGGGACGGACGGGGTCTCCTGGGCGTCTCCGGCAGGCATCCGGCCCCCGTAGGATGGGGGTCATGGCGAAAACCGGTACGACGACCCAGGGGCTGCGCACGGCGATCGAGCGCAGCGGCTACTACCCGGCTCTCGTGGCCGAAGCGGTGGAGGCCGCTGTCGGCGGTGAGCAGATCGCGTCGTACGTGGTGCACCAGGAGACCACCTTCGACGCCAACGAGGTGCGCCGGCATGTCACCGTCCTCGTCCTGACCGCCCACCGTTTCATCGTCAGCCACACCGACGAGCAGACCGCCGACACCAGCTCCCCGACCCCGTACGCCACCACCTCCACCGAGTCGGTCAAGCTCGACCGGATCTCGTCCGTCGTGGTCAGCCGGGTCGTCTCGAACCCGGAGTCGTACACCCCGGGCAGTCTGCCGCGCGAGGTCGTCCTCACCATCGGCTGGGGCGCCGTCTCCCGGATCGATCTGGAGCCGGCCGCCTGCGGCGACCCCAACTGCGAGGCGGACCACGGCTACACCGGCAGCTCCACCGCCGACGATCTGAGTCTGCGGGTCAGTGAGGCGGGTGACGGTCCCGACACCGTTCGCCAGACGCTCGTCTTCGCCCAGGCGCTCTCCGAGGCCACCGCCGCCACGACGGCCGCCACGGCCACCGGCCGCTGATGGCCGCCGAGGCTCTCTGGCAGGAGCAGGACCCCGTTCCGCTCGCCCTCGGTTCCGCGCCGCTGCCCGAGTACGGCACGGGCTCGCTCGCCGATCTGCTGCCCACCCTCGCGGCCGGTCAGGGTGTACCGCATCTGACCGCCGCCATCCCCGAACTGACCCCGGCCGACCGGAACTGCGTCTTTCTGATCGACGGTCTCGGCTGGGAGCAGCTCAGGGCCCATCCGGACGAGGCCCCGTATCTGACCTCGCTGCTCGGCACCTCCCGGGGTTCCACCGGCCGACCGCTGACCACCTGCTTCCCCGCCACCACCGCGACCTCCCTCGCCTCCGTGGGCACGGGGCTGCCGCCCGCCGCGCACGGACTGCCCGGCTACACCGTCCGCGACCCCGCGACCGGCGCGCTGATGAACCAGCTCCGCTGGAAGCCCTGGACCGCGCCGGAGGTCTGGCAGCCGTACCCCACGGTCTTCCGGCTCGCCGACGCGGCGGGCGTGCATACGGCCCAGGTGTCCTCCCCGACCTTCGAGAACACCCCGCTCACCAAGGTCGCGCTGAGCGGCGGCACCTTCCACGGCCGTCTCTCCGGCGAGGACCGGATGGATCTCGCCGCGGAGCAACTCGCCGCGGGGGACCGGTCGCTGGTCTACACGTACTACAGCGAGGTCGACGGCAACGGCCATCGCTTCGGCGTCGACTCGGACGCCTGGCGCGGCCAGCTCATGTATGTCGACCGGCTCGTCCAGCGTCTCGCCGAGCGGCTGCCGCCCCGTACCGCGCTCTATGTGACCGCCGACCACGGCATGATCGACATCCCCTTCGACGAGGAGTCGCGCATCGACTTCGACGAGGACTGGGAGCTGCGCGCCGGGGTGGCCCTGCTCGGCGGCGAGGGCCGGGCCCGTCATGTCTACGCCGTGCCGGGCGCCGAGTCCGATGTGCTCACCGTCTGGCGCGAGGTGCTCGGTGACCGGTTCTGGGTGGCGAGCCGGGAGGAGTCGATCGCCGAGGGCTGGTTCGGACCGCCCGGTACGGTGGACGAGCGGGTGTACGGACGGATCGGCGATGTCGTCGCCGCGGCCCACGACGATGTGGTGATCACGGCCTCCGTCCAGGAGCCCCACGAGTCGGCGATGGTCGGGATGCATGGCTCGATGACCCCCGTCGAGCAGCTCGTCCCCCTCCTCGAAGTACGCTCCTAGCGCCGCGGGCCACGGGCGACGGGGCCACCAACGCCACCGGGCCACGAGGCCGCCAGGGCTCGCGGGCCACCAGGGCCCGTCCGACCGCGACCCGAGTCGCACTGCCGAGAACCGAAAGGCCGTCACCCCCTCATGCCAGAGCTGGTGTTCTTCTCCGGAACGATGGACTGCGGAAAGAGCACCCTCGCTCTTCAGATCGAGCACAACCGCTCGGCACGCGGACTCCAGGGGATGATCTTCACCCGTGACGACCGGGCCGGCGAGGGCAAGCTCTCCTCCCGCCTCGGTCTGGTCACCGACGCCGTCGAGGCCGCCGAGGGCTTCGACTTCTACGCGTATCTCGTGAACCGGCTCTCCCAGGGCGGCCGTTGCGACTATGTCATCGCCGACGAGGCGCAGTTTCTCGCCCCCGAGCAGGTTGATCAGCTCGCCCGGGTCGTGGACGATCTGGAGCTGGACGTTTTCACCTTCGGCATCACCACCGACTTCCGCTCCAAGCTCTTCCCCGGCTCGCAGCGGCTGGTCGAACTGGCCGACCGGGTCGAGGTCCTCCAGGTCGAGGCGCTCTGCTGGTGCGGCGCGCGGGCCACGCACAACGCGCGGACGATCGGCGGCGCGATGGTGGTCGAGGGCGCCCAGGTGGTGGTCGGCGATGTGTATCAGTCGGGCGACGAGATCGGTTACGAGGTGCTGTGCCGCCGCCATCACCGTCGGCGGATGACCGCGGCCACCGCGCGGGCGGCCACGCTCTCGCCCGATGTGCTCCCCGTCGAGGTCGGTGACGTGCCCCTGGCCGGGCGACCGCGACCGCTGTCCGACGGTCGAACGGCGGTCCGCTGAGCGGCGGATGACCGATGGCGGATGACCGATGACCGACGACTCATGGCGGATGACAGATGGCCGCGGGCCGTCGGCCGTGTCGGCCCCGTCGGCCCGTAGTCCCCACCCCGCCCTCCCCACCCTTCCCGCGACCCCGCTGCCGCCGCGGTGCTCAGTGAGCCACCGGTGCCCCGTGCCCCGCCGACTGGACGAGCGTGAAGATCGCGCCCTCCGGATCCGCCACCGTCGCGAGCCGGCCGTGCGTGCCCTCGTGCGGCGGCTTGACCACCCGGCCGCCCAGCTCCGTCACCAGCCGTACGGCGGCGTCGGTGTCGTCCGCCTCGAAGTACGTCATCCAGTGCGAGCCCAGGTCGCGGGGGAGCGCGCGGCCCACCCCGTGCAGTGAGGCGACGGGCAGGCCCTCCAGACGCAGCGTCAGGAAGTCGAAGTCGGCGGAGACGACCGATTCCGCGTCATAGCCGAAGACCGCTTCGTAGAACTTGCCGACCGCCGATGTCTCGCGTGTGATCAGTTCGTTCCAGACGGGCGTGCCGTGCGGCCCCGCCACCGCCGTCCCGATGTGCGCCGCCGCCTGCCAGATCCCGAAGACCGAACCCGCCGGGTCCGCGGCGATGGCCATCCGTCCCGCCTCCGCCGCGTCGAGCGGTCCGACTCCGACCGTTCCACCGCAACTTCTGATCATGTCGGCCGTCCGGTCCGCGTCATCCGTCGCCAGATATGTCATCCACGCGATGGGCAACTGACGGTCGCGCGGAATCTGGCCGATGCCCGCGATCGCCCTGCCGTTCAGCATTCCCCGCACATACGGCCCGAGCTGCTGGGGCCCCGGCTGGAACTCCCAGCCGAACAGCGACCGGTAGAACTCCTCCGTCGTGGCAAGGCCGTGCACCATCAGACTCACCCAGCAGGGCGTGCCGGGTGTGCGCCGGATCGCTGCCTCGGTCATCGTCACTCTCTCCTCGGACCGTCGTGGCCGTACGGGTGCCGGTCGCGGGCCGCCGGATGGGAACAGCCGTACGCCCGAGCAGATGCTTGCACCCGGCACCACGTGCCGCTCCCCGGCCGCGCCGTCCTTGGCGGGATCTCGATCGGGTGTTTACCGGCCGTTTCTCCACCGTTTTGGGCCGGGGCGGCCGTGCGCGAGGATGGCCTTCATGACAGCCATCATCACCGCAGCAGAACTCGCGGGCGAGTCGGCCGGACCGCGTCCGCCCGTGCTGCTCGACATCCGCTGGCAGCTCGGCGGACCCTCCGGCCGGCCCGCCTACGAGGCCGGTCATCTGCCCGGCGCCGTCTATGTCGACCTCGACAGGGAGCTGGCGGGTCCGCCCGGCCCCGAGGGCCGGCACCCGCTGCCGGACGTGGCGGCCTTCGGCGCGGTGATGCGCCGCGCCGGAATCTCGCAGGACACACCGGTGGTGGTGTACGACGGCGGACAGTGCTGGGCGGCCGCCCGTGCCTGGTGGCTGCTGCGCTGGACGGGCCACTCGGACGTCCGGGTGCTCGACGGCGGAGTCGCCGAATGGACCGGCGCGCTCACCACCGAGATCCCGCTCCCCGCCGAGGGCGACTTCAGTCCTGTCCCCGGTTCGCTGCCGGTGCTGGACGCGGACGGCGCCGCGGCCCTCGCCCGGAGCGGTCTGCTGCTGGACGCGCGGGCGTCCGAGCGGTACCGCGGGGACGTCGAGCCGATCGACCGCGTCGGTGGTCATATTCCGGGCGCGCTCTCCGCGCCGACGACGGGGAATGTGGCTGAAAATGGCACCTTCCTGCCGGCTCCGGCGCTCGCGGCGCGCTTTCAGGCACTGGGTGCCACCTCCGGAACCACGGTCGGTGTCTACTGCGGATCGGGGGTCTCGGGCGCCCATGAGGTGCTGGCCCTGGAGATCGCAGGTATCCCGGCGGCGCTGTATCCGGGCTCCTGGTCCGCGTGGAGCGCGGACGAGTCCCGTCCGGTCGCCAAGGGCCCCGACCCCCAGTAGCGACAACAGCACATACGCACATACACACGAAGGGGCCCGTACGCATATCCCGCGTACGGGCCCTCCCCTGAACGTCCTGCCGGCCCGCGTCCTCCACGAACGCCACCGGCTCGGCTCGGTGCCGGCGTCGGGCGGACCGTTCCGGCTACTCCTGTTTCTTGCGGCGCGTACCGAACACGATCTCGTCCCAGCTCGGCACGGCGGCCCTGCGGCCGGGGCGGACCCCGTCCGCCTCGGCCTGGCGGTCCGTCGTACCGGTGAGCCGGTCCCGGTGACCGGTCACCGAACGGGGCATCAGCACATCCGCGTACGCCGAACCGGCGCCGGCCGAAGCGGCGGGCGCCACCGGCTCCTCGGCGTCCGGATCCTCGTCGGGGTCCGTGACCGGGGCGTCCGGAGCGGGCCGCTCCGGCACCACCATGTCGCCCCGGAAGCTCGGCACCGCCTCCAGCAGGCTGGTCAGGGAGTCGCGTTCGCTCATCTCGTCCGCCTCGGGACCCGCGGGCCGCTCCGACTGCCGGTCGAGTGAACGGTCCAGCGGCCGGTCGCGCGGCAGCCGCGCGATCCTCGGGACGAACGGAAAGCTCGGCTCCTGTGTGGTGACCGTGTCGTCCGTGTCGCCGATCAGCGCCCGCGCCTCGTCGTCGACGGCCTGGACGAGCCGTCTGGGCGGGTCGTACGTCCAGCTCGCCGAGTGCGGTTCACCCGCGACGCGGTAGACGAGCAGCACCTCCCAGGTGCCGTCGTCACGGCGCCAGGAGTCCCACTGCACGGTGTCCTTCTCGGCGCCGCGCAGCGTGAGCCGCTCCTGCACCGCCTCACCGAGCTGGGGTCCCGCGTTCTCACCGGGGCGGCGCACGGCGGTCTTCCTGGCCCGCTCGGCCATGAAGGCGCGCTCGGCCAGCACCGGTCCCTCGAACCGGCGCACCCGGTCCACGGGGATTCCGGCGTGCTGGGCGACTTCCTCGGCGGAGGCTCCGGCCCTTATACGTGCCTGGATGTCGCGTGGTCTGAGGTGGCTCTCGACCTCGATCTCGATCTGACCGAGGCGGGCGCGGTCATTGCGCACGGCGGCGCGGAGGCGCTCATCAATCGGAAGCGTGTATTCCGTGCTGTCCGCAGCCTTGAGCACCAGTCGTGTGCCGTCGTTGGAGACGGCCACGACACGCAGTTCGGGCATGGGGACCTCCCGGGTGGTGCCTGCCGACGTCACGTGCGTCGCTGCTTCCGCTAGTCGAGTGTGACCTGCCCGGGTGCAGCCTGCCACAACCTTGCCGTGCTTCCCGGCGTGTCGGGCAAGGGCCCTCGATCGCCGTTATGGCACGGTTACCTCTTTGTGACGCAGAGTGACAGACCTGGTCACTCTGTGCAGCAGGCGCCCGTGCGGTGCCGTGGCGCCGCCGGTTCGAGTGCCACGTTCGGCCCCCTTCCCGTCGGTCCCGGACGCCCGTGAGGGAGTCCGGCCCCAGGGCTCGCCACAGTACTCCATTCGGGCCATGTGGGTGGACCGGCACGCCGCCCAAGTTCTCCCCGGGGCCGGGAGTTGGGGTTCGGGACAGACCCCGAACGGGTGTCATTCTTCACAGAATCCACAGAATTGGAACGATCCGTTTCGCCCACTTGTCCCTTCTGGTGCAAGGTGGGCCGGATGGGTGAGCCGGATGGATGAGCAGCGACCGGGGATGAACCGGAGGCCGGGTGGCGGCGCGCGGGCGGGAGAGGGCGCGGCGGCGCCGAAGGGACCGCGGCTGGAGCTGAGCGTGCCGCAGGTCGCGGGCAGCGCGGTCGCGGCCGTCGCCGCGGCGGTGCTCGCCTCCCGGCTCGGCGTGTACGGCACGATCATCGGCGCCGGCGTGGTCAGCGTGGTCGCCACCTGCGGGGGCCCGGTCTTCCAGCACATGTTGCGCCGTACGGGTGAGCGGCTGCGCGAGGTCCGCGAGGTCACGGTCCAGGGGAAGCCGGGCGGCCGGCGGCTCTCCGCACCGGGTGATTCCCCCGGCGGTCCCCGCGGTGAAGCGCCCCTGGGGGACGGGGAGTTCGGCGCGCCCACGACGCACGGCACCCGGGTAAGGGGCTGGAAGCGGCCGGTCCTCGCGGCAGCCGGTGTCTTCGTGGTGACCATGGGCGGCATCACCGGATACGAACTGATCTCCGGTCATGGTCTGAGCGGAGGGGCGGCGACGACCGTCGGGTCCGCCGTACGGGGCGGTGGTGGCGGCGGTGACGACACCCCCGCCACGCCGTCCGGAACCCCCTCCGGTTCCACCGGCTCCCCGGATCCCGGCCGGGAACAGGGACAGGGACCGGCATCGGACGCCCCGGCTCCGGACGGCGGTACCGGTACGGATCCGAGTGGTTCGCCCGGCGGCGGACCGGGCGCCGGCCCGAGTCAGGACGGCTCCGCCGACCCGTCGCGGCCGCCTTCCTCCGCCCCCTCGCACTCCGGGAGCGGCTCCGGACCGTCCTCGCCGACCCCGACCCCGACCCCGGCGCCGGCACCCTCCGACGGCGGCGGCACGTCGAGCCGGGACAGCCACCCCGGAACGCCGGGCCGGTAGCGGGACCGCCGACGGGCGGCGGACCGGCGAGACGGGCATCGCCCCTCGGTCCCCAGGATCCGCTCAGTCCCCCAGGATCCGGCGCAGATAGTCGTTGCCGAACAGCCGGTCCGGGTCCAGCCGGTCCCGTACGGCCGTGAACTCGCCGAAGCGCGGATACGCCTCCGAGAGATACGCCGCGTCCCTGGTGTGGATCTTGCCCCAGTGGGGGCGGCCACCGTGTGCGGTCATGATCCGCTCCACGGCGCTGAAGTACGCGCGGTACGGCGTGCCCCGGAAGAGATGCACCGCGATATACGCGCTCTCCCGTCCCGAGGCCGTCGAGAGCGCGATGTCGTCCGCGGGCGCCGTCCGTATCTCCACCGGGAATCCCACCCGCAGCGGTGAACGGTCGACCATCGCCTTGACCTCGCGCAGCGCTCCGACCGCCGCCTCACGTGGCAGCGCGTACTCCATCTCGACGAAGCGCACCCGGCGCGGGGAAGTGAAGACCTTGTAAGGGATGTCCGTGTACGTACGGGCGGAGAGGGCGCGGCTGGAGATCCGCGCGATCGCGGGGATGGTCGCGGGGACGGCCCGGCCGAGCAGACAGGCCGCCTGGAAGACCCCGTTGGAGAGGAACTCGTCGTCGATCCAGGCACCGACCCGGCCGGGCGGTGCCGCGGGGCCCTGGCTGCGGTTGTTGCGCTTGGTGGTGCAGTTGCCCGTGTGCGGGAACCAGTAGAACTCGAAGTGCTCGTTCTCGGCCACATGTTGATCGAACTCGGCGGTGACCCGGTCGAAGGCCATCGGTTCCTCACGGGCCGTCAGCAGGAAGAGCGGCTCGACGGCGAAGGTGACCGAGGTGATCACACCCAGCGCGCCGAGTCCGATCCGGGCGACGGCGAAGACCTCCGGATTCTCCCGCTCGGAGCAGCGCAGCAGCGAGCCGTCCGCCGTGACCAGTTCCAGCGCGAGGATCTGCGCGGCTGTGGAGGCCGAGTCACGGCCGGTGCCATGGGTGCCGGTGGAGGCCGCGCCCGCGACGGTCTGCTCCATGATGTCGCCCATATTGGTGAGCGACAGACCCTCCCGTGCCAGCGCCGCGTTCAGCCGTTTCAGCGGGGTGCCCGCCGCCACGGTCACCGTGCCCGCGTCCCGGTCGATGTCCCTGATGCCGGTGAGCAGATCGGGCCGTACGAGCACCCCGTCGGTGGCGGCGGTGGCGGTGAAGGAGTGGCCCGTGCCCACGGGCTTGACCTTCAGCCCCTCCTCGGCGGCCCTCCGTACGATCCCGGTCACTTCCTCGACGGAGGCGGGGGAGACCTCGCGGGCCGGACGGGCGGTGACGTTTCCCGCCCAGTTCCGCCACACGTTCATGCCCGGTCCGCCTGTGTGGGTCCTGGCCATCCGCCCCGTGCCCTCCCCGCGTCGGTAGAGCGCCACGGCCGAGAAGGACGTATTCCCGGCCCAGTTGGAGGGGGATCATACTCATGGCCGCCACCCGGACACCCGCTCGGCTCCGCCGTACCGTGGTTTCCGGGCGGACCGGGGCGTGGTGCTCCGGTGGGGCGGGGTGGATGGCAGGATCGAAACATGGCCGATCAGCTCGGGACTTCCCCCTACGACGCTCTGCTCCTGCTCTCCTTCGGCGGCCCCGAGGGCCCCGACGACGTGATCCCGTTCCTGGAGAACGTGACCAGGGGCCGGGGTATCCCGCCGGAGCGGCTCAAGGAGGTCGGACAGCACTACTTCCTGTTCGGCGGGGTCAGTCCCATCAACGAACAGAACCGCGCCCTGCTGGACGCGCTGCGCAAGGACTTCGCCGAGCACGGCGTGGAGCTGCCCGTCTACTGGGGAAACCGCAACTGGGCGCCCTATCTGACCGACACCCTGCGCGAGATGGCCGCGGACGGCCGGCGCCGGATCGCCGTCCTCGCGACCAGCGCGTACGCCTCGTACTCGGGCTGCCGTCAGTACCGCGAGAACCTCGCGGACGCGCTCGCCGCCCTCGCCGCCGAGGGGCTCGAACCGCCCCGGGTGGACAAGCTGCGCCACTACTTCAACCACCCCGGCTTTCTGCGTCCCATGATCGAGGGCGTGCTCGCCTCGCTCGCCGATCTGCCGGAGTCCGTACGCGCGGACGCGCACCTCGCCTTCACCACCCACTCCATCCCGGTCGCGTCGGCCGACACCTCGGGGCCCGTCGAGGACCACGGCGAGGGCGGCGCGTATGTGGCCCAGCATCTCGCCACCGCCCGGCTGATCGTGGCGGCCGTGCGCGAGGAGACCGGTGTCGAGTACCCGTGGCGGCTCGTCTACCAGTCGCGCAGCGGCGCCCCGCACATCCCGTGGCTGGAGCCGGACATCTGCGACCACCTGGAGACGCTGCACGGCGAGGGCGTCCCGGCCGTCGTGATGGCCCCCATCGGCTTTGTCTCGGACCATATGGAAGTCCTGTACGACCTCGACACGGAGGCCGTCGCCAAGGCGGCAGAGCTGGGGCTGCCCGTCCGCCGCTCGCCGACGGTGGGAGCCGATCCGCGGTTCGCCGCCGCCGTCCGCGATCTCCTGCTGGAGCGCGCCGCCACGGAACGGGGGAGCGTGGTGGAGCGGTGCGCGCTGGGCGCGCTCGGCCCGAGCCACGACCTCTGCCCGGTCGGCTGCTGCCCCGCCCGTGCCCCCAGGCCCGCCGCGGCGGGCGCCGACAGCCCGTACGCCTGAAGGAGCCACGCCGTGACCGACGTACCGCCCGATGAGACCCTCACCGCCGAACTGCTCACGGTCGCCCTGGAGGCGGCCCGCCGGGCCGGTGAGCTGCTGCGCGACGGCCGCCCCGACGATCTGGCCGTGGCCGCCACCAAGTCCAGCCCCATCGATGTCGTCACCGAGATGGACATCGCTGCCGAGAAGCTGATCACCGGCCATATCGCCGAGTACCGCCCCGACGACGGCTTCCTCGGCGAGGAGGGCGCCAGCTCGGCGGGCAGCAGCGGGATCCGCTGGGTCATCGATCCGCTGGACGGCACCGTCAACTATCTCTACGGACTGCCCACCTGGGCCGTCTCGATCGCCGCGGAGCGCGACGGCGAGACGCTCGTCGGCGTCGTCGGCATCCCGATGCGGCGCGAGACCTTCCGCGCCGTGCTCGGCGGCGGCGCCTTCCTCAACGACCGGCCGGTCCGTGGCCGCCCCGCTCCGCCGCTGGAGCGCGCCCTCGTCTCGACCGGTTTCAACTACGTCACCACGGTCCGCGCCCATCAGGCCGAGGTCGCCCAGCGGCTGATCCCGCTGCTGCGGGACATCCGGCGCGGCGGCTCGGCCGCGACCGATCTCTGCGATGTGGCGGCGGGCCGTCTGGACGGCTACTACGAGCGCGGGCTGCACCCCTGGGACCTCGCGGCCGGCGATCTCATCGCCCGTGAGGCGGGCGCGCTCACCGGGGGGCGCCCCGGCGCCCGGCCGGGCTTCGATCTCACGGTGGCCGCCGCCCCTGGCGTCTTCGAGCCCCTCCAGGCCCTGCTGGACGAGTACGGAGCCTGGCACGACTGAGCCGCCGCCTCCGGGGGGACATGACGGAAGGGCCCCGGCGC
>NZ_JBSGVS010000117.1:0-14199 GCF_053608565.1 Streptomyces sp. NPDC055025
CTGGCACCTAGTGCCAGCCTGGCATACGATGTCTGCACCAGTCGTTCTCGTCCGGCTCGGGCAGGCGGACGGACGGACCGACCGACGGACCGACCGCCACCGTCTCGACCGGAGTCGGCCCCGAGCCCGTGCGAATGCGCCTCGCCCCGCACACGGCTCACCTTCCGACCGGCGTGAACAGCCCGCGAACAGCCCGCACCTACCGCCCCAGCAGGTCACTTGACGGCTTGTCGGGAGCGACTCCGGCCCACCCCCTAAAGGCAGGAACGACCATGAACACATCTGAAGCGGTACTGGTGACCGGGGCGAGTTCGGGCATCGGCGCAGAGTTCGCGCGCCGGCTCGCTGGGCGCGGCTACGACACCGTGCTCGTCGCGCGCCGCGCCGAACGTCTCAAGGCGCTCGCTTCGGAGCTGTCCGCTCTCCACGGCACCCGGGCCGTGGCCCTGCCGATGGATCTGACCGAACCGGGGGCAGGGCAAGCACTGCGCGCCGAGACCGACCGGCTCGGGGTCGATGTCGCCGGAGTGGTGAACAACGCGGGTTTCGCCAACCACGGGCTCTTCCGCGGCGAACAGCTCGATCGGCTCAAGGCCGAGATCGCGCTCGATGTCATCGGGGTCGTGGAGATCAGTCATGCCTTCCTCCCGTGCCTTCGTGAGCGGGGAGAGGGGTTCCTGATCAACATCGCGAGCATGGCCGCCTACAACGCGAGCCCCACGATGGCTGTCTATGGCGCGTCCAAAGCGTTCGTGCTCAGCTTCACCGAAGCGCTCTGGTACGAAGAACTGGGTTCAGGAGTGAAGATCTTCGCTGTCTCGCCCGGGGCTACGCAGACGGAATTCTTCGACATAGCGGGTGAGAGCGCCAGCGGCGGCACTCGGCGGATGCCGGCCTCGGCGGTCGTCCGCACGGCACTGACCGCACTCGACCGCCGCAGTCCTCGGCCGAGTGTCATCGTCGGGGCCGGCAACCGGGGCACGGCCGGCGTCTCGCGCCTGCTGGGCCGCCGTCGGATGACACGAACCATCGGTCGGGTGATGACCCGCACCATGTCACGGAGTCAATGACCATCCGAAGCGCTGGTCACGCGTGGCTATGCTGACCCTATGACGGAGAGGGCAGGTTCTGTGGAGCGGCTGTGGGACCGGTCCCGGCGTTCGGTCTATGCCGAGATCACCCAGGTTGCCATGGACCTGTTCCTCCGCAAAGGGTTCGAGCAGACGACGATCGACGAGATCGTCGCGGCGGCGGGCGTATCCCGGCGTTCGTTTTTCCGCTACTTCGGAACGAAAGAGGACATCGTCCTCGGTGGTCTCGCCGATGAGGGAGCGCGGGTGAGTGCCGAACTCGCCAAGCACCCGGACGAAGAGGATCTCTGGACGGCGCTGCGCTCCGCGATCCTGGCCGTCGGAGACTCGGAAGCGGACGAAGAGCGCACGCTCGCGATCGCACGGATGATGTACGGCAGCCCATCCCTCCGGGCCCGCAGCATCGAAAAGCATCTCCGCTGGCAGGCAGACCTCGTCCCCGAGGTGCGCCGACGGCTCGGTGGGCCGGAGGGTACGGCCGACCTGCGTGCCGCGGCCATCGTGGCATGCATGATCACGTGTCTGGACACCGCCGGCGAAGCCTGGTCCCGGGCCGGCGCCGACCGACCCCTCGCCGTCTACTTCACCCAAGCACTCGACGCCATCCAGGGTCGATAAGCAGCTCCCGCAAGGAGCTTCCAGGAGTCGCCGGCTCATCGGCACCGAGCAGGTGTGCCGGACCCCGTGCCTCCCCTGACGTCGCCAGATGTGCGGTGCCTCCCCGACGGTGACGGGGCGCCGGACAACCCAGTAAGGAATGATGCCGGTCCTGGCCACGGCGGCTACTCCTCGACCGGGAGCGCGGCACGGTCGTCGCGCTGGCAAGTGTCGATGACCGCAAGGGCCCGCACCCGGCTCCAGCCCCGGCACGTCTCGGCGAGCGCGGCGGGCCGCAGGCCCCGTCCAGCTCGGCATCCTCGACCTCCTGGGTGAGGAGGACGCGGGTGAGCTGCGGCGTTGTGGTGGCGATGAGCGTCCATAGATTTGTACATCTGTTCTTAAGGCTTGTAGCGTGGTGCGCATGCCGCACATCGAACCGCCGTCGGCGGACCCTCCCGAAGGTGAAACGGCCAGGGAAATGGCCGGTGGTGAGCACCGGACTTCCGTCGGATCGGGTGGCGGGCGGCGACGGACCCGTCGCAACGACCCCGGCCGCAAGACGCACATCCTGGACGCCACCCTCGACGTCATTGCGGATCACGGGGTGGCCGGGACGACGCATCGGAACATCGCCACCCGGGCCGGTGTGCCGCTCGGGTCGATCACCTACCACTTCGCCAGCTTGACCGATCTGCAGGCGCAGGCGTTCGCCCGGCATGTCGAACTGCAGTCCGCGGTGTTTGAGAATCTGTTCGAGAATGTCCATACGCGCGAGCAATTCGTTGATGTCCTGGTCGATCTCGTCCACGGAGGTCCTGCCAGGCACCGCAGTGCGGTCCTCGGCTTCGAGCTGCACCTGGCGGCCCTCCGCAACCCCGGACTGCGAGCCCTGACGCAGGCATGGACGCAGGACAGCCGCACCGTTCTGGCTCGTTTCACCGGCCCGGACAGCGCCGCCCGCCTGGACCCCCTGCTTGAGGGAATGATCATGCATGCTCTGCTCACGACTGCGCCGGAGTCGCGCGAGAGGACGCGGGAGGCGATCGACCAGACGCTCGGCCCGGCCGGTCGTCCGGGATCGTGACCGGAGCGTCTGCCGCCGTTCCGGCGGCGCCGACAGCACGGGAGGTGACGGCGGGTACGAGGGCGACCTACGCGGTCTTCGCCGGTCTGGGGCTTGCCGGGTCGACCTGGGCCTCCCGGCTCCCCGAGGTCCGCACGCAGCTGGATCTCGACTCGTCGTCACTGGGACTCCTGCTGCTCACCATCGCCGTTGGCGGCGTGATGGTGCTGCCTCTGTCGGGGACGGTCGTCACACGCATCGGCCCGCGCCGGGCCGTCACCGTCGTCGCCCTGTTCGTCAGCGCGAGCCTCGGCGTCATCTCACTCGGGTACGCCCTCTCAGCATCCCTGCTGGTGACCGGGCTGTTCCTGCTCGGCGCGGCTACGGGTTTCTGGGACGTGGCGATGACCGTGCACGCCGCGGCGGTCGAACGGCGGCTCGGCCGTCCCGTCATGCCGCGCTTCTTCGCCGCGTTCAGCCTCGGTACGGTCGCCGGTGCCGCGACCGGTGTGCTGATGACCGCACTGCGGGTCCCGGTGAGCATCCATGTGGCCGTGGTCGCGGCGGTCATCGCCGGGGCGGTACCCGCGGCGGCACGGTACTTCCTTCCTGAGCACGCCGCGCGCCCCATCGCAGTGCCACTGCCGGTGAAGATGTCCCGCCCGGGTCCGGGCGCGTGGCGAGAACCGCGCACCGTGGCGGTCGGGCTCGTCGCACTGGCCTTCGCCGTCGCGGAAGGGGCCGGCAGTAACTGGGTCAGCGTCTCGGTCATCGACCGTCACCACGTCACCGCCACGATCGGCACACTGGCGTACGCCTCCTTCCTCACCGCGCTCACCACCGGCCGCTGGCTCGGGCCGGCGGTCCTCCACCGGTTCGGACGGGTCACCGTCCTTCGGACAGCCGCCGCCGTCACCACCACCGGCGTCGCCCTCTTCGCGCTCGGGCCGTCCACCGGACTGGCGTTCGCGGGAAGTCTGCTCTGGGGGATGGGCGCGGCGCTCGGCTTTCCGGTCAGCATGAGCGCCGGGGCCGACGAGCCCGCTCGTGCCGCCGGACGGGTCAGCGTCATCACCTCGATCGGATACTGCGGCTTCGTCGGCGGACCGCCGCTCATCGGCTTCCTCGGCGACCAGACCACTGTCGGGCATGCCCTGCTCGTCATCACGGTCCTCATGGCCCTGTCCGCTGTGATCGCCGGGACCACCCGCCAGGCCCCCGACAACGGCGCGCGGAACGGCTTCGACACCCCGGCACGCACCGCTGCCCTGTGAGAACGAAACCTTGGAGACCGTCATGACCCACCACCCGCCCGTGATCGCCGTCCCCGAGGCCGAGTTGAACGAGCTGCGCTCACGGCTGCTCCATACACGCTGGCCGACCCCCTGGCCCGGCACCGGCTGGGAGGCCGGCACCGACTCCGGCGAACTGCGGCGCCTCGTCACCTACTGGGCCTCCGACTACGACTGGCGTGCCCACGAAGCCGCCATCAACGCCCTGCCATCCCAGCTCGCGGATATCGACGGAACCCCCGTCCACTACCTCCGCTTCGACGGCGAACACCCCGGCGCCCTGCCGATCGTCCTGACCAACGGGTGGCCCAGTTCCTTCCTCGAACTGACCGACCTCGCCCGCCGACTGGCCACGCCGTCGCGGTACGGGAGCCGTGCCGCCGACGCGTTCACCGTCATTGTCCCCTCGCTGCCCGGATTCGCCTTCTCACCTCAACGACCCTCGCTCGCGGAGCCGCCGCAGACACATGAGATCTGGCACCGGCTCATGCGCGACGTACTCGGCTTCGAGCGCTACGTCGCGCACGGGAGCGATCTGGGTGCCGGCATCACCTCTCGGCTCGGTGAAGCCCACCCCGAGGCCGTGGCGGGCATCCATCTGATGGCGATCGCCAGCCCGGTCGCCCATGACGCGGCCGGTGTCACCCGCGAGGAGCAGGCGTATCTCGACTCCGTCGCGGTCTGGTCCGCGGAAGAGGGCGGGTACCTGCACCAACAGAGCACCCGCCCTCTCACGCTGAGTTATGGCCTGGCCGACTCTCCGACCGGGTTGCTTGCCTGGATCGTCGAGAAGTACCGGACGTGGAGCGACTGCGGCGGTGACCTGTCGTCCCGGTTCAGCGACGACTTCCTCCTCACACAGGCTTCGCTCTACTGGTTCACCGGCACCATCTCGACCTCCTTCCGGCCCTACTACGAATACGCCCAGCGGCTGACGAGGCGGGTGGAGCGGGTCGACGTGCCCACGGCCCTCGCTCTGTTCCCGGCCGACCTCACCCAGCCACCCCGCAGTTGGGCCGAGCGCACGTACAACATCACGAGGTACACCCGCATGCCCCGTGGCGGACACTTCGCCGCCCACGAAGAACCCGAACTCCTCGCGCACGACCTCACCGAGTTCTTCCGCACACACCGCTGAACAGCGGGTCCGCGGCGTGGTGTCCATGGCGGCGCGGGCCTGGTCGGCCCAGACCTCATCGGCGCTCTCCGGTCGCCGGGCCGGGTCCTTGACGAGGAGCTGACCGACCAACCGCTCCCATTCCGCAGGAGCGTCCGGGCGCAAGGTGCGCAGCGGTGCGGGCTGTTCGTCGAGGTGCCGGTTGACCAGGTGCCACGACGTGCCGTTGAAGGGCCGCTGCCCGGTGACCATCTCATGGAGCACGCATCCGAGCGAGTACAGGTCGGTTGGCTACCGCTGCTGCCGCCGTCCGGTCTCGGACCGGCAGAGAGCCAGTTGCGAGCGGGTGTCCAGGGAGTCCGGGTGATCGGCGCCCAGGACGCGCACGCGACCGGCGAGGGTCTGCTCCAGTAACTCGGCGGCGTCGGCGTGTCCGCCCAGCCGGTGGAGGGCGTCAGCGAGATTGTTTCCGCTGGTCAAGGTGTGCGGATGGTCCGGGCCGAGGATGCGGGTGCGATCTGCGAGCACTGCCCGGTGCAGCTCTGCCGCGCGGGTCGGATCGCCGCGATGGTTGACCGTGACGGCGAGGTTGTCGCGGCTGGTGAGGGTGAGGGGGTGATCGGGGCCCAGTACGCGGGTGCATTCGGCGATGTTCTGGGAGTGGAGCGTGGCTGCCGCGGTGTGGTCACCGAGCTGGTCGAATGACTTGGCCAGATTGTCGCGGCTGGTCAGGGTCAGGAGGTGATCGACGCCCAGGAGTCTGGTGCGGTCTGCGAGTACCTGGGCGTGCAGGGTGGCGGCCTCGGCGTACTGACCGCGGAGTTGCAGGACGTATCCGACATTGTTGCGGCTCGTGAGCGTATCGGGATGATCCGGTCCCAGCACCCGCGTCCGGTCGGCCAGATTCTGCCGGTGGATCCCTTCGGACCGTTCATACCCGCCGAGGCAGTGGAGGCTGTTGGCGAAGTGGTTGCGGGCGGTGAAGGTGTCTGGGTGATGGTCGCCGAGCAACTCCACGCGGTGGTCGAGTACTGTCTGCCGCAGACTGAGCTGGAGGGCATAGCTTCCCGCGTCACCCAGCACATCCGCCAGTGTGTTGAGGGCGGCGCAGGCGTCCTCGGACGGGACGAGACCCGGGTGGTCGAGCAGAAGAGGCAGATGCGGGGCGAGCAACCGTGCGGCGGTCCAGCCCGCCGTTCCGACGGTCCGGAGAGTCGTCACCTCACCGCGCAGGGCGTTGACCGTTGCTTGCTCGTAGTCGTGGAGACGGTCCGGTTCATCGGTGGTCAGAGTGAGTGCGGTGATCTCGCGGACCAGCGGGTGGAGGGTGACACTGCTCCCTGCGCGAGGCCCGGTTCCGGGCACGTGCGGTTGTTCCGCCGGTACGCCGAGCAAGCCGTAGCGTTCGAGGCCGGCCAGGGCCTGGTCCAGGGCGGCCTGGCCGACGGGCCGGCGGACGGCCGTCGTCAGCAGCTCCGGTGTGATGACGGCCAGGGGCACCGGTGCCTCTGCGAACAACGCCAGTTGGCGTAGCAGCGGACGGGCCAGTGGCACGCCTTCGCGGTCGAGTTGATCGAGTGAGACCTCCCAGGTGCGCCGGACGGTGGACCTGGCCACGTTCGGATCCGCAGAACGCGGGTCGTCAGCTCCTACCAACGCGGTCAACTCCTCTTCCAGCGCGCTTTGATACGCGGCGAAGTCACGGTGCCTGCTGGTGGAACCCGTCACATAGCGTCCGGCTGCCTGAAGCGCGAGGGGCAGCCCGCCGAGCCGGGAAGCCAGAGCTTCGGCCTCAACCAGTGTGCCGCCATCGGGTGCACTGTCCAGCAGGACCCTGCCGCCCGCCGACGCTCGAAGCGGCTCAAGCCGTATCAGTTCCGCAGCGGGTCCCCAGGTGGCGGATGACATGTCCCGGCTGGTGACGAGGAACAGGCCGCGCCCGTAGGGGCGGATCCAGCCGCGGTAGTCGGCCACACGCTCGCCCTCCGGACCGACTTTTCCGGCTTCGTCCGCGTTGTCAAGAACGAGCAACCACTTTTTCGTTCTCGCGAGTTGCCGCCACACGGCATCGGGCAGGTTGTCGCTGCCGGATTGCGCGGCGCTGACCGCGCTGCGTGGCAGGCCGCAGCCGACGGCCGTCTGGACGAAGTCGTCCGAGAGGGTTTCCGGGCCGCGCCAGCGGATCCAGAACACCGCGTATCCGTCGCGGCGGGCGTTCTCGGCAAGTGCTGCCGCGAGCGTTGTCTTGCCCATGCCTCCCGCCGCGCACACCACAGCGAAACGGCCGTCGGGCTTTTTGAGCAGAGCCATGAGGCGGGCGAGTTCCCGGTCGCGGCCGCGCACTCGGTCAAGGACCACGTGCGGCGGGTGCAGCGAACCGGGCCGGGCACCGGTTACCAGGCCGCCGCCGTCCTCGGCCGGTCGGCCGCCGCCGTCCTCGGCCGGTCCGTCCAGCCGGCGGCTCGCGATGACCAGACCCACACTCAAGGCGCCGAGTAGGCCGAACACCGTCCAGACCGCCCAGGGCCGGTCGGCCCATTCCGGTGCCACCGCACCCGCGCGCTCGGCAACGGTCCCCAGCACCACCGCGACAACAGCCCCCAGTCCGGCAACAGCGGCACCCGCTCCGGCACGTGTCCGCACCGCTTGACTGCGCCGCACGCCTGACCCCCTGGGAGCACTGCCTGCCCGGACGACTCAGCGCATCCGTAGAGCGAACGGTTCCACGGCCCCGCCGACCTGTCGAGGCCCCAACGAGCGGGTGGCTCCAACTCATCATGTCAGCGAACTCGAGGTCGCTGAAGGCGATGTGCGGGCCGTGGGCGCGGCGACCCGCGTCACGGAAGTAGGGCCTGCCCCAGCGCCAGGGCGAGGATTACCATCTGCCGCTGCTCGCCCACGCCGGCATTCCGGGCAGCGAACAACTCCCGGGCAACTTCTTCAGCTGACCGTCCGTATCCAGTAGGAGAGACCGTGGCTCTCGACGCCGTCGACGCGATCCGCCAGCTTCAAGACCGCGGTTCCGCCAAGCGCCGCTCAGCCGCGAAACGACTTCGGAAACTGGGCGGCTCATACGCCGGCCCCGCACTTCCCCAAGCCCTCAAGAACGAGGTGCGGGATTCGCGGACCTGGGAAACCGGACCCGCACCCCAGGTTCGTCGTGAACCCGGGCCTTCTCGGCTGCGGAATCGGCTGCCGGACCCGTGGGTTCCTACCGAGAACCCTTCGGTTTTCGCGAACTCACGGGGCTCGACGGCCTCGGTACTGGTGTGATCGCCCAATCAGCTGTCGCCGGTTCCCCGGGGACCCAGCCAGCTGGTGACCGACTGTGGTCGGTCGATCTCCTCAGGCGGTGAGCGGGTCCTCGGGGCGGCAGACGCGTACGAGCTTGGGCCGCAGGCCACGTGGCGACGTAGCCCGCGGCCTGGTACGGGCTTCGCGGGGTCGACGGGACCGAGATGGAAGCCGCCCCAGAACGAGATGTCCGTGAATCCGGCCCTGCGCAGTGCCCCGGCCCATTGGACCCGGGGCGCGCCGCTGAAGGCGCAGGTTCCCTCGGACACCCTCCCGCAGGACCGGTCGCGCGAGTCTCGGCGTTCGGGGAACGGCCACGGTGGTGACCGTTCCCTCCACCGCTTCGTCCGGGGTCCGGTGACCGTCGTCGGCCGGCTACTGGGCACGACGCGGCAGCACGACGACGGTGGCGTCGTCGCGATGGCCGTCATCGTCCGGGGCGGCGGCTGCGACCAGCGACGAGCCGGACGGGCAAGAACCGCGGGACGACCAGGTATCGCTCGCCGTCGGCCGGCATCTGAGATGCGGCGGGGCTCCTCGCCACCCGCGACGGCGGAGCGGCGGTGCGGTGCGCTTCGAGGGCGGGGCGGCACCGTCCCGTGCGGCCGGGCCGGGTGACCGCCGCACTCGGCAACGGGGGATGTCCCGCGAACATGGGACACACGCCTCATACGCCTGGGTCCCCGGGCGCGGAAACATCGACTCATCAACACATCCGCGCATCCGCACATCCGCAAGAGGAAGCGACCGGCGAGGTCTCCACCCCCCGGCGTGAGCGGCGACCAGCACCGGGACGGGGCAGAAGGCCACCGGAACGGCTCCGCCCACACGTGGCAGGGATGGCACCACCTCGGCGCCGCCGACCGCTTCCGCACATCACCCGGCGCCGGGACGCCGCTGCGGGAGCGTGTACGCGGCAACGCCCGGCCTATGTTCCGGCTCCCCTCACGGCGTGCCCGCAGCGGTCCACCGGGGGGGCCGGCCAGTGGAGGGGAACCATGTCGGACACATCACCGCCGTCGGCCTCAACCGTACGTACCGCACAGGTCTCGGGAGGGAGCAGCGCGATTCGGGCCTCGGGTACTCCCCCACGGGGCCGAGGAGTACTGGAGACGGCGTTCGCGCTGCTCAACGCGCTGCGCAGCCGGGGAGGGGAAGCCGGCCTCACCGAGATCGCCACGGCCTGCCGGGTGCCCAAGGCCACCGCCCACCGGCTGCTGGACCAACTGGCGCGGGCCGGTGCCGTCGAACGCCGGGGCGACCGGTACGCCGTGGGTCCGCAGCTGTTCCGGCTGGGGCACTCCTGGCAGCCGTATCCCGGACTGCGGGCCGCCGCCCAGAATCCTCTGCACCGCCTGTGTTTCCTGACGGGAGCCAGCACGGTACTCACCGTCCTGCGCGACGGTCTCGCTCTGACGGTGGCCTCGGTGCCCGGAAGAGCGGAGCCGCTGGTGCCCGTACGCAACGGGATGAGCTTCCCCCTCGACACAGCGGCAGGGCAGGCCCTCACGCGCAGATCGCACGGCCCGGTGCTGGACCGGGAGGAAGTCATGGAGGGGGTGTCCTGCGCCGCGTTACCCATCAGCGCGGCGGACGGCCGTACCGTCGCCGCGCTTGCCGCGCTGGTACCCGCAGGGCAGCGGCTCGGCCCGTTGGCAGCCGCCGTTGCCGCCGCTTCCGCGTCCATCACCTCCCGCCTGGCGCACATGCCCCGCGAACCCGGCCCGCTCTTCCCGGGATTGCGTACCGACAACGGCCCGGCGTTCCGGTGAGCAGAACACGTGTGGCGCGGCGCTCGGGACCACCGCCATCGTGGAGCACACGCCGGGAACACCCCGGGGCGCACGATCGAGAACGGGGCCGGACCGGCCCCACGGCCGCGGTCAAGGGGGAATCGTGACAACGCCGTCCACTCCGGAGTCGGTGATCTGGGACACGACCTATGCGTGCCCACTACGCTGCATCCACTGCTACTCGGAATCGGGACGCCGCGCCGCTCGCCAGCTCGACCACGAGGACATGCTGCGTGTCACCGACGCCCTCATCTCGATGAAGCCGAGGGTCCTCGCCCTGGCCGGCGGTGAGCCCCTCCTCATCAAAGGTATTTTCGACATCACCGACCGACTGGTCCGGGCGGGCGTCAAGACCGTCCTGTACACCGGCGGCTGGACACTGCGGCCGTGGATGGCCGACCGGCTCGCGGAACTCGACGAGGTGATCGTCAGCGTCGACGGTGCGACGGCCGAGGTCCATGACCGCATCCGCGGCAGGGCCGGATCCTTCGACCGGGCCATGGCGGCCTTGGCACTGCTGGACCGCGCCGCACGCGAACGCGCCGGGCAGGGGCTGCCGCCCCTGCGGTTCGGTATCGACTACGTCGTCGTACGGAGCAACTTCGCCCAGCTGGAGGAGTTCTGCCGCGTGGTGGCGGCCCGCTTCCCCGAGCTGCGGAGTGTGAACTTCAACGCGGCGATACCCTCGGGGCTGGCCAGCGGGCCCGGCTTCGGTGACGACGAGCTGCTGCCGGACGCCCAGGTGGCGGAGTTGGTCAGCGCCGGACTGGTGGCCGGGCTGACGGCCGCCGCGCCCGGGTCCGTACGCGTCTTCACCACCGACAACATGGGCGCGATGATGCACCCCGACCGGCTGGCCTCCGGCGACGATGCACTGGTGATGCAGGTGGAGCCGGACGGCGAGGTCCGCGCGATGTCGATCTACGAGGGCACGGTCGGCAGTCTCCTGAACGAGCCGCCCCCGGTGCTGTGGGAGCGGGCGGTCGCCCGCTGGAGAGACCCGTTCGTGGTCGAGACCCTGACGCCGGTACGCACGATGCGGCAGTGGGCGGAAGCCGTCCGGCGCATCGACCACCGCTTCGGCACCGACGAGGTCCGGGCACGCATCGACCGCCGGTCGCCCTCCGCGGAGTCCGGTACCGCCCCGGTCTGACCACCGGTCGCGCTCACCCCGTCGAAGAACACCCCGAGTCGAAGAACGCCCCGAGAGGAGGACTGGGCATGCTCACGCCGAAGGATTACGACCGTTTCTGTCTCGCCGATCCGCTGTTCTACGAATATCCCGAACGGCTCGACGACGACGGCACCGAACTCGGCGCCGCACAGCGGCGGTTACCCGCGGGCTGGAAGCGCGACACCGCCGGCTGGTGGGTCCGGCTGAGGCCGGAGGCGGAATCGCTGCCCGAGCAGGGCTGGAAGGTCCATGTCTCGGTCGTCGAGAACCAGATCATCAAGGCGTCCGAGATCGTCCGGGGTTACTGCCTGGACCGGAGACTGCCCTGCGACATCGTCCGCAGTCTCGCCGCGGCCCGGCACATCAACGGCCGGGGCGCGGACCGGGCCGTGGCCGGCCGGCTGCTCACCGTGCTCCTGCCCGCCGAGGACGACCTGCCCTCGGTGCTTCGCGAACTCGGTCTGCTGCTCGACACGATGACGGGGCCATACATCCTGGGCACCCTCCGGCACGGCGCCGGGCCGCTGTACGTCAGCTACGGGTCGCACGGGGAGCTGACCTGCCCGGACGCGTCGGGTGAGCAGGTCCCCGCGGTCCGCGGGCCGGACGGCAGACTCGAACCCGAGCCCCGGCGAGCGGTGTTCACCCTCGCCGAGTGGGTCACACCGCCCGACGTCCTGCGCGCCGACCTCGCGGCGACGCGCGGGAAGCCCGCTGAAGAGTTCCCGTACCAGGTGGAGCGTGCGCTGCACCGCGACAACGGCGGGGCCATCTATCTCGCCACCGACAGAAGGACCGGCGAGGCGGTGGTCCTGCGCGAGGCCCGGCCGCACGCGGGGCTGGACCGGCACGGTGACGACGCGGTTGCACGGCTTCGGGTGCAGCAGTGGGCCCTGACGACACTCGCGGGTTTGGAGTGGGTGCCTCGTCTGCTGGAGGCGGCGCGGTACGCCGAGCATCGGTTCCTCGCCGTGGAGCGGATCCAAGGGGAGTCGCTGGAGTCCCTCTCCATGCGGTTCCCTCTGACTTCCGCTGTACAGGCCGCCCAGGAGGCGCCCGGCTACACCACGCGGATGCTGGACATTCTGGAACGGATCACGGTGGTGCTGTCCGAGGCTCTCGCCCGGGGCGTCCGCTTCCGGGCACTGCGTCCCGGCAATGTGCTCGTCCGGCCGGGTGGACGCGTCTCCCTCGTCGGCTTCGCCTCGGCGACGGATCGGGAGGATGCCCGGCCGTCGGCGCTCGGCGAGGACGAGTTCACGGCGCCTGCGGGCCTGCCGGGCGCGGCGGCGCACACGTACCTGGTCAACTCCTTGCGCCTGTGGCTGTTCCTGCCGCTGCCTCACCCGCGGCCGGCGAAACTCCACACCTTGACGCGCGCCGTCGAACAGCACTTTCCGGTGCCGGCGGGTTTCGGCGCGGCCCTCCTGGCGGGGCTGCGCCCAGCCGGGGACACCTCGCGGGAGGATCCCGCCGCCTCACTGCTGGACGCCGAGCACCACGACTGGCCCGCGATCCGGGACTCCCTGGTGGCCGGCATCCACGCCGTCGCCACGCCTCAGCGACCGGACCGTCTCTTCCCCGGCTCCCCGACCTGGCACAAGACCCTTGGCGGCCATGCCCTGGACTACGGCGCGGCGGGGGTGATCTACGCGCTGCACCGGGCCGGCGCCGCCGTCCCCTCGGAGTACGTCACCTGGCTGGTCGCGGCGGCCGAGCGGGATCCCGACCCGAGGCCCGGCCTGTACGACGGTCTGCACGGGGTCGCCTTCACCCTCGATGTGCTCGGCCACCGGGACCAGGCCCTCGGGATGCTGGACCGGTGGCGGAAACTGCCCGGCCGGGCCGGTGGTCTGCCGCCCGGCCTCGCCTCGGGTACGGCGGGGATCGGCCTGAACCTGCTCCGCTTCGCCGCGGCGACGGCCGACGACTCCCTCCGGGAAGCCGCGGTGCGCATGGCCGACGGACTCGGCGACCTGGTGCGGCGCGGCCCACTGGCCGCGCGCCCGAGCGACCCGCCGCCGTACGGCCTTCTGCACGGGACCGCCGGCGCGGCACTGCTCTTCCTGCGCCTGTACGGGGAGACCGGGCAGAGCCGCTACCTCGACCTCACGGACCTGGCACTGCGACACGATCTCGCCCGGTTCCGGACGCTGCCGGACGGCACGGTGATGCTCGACGACGGTGTACGGGGCCTCCCCTACCTGCACGGCGGAAGCATGGGACTCGCCTTCCCCCTGCGGGAGTACCTGCGACACCGCGCCGACGCGGGCAAGGCGACCGTACTGGCGGCGATCCGCGGCACCTGCGAACCCGTCTACGTACGCAACGCCGGCCTGCTGCGTGGCCGTGCCGGGGCCATCGCGACGCTCGCGGCGCTCGGCGATCCGCGGGACGCCCCGGCCATCCGCACACAGATCCGACGGCTTGCCTGGTACGCCCAGCTGCACCAGGGACACCTGGTCTTCCCGGGCTTCCGGACCCACCGGCTCTCCGCGGACCTGGCGACCGGCTCCGCAGGCGTACTGCTCGCCCTGAACTCCGCGTTCGAGGGGGGAGAGCCCGCTCTTCCCCACCTCGACCCGCGGGACCCGTCCGAACCAGCGCGGAGGAGGTGATTCAGATGTCGGAGATTCTCGAGCTGCAGGAGATGGAGGAGGACGCGCCCACCGCGTACCCCTGCAACAACAGCTACCCCAGCACCGGTGGAGTGGTCTGACGACCCGCCACTTGAACGACCGCCTGCCGGCCGGCAGCGGCACGCTGTCGGCCGGC
>NZ_JBSGVS010000118.1:0-14040 GCF_053608565.1 Streptomyces sp. NPDC055025
CCGCCGTCCTGGCGCCGGGCCGCGGTCTGACACGTGTGCCTCGCATCGTGCTCGTGCTCCTTGTGTCGCTGATGCCCCCGGCGGCTCTGGTGCCGCCGGGGGCTCCGTTACGCGGTTACGCGGTTACGCGGTTACGCCGATGGATCCGTTACTTCTGCTCGACCCGGACCCAGTCGATCTCGGCCTTGACGCCGCCCTGGGCGATCCGGTCGACGCTCGACTGCGGCAGGCCCCAGTAGGGCTGGGTGACCTTGTTCCAGCCCGCCGGATAGGCCCCGCCCAGCGCGAGATTGAGAATCACGTACTGGTTGTGGTCGAAGACCCACTTGCCCCGCGTGGACTCCAGCTTCTGGCGGGACGTCTCCTGCACCACCCGGTCGTCGACGGTGAAGCGCATGCCCTCGGGCTGCCACTCCACCGCGTAGGTGTGCCACTCGTCGGCCCGCCCGCCGTTCGGGAAGGTCTGCGTCCTGCCTATGTTGCCGTCGGCCGAGTAGCCGGGACCGTGCAGCGCGGTGCTGGTCCAGTCCCCGTACCCGATGTTCTCCATGATGTCCGTCTCGCCCGAGCCCGGCCACGAGACGGCCGGGTCGTCGACATCGCTGCCGAGCAGCCAGAAGGCCGGCCAGAAGCCGTCGCCGACCGGCAGCCTCATACGGCCGCTGACCTTGCCGTAGGTGAAGTCGAACTTGGTGTTGGTGTCGATACGGCCGGAGGTGAAGTCGTAGGTCCCGCCGCCGGGCACGGTGGTGCAGCCCTTGCAGTACTTCGACTCCAGGACCAGGCTGCCGTTCTCGGTACGGATGTTGTTCGGCGAGTCCACATAGGCCTGGGACTCCCCGTTGACCGAGTTCATCTCCGTACCGGTACGGACCACCCGCCACTTGTTGCGGTCCAGTCCCGAGCCGGTGAAGTCGTCGAAGAAGGTCGTACGGTAGGCGGCGCCGGAGTTCTTGGGCAGCGCCGCATAGGCCGCCGCCGCGGTGCCGCCGGTGCCCCAGACCTGGAACTCGTACAGCGAGTAACCGAACTGGGCGGTCGAGGGCGCCGGGTTGTAGAAGGAGCGGCGCTCCTTGCCCAGCATCCGGATGTAGCGGGCGGTCGCCGGGGTGGAGAGGGTGACGGTGTCACGCCGGCCCGCGGCCTCCCCCGGGGCCTTGATGTCGGCGCGGCGGGCCGCGACCTCACCGGCGGACGGCCGGTAGACCGTGCGCCAGGTCCGGTTGTCGTCGGAGACCTGGAGTTCGTAGTCGACGGCGTACGCCGCCTCCCAGTACAGGTCGACCGCCTCGATCCGGGACGGAGTGCCCAGATCGACACCGACCCAGCGGTTGGCGTTCCAGTCACTGGCCCAGCGGGTCTGGTCGCCCTTGAGATCCGCGGGCCAGCCCCCGTCGGTCACATAGGCGGGGGAATTCCCGGCGTGCTGGTAGAGATCGCCGTACGCCGGATGGTTGAGGGCGAGGTTGGTACGGGTGGTGGAGGCGGGCGCGGGCTCGCCTCCGTACACCTGGAAGGAGAAGAGGGAGTAGCCCCAGGCGGTCGCCCGCTGCACACCGCGCATCCGGACATAGCGCGCGGTGACTTCCTGGGGATAGGTGTGGGCGGTCACGGTGCCGCCGGTGCCGTCGGTCTCGGTGTAGAAGCTCGTCCAGTTCGTGCCGTCCTTGGAGGCTTCCAGGACGTACTGCTTGCCGTAGGCCGCCTCCCATTCGAGCTTGACCTGGTTGACGCGGATGACACTGCCCAGGTCGATCCTGATCCAGGCGGTGTCCGTGAAGTCGCTCGCCCAGCGGGTGGCGGCGTTGCCGTCGACGGCTCCCGAGGCCGGGGTGCCGGCGTTCTCGACGCCGGACGCGGTGACGGCGGCGGGGCTGGCGGCATAGGCCGACGCCGCCCGGTCGGTGTTCCAGGCCGCCGCCACGGCCGCGGCCTGGGCGGACTGCTCGGGTACGGGGGCGCTGAACGCGAGAGGGGCCGACAGCGCGAGAAGCGCCGCGGTGGCGGCCACCAGGGTCGTACGTGAGGGCATCGATGCCTCCGGTGGGGGGAGTGCGGGTGGGTGGAGCGATGTCCGTACGGGGTGCTGCCGTGCTGTGCGTGTGCTGAGCGCGGAGTGCTGAGCGGTGCTGGGTACCGCTGGGTGCCGGGTACCGCTGGTGTCCGTGCCGGGTGGCGCTTGGCTGTGTGGGGCGCCCGACCGTGGTCTCCGTGGCGGTCACGGAGCCTTCAGGCCTTGACGGGGTTTTACGGGGCCGACTTCCGCACGATCAGTTCGGTGGGCAGGACGACCGGTTCGTCCGGCGCGGACGCCCCGCCCAGATGTCCGAGCAGCATCGTCGCCGCCGTCTCGCCCATCTCACGCGCGGGCTGGTGGACGGTGGTCAGCGGCGGCTCGGTGTGCTGGGCCATCGGGATGTCGTCGAAGCCGACCACCGCGATGTCGTCGGGAACGCTCCGCCCGGCGGCCCGCAGGGCCCGCATCGCGCCCGCCGCGCTGATGTCGTTGTGCGCGAAGACGGCGTCGAAGGGGACCTGGCCGGCGAGGAGTTTCTCCACCGCGAGCCGTCCCGACAGCTCGGTGAAGTCCCCCACCACGACCAGATCGGTCGGCAGCACCTCACGGAAGCCGCTGAGCCGGTCGCGTACACAGCCGAACTGCGCGGGCCCGGTGATGACCAGGGGCCTGCTGCGTCCGTCGGCGAGCAGATGACGGGCCGCGGACGCGCCTCCCTCGCGATTGGTGGT
This sequence comes from Streptomyces sp. NPDC055025, assembly GCF_053608565.1. Taxonomy (NCBI): domain Bacteria; kingdom Bacillati; phylum Actinomycetota; class Actinomycetes; order Kitasatosporales; family Streptomycetaceae; genus Streptomyces; species Streptomyces sp. NPDC055025. The sequence goes on from NZ_JBSGVS010000118.1 coordinate 2,749, forward strand.
CACGACGGAGGGAAAGTCCTCGGGGTGGCTGCCGCGGTCGTCGATCAGCACGACGGGCAGACCCTTGTGGTGCAGGCCGATGATGGTGTCGAGGGTGTTCTCGGGCTCGACCACGAGCAGTCCGTCGAACGCGCGGGCCGAGACCTGGGTGGTGAAGTGCTCCACCGACTCGGCGCCCCGGTTGCAGGTGAAGAGCAGCAGGCCGTAGCCGGCGGCCTCGATCGTGTCGACGACCCCCTGGAGGACCTCGGCCATCCACGGCCAGGTGAGCGAGGGCACCAGCATGCCGACCGTACGGCTGCTGCCACGGGCCAGTCCGACGGCGCCCGAACTGGGCACATAGCCGAGCTGGGCGATCACGGCTCTCACGCGGGCCGCCGTACTCCGGTCGACCTCACCCTTGGTATTGATCACCCGGGACACGGTCGTCTTGCTGACACCCGCCTGACGGGCGACGTCGGCGATCGTGACACGCATCGGGCCTCCGCTCCGAGGTGTGGAACCGGTACCGCAACCGCTTCCGGAACCGGTACCGGCGTTGGGCGGTGAGTTAACCGGCACGCAACACAGTCGTCAATACTTCACGTCGAGATTGGTCCGAACCTTTGTTACGTACCAGGCGGGCAGCAGGTCAGAGGCGTTATGCGTTCAGTTCGTGAACGCGCCCTCTCTTGACGGGAGTTCGCAACAGCAGTTCACTCACGCCGCAGGGAGCCGTAGCGCACCCCCACCCCGCACGACGCACCAAGCACCACGCACCACGCACCACGCACCACGCACCGAGTGCACCACCCCCCACATCTCTGCCGAGAAGGGCAGCAGTTCTATGTCGAGATCGACAGGTACCGGGCGCCGGCTGACGAGGGTTCTCCTCGCCGGCGCCCTCGCCACCGCCGGGCTCACCGGCCTCTCCGCGGGTACGGCCCAGGCCGCGGGCGAACAGGTCAACATCTGGCTGACGACGACGGACGACGCGGGCGGACGCCATGTCACCCGCGGGCTCCAGCAGCAGGCTCCCGTCACCTTCCAGCCGGGCAGCGGCGGCAGCGGGACGAACATCACCGTCGACGAGGGCACCCGCTATCAGACCTTCACCGGCGGCGGCGCCTCCTTCACGGACACCGCGGCCTGGCTGATGAAGGGCAGCGGAGCGCTCTCCCAGGCGACCCGTGACGACACGATGCGAAAGCTGTTCTCGCCGACCGAGGGCATCGGGCTCTCCTTCATCCGCAACCCGATGGGCGGTTCCGACCTCGCCCGGTTCGGCTACACGTACAACGATCTGCCGGCCGGTCAGACCGACCCCGCGCTCTCCCGGTTCTCGATCGCGCACGACCTGGCGGATGTGCTGCCGCTGACCAAGCAGGCCAAGCAGCTCAACCCGGCCCTGTCGACGATGGCCTCGCCGTGGACGGCGCCGGCCTGGATGAAGGACAGCGGACAGCTCAACGGCGGCTGGCTCAAGGCGGAGAACTACGGCACCTACGCCGACTACTTCGTCAAATACCTCCAGGCCTACCGCGACCAGGGCATACCGGTCGACTATGTCTCGGCCCAGAACGAGCCCACCTGCTGCGGCGGTTACCCGTCGATGAGCTGGAACGGCTCGGGTCTGGCGTTCTTCACCAAGAGCAACCTGCTGCCGAAGCTCCAGGGCGCCGGCCTGTCCACCAAGGTCCTGGCGCACGACTGGAACTGGGACACCTACGACGCGTACGCGGCCGAGACCGTGAACGACGCGGCGGTGCGCAACCACCCCAACTTCGGCGGGGTCGCCTGGCACGGCTACGGCGGGAACATCCAGAAGCAGACGGATGTCCACAACCAGTATCCGCAGCTGAACGCCTTCCAGACCGAGCACTCCGGCGGTACCTGGATCGCCAATCAGCAGCGCGAGGACATGGCGAACATCATCGACTACACCCGGCACTGGGCGAAGTCGGTGACCAAGTGGTCCCTGGCGGTGGACCAGAACCGCGGTCCGCACAACGGCGGCTGCGGCACCTGCGACGGTCTGATCACCGTCCACAACGGTGACGCGCGGCACGGCCAGGTCGACTACACCATCGAGTACTACACGATGGGTCATCTGACCAAGTTCGTGAAGCCGGGCGCGGAGCGTGTCGCCTCCACCGCCGGCACCACGGTCTCCAATGTCGCCTGGCGCAATCCCGACGGCTCCAAGGCGCTGATCGCTTACAACGACGGCTCCGGGGCGCAGCAGGTACGGGTCAACTGGGGCGGCCAGAACTTCAGTTACTCCCTGCCCGGCAAGACCTCGGCCACCTTCACCTGGGCGGGCACCCCGTCCGGCGGCTCGGACAGGACCGGCACACTGGTCGGACTGGGCGGCAAGTGCCTGGACGTGGCGAGCGGCAGCAACGCCAACGGCACGGCCGTACAGCTCTACGACTGCAACGGGTCGACGGCCCAGCGCTGGACCCTGAAGGCGGACGGCTCCGTACAGGCGCTGGGCAAGTGCCTGGATGTCGCGGCGGCGTCGACGGCCAACGGCGCGAAGGTCCAGCTCTACGACTGCAACGGGTCGGGGGCGCAGCAGTGGAGATACGAGTCGGGCTCGGCCGATCTGGTGAACGTTCCGGCAAACAAGTGCCTTGATGTGACGGGCAATTCGTCGGCGAACGGGACCACGACCCAGATCTGGACCTGCACCGGGGCCGGCAACCAGAAGTGGCGTCTGGCGTAGAGACCCCGATGTGATCCGGCCGTGATGCCTCCGTGCGTCCGCCCCTCCTACACTCCGCGAGGGGGGGTGGGCGCATGCGGCGTGTGATCACCGCGGTGACGGGGGCTCTGTGCGCGGCGGTACTGCTGACAGGGTGCGGCCCGCCGGATCTGGGGCTGGCGGCGCTGTGGAAGGGTGAGGACGGCCGGTGGTGGGCGGAGCTGCGGCCCTGCGGGGACGACCTTCTCAACTCCGCGCATCTCAGCGGCCGGCCCACCGAGGAGACCGAGGCGGCCGGTACCGGCGGCTCGCCGTCACCGGAACCGGAACCGGACATCGATGACAGCACCGGGTGGCGTGCCTGGTCCATGACTCCGACGGGGCGCGCCCGCTTCCCCCTCTTCGCACCCCCGGAATCATGGCGTGCCGAGGTGACGGGGCCGCGGGAGCCGCGCCCGGGATACACCTACGGCCTGACCTTCCGCGCCGGGGCCGATGACCGCGTCTATCTGGGGAGCGTCTTCGCGTCCACGGAGGAACTCGCCACGCTCAGGCCCGGCCAGGTATGGGCGGACGGCCGGGCCATGAGCATGGACGAGTTCGATGACGTCGTGGCGGACCAGTGCTGACCCGGGGCCGGGGCCCGGCCCAGGGTCCGGCGCGGGGCCAGGGTCCGGCGCGGGGCCGGGGTCCGGGCTACTCCGCCGGTTCGACGCCGGCCCTCAGCAGACCGTAGGTGTACGCGTCCTCCAGGGCCTGCCAGGAGGCCGCGATCACATTCTCGGCGACACCGACCGTGGCCCAGTCGCCGGTGCCGTCCGAGGTGGTGATCAGTACCCGGGTGGTGGACTCCGTACCGTGCCGGCCCTCCAGGATGCGGACCTTGTAGTCGACCAGCTCCAGCTTGGCGAGCTGCGGATAGATCTGCTCCAGACCGACCCGCATCGCCCGGTCCAGCGCGTTGACCGGGCCGTTTCCCTCCGCGGTGGCGACGATGCGCTCGCCCTTGGCCCACAGCTTCACGGTGGCCTCGTTGGCGTGCGTACCGTCGGGCCGGTCCTCGACGATCGCGCGCCAGGACTCCGTACGGAAGTAGCTGCGGGGCCTGCCCTCCGCCTCCTCGCGCAGCAGCAGTTCGAAGGAGGCGTCGGCCGCCTCGTACGTATAGCCCCTGAGCTCACGCTCCTTGACCCGGCCGACGACCCGGGCGACCAGATCGCGGTCGCCGCTCAGATCGATGCCGAGTTCCTTGCCCTTCAGCTCGATGGAGGCGCGGCCGGCCATGTCGGAGACGAGCATCCGCATGCTGTTGCCGACCAGTTCGGGCGCGATGTGCTGGTAGAGATCCGGGTCGACCTTGATCGCGGAGGCGTGGAGCCCGGCCTTGTGGGCGAAGGCGGAGACTCCGACATAGGGCTGGTGGGTGGAGGGCGCGAGATTGACCACCTCGGCGATGGCGTGCGAGATCCGGGTCATCTCGGCGAGCGCGCCCGCGGGCAGCACCCGCTTGTCGTACTTCAGCTCCAGGGCGGCGACGACCGGGAAGAGATTCGCGTTGCCGACGCGCTCGCCGTACCCGTTGGCCGTGCACTGCACATGCGTGGCGCCCGCGTCGACGGCGGCGAGGGTGTTGGCGACGGCGCAGCCCGTGTCGTCCTGGGCGTGGATACCGAGCCGGGCCCCGGTGTCGGCCAGCACGGTGGAGACGACGGCCTGGATCTGCGCGGGCAGCATCCCGCCGTTGGTGTCACAGAGGATAACCACATCGGCGCCGGCCTCGGCGGCGGCCCGTACGACCGACTTGGCGTACTCGGGGTTGGCGCGGTAGCCGTCGAAGAAGTGCTCGCAGTCGACGAAGACCCGGCGGCCCTGCTCCCGCAGATGGGAGACGGTGTCGCGGATCATCTCGACGTTCTCGTCGAGGGTGGTCCGCAGTGCCAGCTCGACATGGCGGTCATGCGATTTGGCGACCAGGGTGATCACCGGGGCACCGGACTCGATCAGCGCTCTGACCTGGGGGTCCTCCGATGCCTTGGCTCCGGGCCGCCGCGTGGAGCCGAAGGCGACGAGCTGGGCGTGCCGGAACTCGATCTCCTGCCGGGCGCGGGCGAAGAACTCGGTGTCACGCGGATTGGCACCGGGCCAGCCGCCCTCGATGAAGCCCACGCCGAACTCGTCCAGGTACCGGGCGATGGCCAGCTTGTCGGCGACGGTCAGATTGATGCCCTCACGCTGCGCCCCGTCGCGCAAGGTGGTGTCGAAGACATGGAAACTGTCGTCGCTCTCCGTGGACTCTGGGGTCATGGTGCGTTGCTCCTGTCGAGTGGATGGTCTGGCTCCACTTGCCCCCATCTTCGCGCGCCGCCCGTTTTCCGCCGGGGTGGGGCCGGAAAACGAAAAAACCCCTCGCGGGTGCGAGAGGTCTGCGCGCGGGTCTGAGGCACGGTGGCCGCGCCGTACATGGTGGTACGAGGCGATCACTGCGGACCGGCGCGCTTGCTGCCGATAATCATGGCGAGCGAGAGCACGAGCCGATTTTCGCATGGCTCGCGCGGATGGGCAGAAGTGTCTCACCATACGGTCGCATCCGGCTCGACCGCAGCTCACGACCGTACGGACGCGCCCCCGACCAGAGCGATCAGGGGCGCGTCCACAGCGGTTCGAGCGGTACGAGTCGTACGAGCGGCAGGTCATCCACCCGCCCGGCGGGTCAGCTCGGTGGGTCAGCCCGACGGGTCAGCCCAGCTCGTGCATCCAGCCATGGGGGTCGGGGGCCACGCCCCGCTGGATGTCCAGCAGGGCCGTACGCAGCTCCATCGTGACCTTGCCCGGCTCACCGCCCGACTGGATCCACTCGGCCCCCGCCGACTTGACCGTGCCGACCGGGGTGATCACCGCGGCCGTGCCGCAGGCGAAGACCTCGGTGAGGGTGCCGTTCTCGGTGTCGCGGCGCCAGTCCTCCTTGGAGATCCGGCCCTCCTCGGAGGTGTAGCCGAGGTCGCGCGCCACGGCGAGCAGCGAGTCACGGGTGATGCCCGCCAGCAGCGAGCCGGTCAGTTCCGGGGTGACGATGCGGTCTCCGTACACGAAGTACAGATTCATCCCGCCCAGTTCCTCGACCCAGCGGTGCTCCAGCGCGTCCAGATAGACCACCTGCTCGCAGCCCTTCTCCGCCGCCTCCGCCTGGGCGAGCAGGGACGCCGCGTAGTTGCCGCCGGTCTTGGCGAAGCCGATGCCGCCCGGCACCGCGCGGACACGGTCCTCCGAGAGCCAGACCGAGACGGGCTTCACCCCGCCGGGGAAGTACGCGCCGGCCGGGGAGGCGATCACCAGGAAGAGGTACTCGTTCGCGGGCCGCACCCCGAGTCCGACCTCGGTCGCGATCATGAACGGACGCAGATAGAGGGAGTCCTCGCCGCCGTGCGCGGGCACCCATGCCTTGTCCTGCTCGACCAGCGCGTCGCACGCGGCGATGAAGGTCTCGACCGGCAGCTCGGGCATCGCGAGCCGGCGCGCGGAGACCTGGAACCGCTCCGCGTTGGCCTCGGGGCGGAAGGTGGCGACCGTGCCGTCGGGGCGGCGGTAGGCCTTGAGGCCCTCGAAGATCTCCTGCGCGTAGTGCAGCGTCATGGTGGCCGGGTCGATCGAGAGCGGCGCGTACGGGACGAGTGCCGCGTCGTGCCAGCCCCGCCCCTCCGTCCACTTGATCGTCACCATGTGATCGGTGAAGTGGCGGCCGAAACCGGGGTTGGCCAGAATCGCCTCGCGCTCCGCGTCGGAGAGCGGATGCGCGGAGGGCTTGAGCTCGATCGTGGGCGTGGTCATGAATACTCTCGTCCTTCACCGGTTGTATATGACGGACCGCGCTCACGCCGCTACTGCTACTAGGACGTCCGAGCATTCCCGCATGCCGCGGCCCACGCAGATTATCGCGTGAACGGACGACGGAGGAAACGGGTGAATGCGGCCCAATGCCTGCCCAAGGGCTGCCCTGGGGATCCCTTGGGATGAGGGGGGCGGCACCCGGTGGCCGCACAGCACAGCCGCCGGGTCCCTGGACCCGGCGGCTGTAAGGAGTCGACGGGTCAGCTCGCTACGCGTACCGCGAGCGCGTCACCGATCTCGTCGGTCGTGCGCGCGGGAGCCGTGGTGTCCCGCGCGGCGAGGTCGGCCGCGACGGCCTCCTCGATCCGGACGGCCTCGGCGTCGAAGCCGAGGTGACGCAGCAGCAGCGCGACGGAGAGGACCGTGGCCGTGGGGTCGGCCTTGCCCTGGCCCGCGATGTCCGGCGCCGAGCCGTGGACCGGCTCGAACATGGACGGGAACGTACGGTCCGGATTGATGTTCGCGGACGCGGCCAGACCGATACCGCCGGAGACGGCGGCGGCCAGGTCGGTGAGGATGTCACCGAAGAGGTTGTCGGTGACGATCACGTCGAAGCGCTCCGGCTGGGTGACGAAGAAGATCGTCGCGGCGTCGACATGCAGATAGTCGGTGGTGACATCGGGGTACTCGCGACCGACACGGTCGAAGATGTTCTTCCACAGATGGCCCGCGTAGACGAGGACGTTGTTCTTGTGGACCAGCGTCAGCTTCTTGCGCGGACGGGCGTCCGCCCGGCGGTACGCGTCACGGACGACCCGCTCCACGCCGTACGCCGTATTGAGACTCACTTCCGTGGCCACCTCGGCGGGCGTACCGGTGCGCAGCGAACCTCCGTTGCCCGTGTACGGGCCCTCCGTGCCCTCGCGGACGACGACGAAGTCGATGTCCGGGCGGCCCGCCAGCGGTGTGGCCGTATGGGGGAAGAGCTTCGAGGGACGCAGATTCACATAGTGGTCGAAGGCGAAGCGGAGCTTGAGCAGCAGCCCGCGCTCCAGCACACCGGAGGGGACGGACGGATCGCCGATCGCGCCGAGCAGGATCGCGTCATGGCCCTTGAGGGCCTCCAGCTCCGCGTCCGGGAGGGTCTCCCCGGTACGGTGCCAGCGGCCGGCGCCGAGGTCGTACTCCTTGGTCTCCAGCTTCACATCCTGAGGAAGGACGGACGTCAGGACCTTCAGGCCCTGGGCCACGACCTCCTGGCCGATGCCGTCACCGGGGATCACTGCGAGATTGATGCTGCGAGACATGACGGCACCCTACTCCGCGTCCCATCCCATGACATGGTGCGTCCATTCTGTGGACAGACCGTGTCTCGCGACGGGCCGCGGCCCCTGTCCTGCCACCGACCGGGGCCGGCAGCACGGGCCTCGGGGCGCGGCTCGTCACCGATTCGATGCCCAGGATCCACGCGAAAGCCACCCACCGGTGTCACGGTCTGTCCATGGATACCCCTCGTGTCGGGATCCCCGACCACCTCGCCGCCCGTATGACCATGCCGGAACAGCATGAGTATCTGCGTGGCCGGATCGGCCGGGCCGGCCGGATCAGCAGGCGCGGGCTGCTGAGGGGCGGCACGCTCCTCGCGGGGACGGTGGCAGGCGCGGGGCTGCTCGGCTCCAGCGCGGGACCCGCCGGAGCCTCCGCGGGCGCCGCCCTCACCGGACCGGACTTCCTGGCCTCCCCGGCAACCGCCCGGGTCGACGGATCGCTGGTGGCGCCCTTCGGCCGCCATCTCGCCTTCGGCTCCGCCCCGAAGACCCGGATGACGGTCTCCTGGCAGGTGCCCTTCCCCGTCAGGAAGCCGTTCCTGCGGGTGGGACCGAAGCCCTGGGAGCTGAGCCGGCGGATCGAGGCGGAGGTACGGCCGCTGCACACCCCGTCCCTGTCGGCCGCACTGCCCGCGGTGGACCAGTACTACCTGCATGTGGCGCTGGAGCGGCTGCGCCCGGGGACCACGTACTACTACGGCGTGGGCCACGAGGGGTTCGACCCGGCGGACCCGCGCCGGCTGTCCACCATCGGCACCTTCCGTACCGCGCCCGCCGAGGCACGCGCCGAGTCCTTCGTGTTCACCGCCTTCGGCGACCAGGGCGTCTCGTACGACGCGCTCGCCAACGACCAGGTGATCCTGGGCCAGAACCCGGCCTTCCATCTGCACGCGGGGGACATCTGCTACGCGGACGGCAGCGGCCAGGGGTCCGCGTCCGACACCTACGACGCGCGGGTCTGGGACCAGTTCCTCGCCCAGACCGAGACCGTGGCCTCGCGGGTGCCGTGGATGGTGACCACCGGCAATCACGACATGGAGGCGTGGTACTCCCCCGAGGGCTACGGCGGCCAGAACGCGCGCTGGACCCTGCCGGGCGACGGTCCCGACCCGGAGAAGGCGCCGGGTGTGTACTCCTTCGTCTACGGCAATGTGGGCGTGGTGGCCCTGGACGCCAACGATGTCTCCCACGAGATCCGCGCCAACACCGGCTATACGGACGGCGCCCAGACCCGCTGGCTGGACCGGCGCCTCGGCGAGCTGCGCGCGGACCGGGACATCGACTTCGTCGTGGTCTTCTTCCACCACTGCGCGTTCTCGACGACCAGCGCGCACGCCTCCGACGGCGGGATCCGCGAGGCATGGGTGCCGCTCTTCGACAAGCACCGCGTCGATCTGGTCGTCAACGGCCACAACCACGTCTACGAGCGCACCGACGCGCTGCGCGGCGGCGCGACCGCCCGCCGGGTGGAGACCGGCGGATCCGTCAGCTCCGTACGGGACGGCATCGTGTACGTCACGGCGGGCGGCGCGGGCAAGGCCCTCTACAGCTTCCCGGTAGCGGACAGCTACGAGGGCCGCCCCGCCGAGCTGGAGTCCGTCCCCTCCTACAGCTGGTCCCCGGACGGCACCAAGACCCCGGAAACGGTGGAATGGTCCCGCGTCCGCTACACCGGCTTCTCGTTCCTCGCCGTCGAGGTGACAACGGGCCCCCGCCCGGAACTGAAGGTCACCGCACTCGCCGAGAACGGCGAGCGCGTGGACCACTTCACGGTCACTGGCTGAAAGCCACCTGACCTCAAGTCGACTCGGGGTTCTACGGTGATCGCGTTCCGGCGATCACTCGACAGAGGCTCGGGGCGACAGAGGCTCGGGGCCATGACAAGGCAACGGCGACCTGCCCGACCGAGCCACCCGTGGACACCTCTGCCCGCTCTGCCCGCCCGACGCGTCCGGGACCCGGACGCCGGGTGGTCAGTGGCCCGTCGCGCCGCCGTTGTCGCGGCGGTCCAGGGCGCGCTGGAGGGCGGCGGCGGCGTTCTTGCGGTCGGACTCGCTCGTACGGGGAGTGTGACGGACGCGGCGGACTGTTGTCTCGGCCATGATGATCGACTCCTTGAGATAGCTGAGCACGCGGTGGGGTCGCATGAGGCATCTACGAGGCGCCGGAAGGGGCGGGGGGCGTGCGCCGCAGGGGTTGCCTGCTGGGGGCGCCGGCCCACGACCGCCATTCGCTGGATGGAGCGAGACGTTCGGCCCTTCCACGCTAAGCGAGGGGAGCCGCTCTGTCTCCATATTTACTCGGACTTCCTACTATCTGAGACGGCACCCCCTCCGACCTGCGGGTATTCGATCCGGTGTCCGAATCGACGTCCGGTCGGTCCCGGAGCCCATCGTGGTCCGGAGCACATGGTCTCGGGGCACATCGCCCTCGCGCCGGTCGACCGTCGCCGCGCCCCCCGCACCGGAGGTCCCGTCCGGCCCTCGCCGTTTCCGGCCTCGGCACGGGGGAACCCGGATCCTCGGAGGTCAACCATGAACGCACGGACGGTGTCACTCGGCGGGCGGGGCAAGGCGCGGCAGGCGGCGAACAGTTCGGCCATGGACGTGGCGGCCCGCTGGGGCTTCGCCGCGCGCGGGGTGCTGTATCTGCTCATCGGCGTGCTCGCTCTCCAGATCGCCTTCGGTGGCGGCGAGGGGAAACAGGCGGACCGGGGCGGAGCCCTGGCGGAGGTGGCCGAGCAGCCGATGGGTTCCGTCCTGCTCTGGGCCCTGGGGTTCGGACTGACGGGCATGGCGCTGTGGCGGCTCTCCGAGGCGCTCTTCGGCGCGGCCGGTCCGGACGGGCACAAGACCGGCAAGCGGCTGCTCTCGGCGGGGCGCGCCGTCTTCTACGGGTTCGTGGCCTACTCGGTGCTGGCGTTCGCCGCCGGGGACGCGGGCAGCGGCAGCGGCTCCAGCGACCAGCAGTCCCGGGACATCACCGCCAGGGCCCTGGAGATACCGGGCGGCCGGTGGATCGTGGGGATCGCGGGTGTCGGCATCGCGGGCGCGGGGGTGTGGATCGGCACCCGCGCGGCTCTGCGGAAGTACCACAAGCATCTCAAGCTGAGCCGGATGTCCCGCCGGGAGAAGCGGTTCGTCGATGTCACCGGGGTGGCCGGCGGTGCCGCCCGGGGTGTGCTCTTCGCCGCGGTGGGGGTGTTCGTGGTGCGGGCGGCGGTCGCGTACGAGCCGGACGAGGCCAAGGGCCTGGACGACACGCTGCGCTCCTTCGCCGGGACCCCGGCGGGTCCGTGGCTGCTGGGCGCGGTCGCGGTCGGTCTGGCGCTGTTCGGGATCTTCTCCTTCATGATGGCGCGGCGTCGCACGGTGTGAGTCGCGCCGCCGCGCGGTGTGGGTCGCGGGGAGGGTGAGGGGTGCCGTGTCCCCCTCACCCGCCTCGTCATGGAAC
>NZ_JBSGVS010000119.1:0-13445 GCF_053608565.1 Streptomyces sp. NPDC055025
GGGGGGGGGGGGGGGTTGGCGGGGGCGTGGTGGCCCCCCCGGCCCCCACGGTGGGGCCCCGGCTCCACGGCGGGACCGGTCACGGTGGCCGTGACGGATGGGCCCGCCGCCGCGGGATCAGCCGAAGACGGCGAGGCTCCTGGCCTTGCCGCGCTGTGCCTCGACGAGCGCCAGGAAGCGCCCCTCGGGACCGAACGCGGCGACCGGCGCGGAGTCGAACGCCGGCATGTCCAGCCGTACGCCGTTGAGCAGCAGCCCGGCCCGTTTCTCGTCCACGTCCCAGCGCGGGAACGCGGCGGCGGCGGCCTCCGCGACCGGCATGACGGTCAGCTCCCGCTGGAGTTCGTCCAGCGTCCTCGCCGCGTCCAGCGCGTACGGGCCCACCCGGGTCCTGCGCAGCGCGGTGAGATGGCCGCCGACCCCGAGCCCGGCGCCGAGATCACGGGCGAGGGCGCGGATGTACGTACCGGACGAGCAGACGACGGAGACGACCAGATCGAGGACCGGGGTGCCGTCGTCGGCGACGGCCTCGCGTACGTCGTACAGCCGGAACGAGGAGACGGTCACCGGCCGCGCCGGGATCTCGAACTCCTCGCCGCCGCGCACCCGTGCGTAGGACCGCTTGCCGTCGATCTTGATGGCGCTGACCTTGGAGGGCACCTGCATGATCGCGCCGGTCAGCGCCGCGATCCCGCTGTCGATGGCGTCGCGCGCGACCAGGGAGGCGTTCGCGGACGAGATGATCTCGCCCTCCGCGTCATCGGTCACGGTGTTCTGCCCCAGCCGGATCGTGCCGAGGTACTCCTTCTCGGTCAGCGCGAGATGTCCGAGCAGTTTCGTGGCCCGCTCCACACCGAGGACGAGGACCCCCGTCGCCATGGGGTCCAGGGTGCCGGCATGGCCGACGCGCCGTGTTCCGGCGATTCCGCGCATCTTGGCGACGACATCGTGCGAAGTGAAGCCCGACGGCTTGTCCACGATGACAAGGCCGTCGGGCGTCCTGTTCTGCTGAGTCATTCCGCGGCGGCACCGTCCGTGCTGTCCCCGTCCGCACCGTCGGGGGTGTCGTCGGCGTCGTCCGCCTTGCGGTACGGGTCGGCCCCGGCCGCGTATGTCTTGCCGGTGGACACCTCCCGTACCTCGGCGTCCTTGGCACGCGCCCGGTCGAGAAGGTCCTCGATGGTGCGCGCGTTGTCCGGCAGGGCGTCGGGGACGAACGCCAGCGTCGGGGTGAAGCGGACGCCGGTCTGGCGGCCCACCTCGGAGCGGAGGACGCCCTTGGCGCTCTCCAGGGCCGCCGCGGAGGCCGCGCGCTCCTCGTCGTCGCCGTAGACCGTGTAGAAGACCGTGGCCTCCCGCAGGTCTCCGGTGACACGGGCGTCCGTGATGGTCACGAACCCCAGTCGCGGGTCCTTGATACGCCGGTCCAGGGTCTCCGCGACCACGACCTGGATGCGATCGGCCAGCTTGCGGGCCCGCGCGTTGTCGGTCACCGGTCCGTCACTCTTCCTTCTGGGTTTTCTTGTCTACTGGTCAGTCTTCGTCTGGTCAGTCTTCGTCGCCGTACAGCCGCCGCCGTACCGACAGCAGCTCCACCTCGGGATGCCCGGCGACCATGCGTTCGCACCGGTCGAGCACCTCGGTGAGATGGCCCCAGTCACCGGACACCACCGCCAGACCGATCTCGGCCCTGCGATGGAGGTCCTGGCTGCCGGTCTCCGCCGCGCTGACCGCGAATTTCCGCTGGAGCTCGGCGACGATCGGCCGGACAACGGAGCGTTTCTCCTTCAACGACCGTACGTCGCCGAGAAGCAGATCGAAGGACAGCGTCCCCACATACATGCATGTCCGGATGTCCCGCCGGTACGGGTTCGGTGCCCTGCCAGCGCTTGGCAGGGGCACAAGAACCGTACACGCAACGGCCGGGGCCGATCGACGGAAATACATACCGTCGACCGGCCCCGGACCTCGGGGGGCTGGAGGAGTCCTCCAGCGACCGCCCTGTGCGTCAGCCGCGCGGCTTCTCGCGCATCTCGTAGGTGGCGATGACGTCGTCGATCTTGATGTCGTTGAAGTTTCCGAGGTTGATACCGCCCTCGAAGCCCTCGCGGATCTCGGTGACATCGTCCTTGAAGCGACGCAGACCCTGGATGTTGAGGTCCTCCGCGACGACCTTGCCGTCGCGGATGAGCCGGGCCTTCGTGTTCCGCCTGACCTCGCCGGAGCGGATGAGAACACCCGCGATGTTGCCCAGCTTGGACGAGCGGAAGACCTCGCGGATCTCCGCCGTACCGAGCTCGACCTCTTCGTACTCCGGCTTGAGCATGCCCTTGAGGGCGGACTCGATCTCCTCGATCGCCTGGTAGATGACCGAGTAGTACCGGACGTCCACGCCTTCGCGCTCGGCCATCTGCGCGGCACGCCCCGCGGCGCGCACGTTGAAGCCGATCACGATGGCGTCGGAGCCCATGGCCAGGTCGATGTCCGACTCGGTGACCGCGCCCACACCGCGGTGCAGGACCCGGATGTCCACCTCTTCGCCGACGTCGAGCTGGAGCAGCGAGGACTCGAGGGCCTCCACCGAACCGGACGCGTCGCCCTTGATGATGAGGTTGAGTTCCTGCACCAGACCGGCCTTGAGGGCCTCGTCCAGATTCTCCAGGGAGAACCGGACGCCCCTGCGGGCGAAGGCCGCGTTCCGCTCGCGGGCGGCACGCTTCTCGGCGATCTGCCGGGCCGTACGGTCCTCGTCGACCACCAGGAAGTTGTCACCGGCACCGGGCACATTGGTGAGACCCAGGACCAGGACGGGCGTCGAGGGCGTCGCCACGTCGACGTTGTTGCCGTTGTCGTCGAGCATGGCCCGCACACGGCCGTACGCGTCACCGGCGACCATCGTGTCACCGACGCGCAGCGTGCCGCGCTGGACGAGCACGGTGGCGACGGCGCCGCGGCCGCGGTCGAGATGGGCCTCGATCGCGATGCCCTGCGCGTCCTGCTCCGGGTTGGCCCGCAGGTCGAGCGAGGCGTCCGCGGTCAGGACCACGGCCTCCAGCAGGCTGTCGATGTTCAGACCCTGCTTGGCGGAGATGTCGACGAACATGGTGTCGCCGCCGTACTCCTCGGCCACCAGCCCGAACTCGGTGAGCTGACCGCGCACCTTGGTCGGGTCGGCACCCTCGACATCGATCTTGTTGACCGCGACCACGATCGGCACGTCGGCCGCCTTGGCGTGGTTCAGCGCCTCGATCGTCTGCGGCATCACACCGTCGTTGGCCGCGACCACCAGGATCGCGATGTCGGTGGACTTGGCGCCACGGGCACGCATGGCGGTGAACGCCTCGTGACCCGGGGTGTCGATGAAGGTGATCCTGCGCTCTTCACCGTTGACGTCGGTGGCGACCTGGTACGCGCCGATGTGCTGGGTGATACCGCCGGCCTCGCCCGCGACGACGTTCGTCTTGCGGATCGCGTCCAGCAGCCTGGTCTTACCGTGGTCGACGTGACCCATGACGGTCACGACCGGCGGCCGGGACACGAGGAATTCCTCGCCGCCCTCGTCCTCGCCGAACTCGATGTCGAAGGACTCGAGCAGCTCGCGGTCCTCCTCCTCCGGGCTGACGATCTCGACGACGTAGTTCATCTCGTCGGCGAGGAGCTGGAGGGTCTCGTCGGAGACGGACTGTGTGGCCGTCACCATCTCGCCGAGGTTCATCATCACGGCGACGAGCGACGCCGGGTTGGCGTTGATCTTCTCCGCGAAGTCGGTGAGCGACGCACCGCGCGACAGCCGGACGGACTGTCCGTTGCCACGAGGCAGCATCACACCGCCGACCGACGGGGCCTGCATGGCCTCGTACTCCTGGCGCCTCTGCCGCTTCGACTTACGGCCACGGCGGGCGGGCCCGCCGGGACGGCCGAACGCGCCCTGTGTGCCACCACGGCCGCCGGGACCACCCGGACGTCCGCCGAAGCCTGGACGGCCACCGCCGCCACCGCCGCCGAAGCCACCGCCGCCGCCGGGACGGCCCGGAGCGCCGCCACCGCCGCCGCCACCGGGACGACCGGCGAAGCCACCGCCGCCGCCACCGCCACCGGGACGGCCCGCGAAGCCGCCGCCGCCACCGGGACGACCGCCGCCGCCACCGCCACCGCCGGGACGACCCGCACCGCCACCGCCGGGACCACGGCCACCGCCGGGACCGCCGCCGGGACGGGGACCCGCCGCGGGACGCTGGGGCATCATGCCCGGGTTGGGACGGTTACCACCGGGGCCGCCGCCGGGACCACTCGCGGAGCGGGGGGCCTGCGGACGCGGCATACCACCGGGGGTGGGACGTCCGGTCTGACCGCCGGGACCGCCCTGCGGACGGGGACCGCCCTGGCCGGAGCCCTGCGGACGCGGACCGCCGGGGGCACCGGGGCCGCCGGGACGCGGGGCGCCGCCGGGACGGGGCGCCTGCGGGCGCGCCATACCGGTGGAACCGCCGGAGGTGAAGGGGTTGTTACCAGGACGCGGACCGGCCGGACGGGCACCGGGACGCGGGGCCTGACCGGGGCGCGCGCCGCCGGAGCGGCCACCCTGGCGCTGATCACGGTCGCCGCCACGCTGCTCACGGTCGCCACCGCGCTGCTCACGGTCGCCACCACGCTGCTCACGGTCGCCGCCCTGGCGCTGGTCGCGCTGGTCGCTCCCGGGGCGGGCCGACGGACGCGGTCCAGGGGTGCCACCGGGCCGGGGACCGGCGGCCGGGGCCGACGGGGGCGCGGTGAACTCCGGGGCGGCCGGAGCGGCGGGAGCCGGCTTCGGCGCGGCCGGGGCGGGCCTGGGGGCCGGCGCCGGACGGGGTCCGGGGCTCGGCGCGGTGGGAGTGCTCCTGGGAGCCTCGGCGACGGCCGGCTTGGGAGCCGGGACACCGGGCTTGGGTGCGGCGGGACGCGCCGTCTGGGCCGGTGCCCCCGGCGAGGGTGCCGACGGGACGGCGGGGGCGGCCGGTGCGGCCGGCCTGGCGGGGGTCGCCTTGCGCGGCGCCCCGGGCTTGGCAGTGGTCTTGCCGGCGTTGCCGCCGGGCCCCTGCAAAGCATCAGTCAGCTTACGTACAACTGGCGCCTCGATCGTCGACGACGCCGAACGGACGAATTCACCGAGTTCTTGGAGCTTGGCCATGACGACCTTGCTCTCCACGCCGAACTCCTTGGCGAGTTCGTATACCCGGACCTTAGCCACTTCGCTCCTTTTAGGTCCGGGTTACCGCCGGACCGTCGCTACTTCATGGGCGTACTCATCGCGTACTCATCGAGTGCTCATCGCAATCTCGACCTACTTCCAACTCGCGAGGTACCTGAACCGCACGGGGTCCCGTGCCGTACTTCTTCTTACAGTGCTGCCTGCACCGTCACTGCCTCGACGGCCCGGCGCAGCTCCGCGCTGTCGAGCGGACCCTGGACCCGGAAGGCCCTGGGGAACGCCCGGCGGCGGACCGCCAGATCGAGACAGTTCAAGGCGGGGTGCGTGTACGCACCCCGGCCGGGCAGCGTACCGCGTCGATCGAGGACACACTGCGTCCCGACCACCACGATGCGCAGCAGATCGTTCTTGGCCGCTCGTTCCCGGCACCCCACGCAGGTTCGCTCAGGGCAGGCTCGGGCGCTCGTCCGGCCGGACATGTTCAAGTCTACCTCCCCGCGCCGACCTCACCCCTTTGGGGCAAGACTCGAACGCGTGACAGCTCTGAAGATCGTGTCAGCTCGTCCCGGCTCATGGCACGGGACCCGTCGCGGTGTGCGACAGGGACCCGCCCGAGATCATTCCCGAGGACCGGCACCCGACGGACCGGCACCCGGTGAACCGGCATCCGACGGACCGACGGCCCGGAGCCCGACGGCAGCGGAACCCGGGGGCCACCGCTGGCGTCGGCGGTCAGCCGCGCTCGCGGTCACCGCCACGGTCGCGGTCACCGCCGCGCTCGCGGTCCCGGTCGCCACCACGGTCACGGTCGTCGTCCGTCTGCTCCGTGTCCGGGCGGATGTCGATCCGCCAGCCGGTGAGCCGGGCTGCGAGCCGTGCGTTCTGCCCTTCCTTGCCGATCGCCAGCGAGAGCTGGTAGTCCGGCACGGTCACCCGCGCGGAGCGCGCGGCGAGATCCACGACCTCGACCTTGCTGACCCGGGCCGGGGAGAGCGCGTTGGCCACCATCTCGGCCGGATCGTCCGACCAGTCGACGATGTCGATCTTCTCACCGAGCAGTTCGGCCATGACATTGCGGACCCGGCCGCCCATCGGACCGATGCAGGCGCCCTTGGCGTTGAGGCCGGACCGGGTCGACCGTACGGCGATCTTGGTGCGGTGGCCGGCCTCGCGGGCGATCGCGGCGATCTCGACCGAGCCGTCCGCGATCTCCGGGACCTCCAGCGCGAAGAGCTTCTTCACCAGATTGGGGTGGGTACGGGAGAGCGTGACCGAAGGGCCGCGCACCCCCTTGGCCACCCGCACCACATACGTACGCAGCCGCAGACCGTGCGTGTACTCCTCGCCCGGCACCTGCTCCTGCACCGGAAGGATGGCCTCCAGCTTGTCGTCCAGCTTGACGAGGACGTTCTTGGGGTCCTTGCCCTGCTGGACCAGACCGGCGACGACATCGCCCTCCCGGCGCGCGTACTCGCCGAAGGTGACATCGTTCTCGGCGTCCCGCAGCCGCTGCTGGATGACCTGGCGCGCGGTGGTCGCGGCGATCCGGCCGAAGTCCGACGGGGTGTCGTCGAACTCCTTGGGCTCCTGCCCCTCCTCCAGCTCGGCGGGGTCCTCCTTGGCCCAGACCGTGACATGGCCGTTGTCCCTGCTCAGAACGGCCCGCGCGTGCCGGCGGCTGCCCTCCGTGCGGTGGTAGGCGATGAGGAGGGCGGATTCGATCGCCTCGACCAGCAGATCGAAGGGGATCTCCTTCTCTTGTGCCAAGCCCTTCAGGAGCTTCACATCGATGTCCACGGCTACGCCTCCTCTTCCTTCTTGTCCTTGCGGCTGAACTCGATCTCCACCCGCGCCTTGGCGATCCGCGCGAACTCGACCCGGCGGGCGGTGGGCTTGCGCCCCTTCACACCCGGCACTTCGAGACCGAGCCCCTCGTCGTCCACGGTGAGGATGCGGGCCACCAGCTCGCCGTCCTCGTGGAGCTGGAACCTGGCCAGCCGGCCGACGGCGCGCAGATAGTGACGGTGCTCGGTCAAAGGGCGCTCGGCGCCGGGGGAGGTGACTTCGAGCTGGTACTCGTCCTCGCCCATCACGTCGGTCTCGTCGAGCTTCTCGGAGATGGAGCGGCTCAGCTCGGCACACTCGTCGAGGTCCACGCCCTCGTCGGAATCGACCACGACTCTCAGCACACGACGCCTGCCTGCCCGGGACACCTCGATCTCCTCCAGATCCAGGTCCTTCGCGCTGACGAGCGGTTCCAGCAGTCCGCGCAGCCTTTCGCTCTGGGTGGTGCTCATCCGGGTGACTCCTCGGCCGCGTGTGCTGTTGTGGGATCGTCGTGTGTCAGATCAAAGGGTATCCGGTCCGAAGGGGTGTTGCCGTCCACCCGTCCGTGACCCGCGGGTACGCTCGCCTGCGGTGATCATCGCGAGGCCCGAGGAGAGACGCGTGGGGCGCACGGGGACGACACGGAGGCGTGCGCTCATGGCCGCGGGCGCCGCGGGAGCCGCGGCGGCCGGTCTGCTGGCGGGCTGTACCCCCGATTCCGCGGGCGGACGGAGGTCCGGGAGCGGGACGGCCGCCGCGCGGACCGAGAGCGCGCTGCGGCGGCGGTCCGCCGCCACCAGCCGGGCGCTGCTCGGACAGTACGACGCGGTGCTGGCACGCCACCCGGACGAGGACGAACTGCTGACCCCGCTGCGGACAGCGGTCGCGCGGCAGGTGGACGCGCTGGCGCCGGCGGCACGCGAGTCCGCGCGCCCGTTACCCTCGTCCGCCCCTTCCGCGTCCGGGCCCGGATCCGGGTCCGAGTCCCCCGGTGCCTCGACCGGACCGAGGCCGCCGGTGCTCCCCGCCGTCGCGGACGACCCGGCGCAGGCCCTCAAGGCGCTGGCGACGGCCGAGCGCCGGACCGCCGACGCGCATACCGCCACTCTTATGGACGCGCCCCCGGAGCTGGCCAGGCTGCTGGCCTCCCTCGCGGCGGCGAGCGCCGCCCACGCCTATCTGCTGACGGAAGGATCCCGCTCGTGAGCACCGGTGCGCTGGCCGCCGCGCAGGCCGCACTGGCGGCGGAGCACGCCGCCGTGTACGGGTACGGAGTCGTCGGCGGCCGGGTCGGCGGCGACCGCCGGAGCGAGGCGGACGCCGCGTACACCGCGCACCGGGCCCGGCGCGACGCGCTCACCCGGACCGTGCGCGACCTCGGCGGGAAACCGGCTGTGGCGGAGCCCGCGTACGCCCTGCCGTTCGCGGTGCCGGACGCCGCCGCGGCCGTACGGCTCGCCGCCGAGCTGGAGGACCGGATCGCGGGCGTCTACTCCGATCTCGTACGCGCCGCCGAGGGGCCGCTGCGGCGGGAGGCGGCGGACGCGCTGCGGGAGGCCGCGGTACGCGCGGTGCGCTGGCGCGGCACCGGCGTAGCCTTTCCTGGGCTCGCCGAGCGCGTGTGAGCCCTGGGGCCACGAAGGGGAACGACGCACGTATGGGTTTCGAACCGCCGCAGCGTCTGGTGCGCGCGCTCGGCCGGCAGTACGGCGAGCCGGCCGCCGACGAGTGGCTGAACCGCCTCCCCGCCCTTGCCGGGGAGGCGGTCGCGGCGCGGGGGCTGGAGGTCGAACGGGTGGTCGCGCCGGGCGGCCGGAGCGGTCTGGTGGTGCTCGTACGGCGGCCGGACGGGTCCCCGGCGACACTCAAGATCGCCCCGTCCCTCGCGGCTCCCTCGCTGGAGCGGGCGGCGCTGGCGCACTGGAAGGGCTGGGGCGCGGCCGAACTGCTCGACGCCGCCGACCCCGCGTCCGCCACGGACAGCGCGCTGCTGCTGGAACGTCTCCAGCCGGAGATCTCGCTGCGCTCCCTGCCCGAGGCGAAGGCCCTGCTGGAAGCGGCGGGTACGGTACGCAAGCTCTGGGTCGACCCGCCCGTGGGCCATGGCTTCGAGACGGTGGCCGAGCGGACGGCGCGGGAGGCGGCGGCGCTGCGCCCACCGGAGGACGGGAGCCTCGCGCCGCTCGTCTCGGCCGCGCTGGCCGCGCGTGACGAGCTCTGCGCCTCCTCGGCGGAGACCCGGCTCCTGCACGGCGCCTTCGGCCAGGGCAAGGTGCTCGCGGGCGACCGGACGCCCTGGCTCGCGGTGGGACCTGAGCCGCTGGTCGGTGAGCGGGCCTACGATCTCGCCCGGCTGGTCCGTGACCGGGTGGAGGACCTGGTGGCGGCCTCTTCCGGTCCCTCGTCGGCCCGCAGACGGGTGAGCAGGCTGGCCGATTCGCTGGAGGTGGACGCGGAGCGGCTGCGGGGCTGGACGCTGTTCCGCGCGGTGGAGTCGGGGGTGAAGGCGCTGGGGGCGGGGCGCCGCCAGAGCGGTGAGCTCCTGCTGGAGTTCGCGGGCTGGCTGTGACGCCGTACGGGCCCGAAAGGATTCGGGCCCGTACGGCGACGGCGGACCGGGGCGCTCCGGAGTCCCCGGGCGGTCCGTGAGGCCAGGCGGTGCGGTCCGTGAGGCCAGGCGGTGCGGTCAGGCGGTGAGGCGGGCGATGGCCTCCTCGGCCGTCAGTTCCTCGCGCTCGCCCGTACGGCGGTCCTTCAGCTCCAGGACGCCCTCCGCGGAGCGGCGGCCCGCCACCAGGATGTGCGGTACGCCGATCAGCTCGGCGTCGGTGAACTTGACGCCCGGGGAGACCCCGGGCCGCTCGTCCACCAGCACGCGCAGCCCCGCCGCGGAGAGCTTCTCGGAGACCTGGAGGGCCAGCTCCGTCTGGAGCGCCTTGCCCGCCGCCACGACATGGACGTCCGCCGGGGCGATCTCCTGGGGCCAGCACAGGCCCTGCCCGTCGGCCGTCTGCTCGGCCAGCGCGGCGACGGCGCGCGAGACGCCGATGCCGTAGGAGCCCATGGTCACGCGTACGGGCTTGCCCTGCTGGCCCAGCACATCGAGCTGGAAGGTGTCGGCGTACTTGCGGCCGAGCTGGAAGATATGGCCGATCTCGATCGCGCGGTCGAGCTTGAGGCCCGTACCGCACACGGGGCACGGGTCGCCCTCCTCGACGACGACCACGTCGAGATAGGTGTCGACCTCGAAGTCCCGTCCGCAGACCACATCGCGCGCGTGGGTGCCGGGCTTGTTGGCGCCGGTGATCCAGGCGGTGCCGGGCGCGACCCGGGGGTCCGCGATATAGCGGATCTTGAGGCCCTGTGGGCCGATATAGCCCCGTACGAGCTCGGGCCGGTCCTCGAAGTCCTCGGCCGTCACCAGCTCCACCACGGCGGGCGCGAGGTGTTCGCCCAGCTTGCCGAGGTCCACCTCGCGGTCGCCGGGGACACCCACCGCGGTGATCTCGCCGTCGACCTTGACGAGCAGGTTCTTCAGGGTCGCCGAGGCCGGCACCCCGAGGTACGCGGCGAGCGTCTCGATGGTCGGGGTGTCGGGGGTGTCCAGCTCCTCGACGGGGCCGTGCTCGGCCGTGCCGGGCGCGGGGGCCGCGAAGGTGACCGCCTCCGTGTTCGCCGCGTAGTCACAGGCCGGGCAGTCCACGAACGTGTCCTCGCCCGCGGCGGCGGGCGCCAGGAACTCCTCGGACGCGGAGCCGCCCATCGCTCCGGAGACCGCGGAGACGATACGGAAGTCGAGACCGAGCCTGGCGAAGATCTTCCGGTACGCGGCGCGGTGCAGCGCGTACGACTCGGCCAGACCCTCGTCCGTGGTGTCGAAGGAGTACGAGTCCTTCATCTGGAACTCACGGCCGCGCAGCACACCGGAGCGCGGCCGGGCCTCGTCGCGGTACTTGGTCTGGATCTGGTACAGCATCACCGGCAGATCCTTGTAGGACGTGCACTGGTCCTTGACGACCTGGGTGAAGATCTCCTCGTGCGTCGGGCCCAGCAGATAGTCGGCGCCCTTGCGGTCCTTGAGCCGGAACAGCAGATCGCCGTACTCCTCCCACCTGCCGCTGGCCTCGTACGGCTCCCTGGGCAGCAGCGCGGGCAGCAGTACCTCCTGCGCGCCGATCGCGTCCATCTCCTCGCGGACGACGCGTGAGATGTTGTCGAGGACCTTCTTGCCCAGCGGCAGCCAGCTCCAGATGCCGGCGGACGTACGGCGGACATACCCCGCGCGGACGAGCAGCTTGTGGCTGAGGGTCTCGGCGTCCGCCGGGTCGTCGCGCAGTGTCTTGACCATCAAACGGGACATGCGCTGGACCTGGGACATGGGGAACACTCCTGGCGTTCTGCGTTCTGCGTTCTCTCGGGTGATGCCTGGAGGTTAGCCGGGGCGCCCCGGCAGGCGGAAATCAGTTGTCGCTCAGCCGCCGCCGTCGCGCCGTCCGCGCAGTGGCAGCGGGGCGCCCATCACGGCGTACGGCTTGGGCGCGCTGGGGAAGTGGACCTGGCGGGCGAGGTCCTCGTAACCGAGCGCGCGGTAGAGACGGCGGGCCGGGCTCTCGATGTCGATGGCGGACAGGATCGACTTCGGCTGTACGGCGCCGTCCGTGATGGCGGTGATCAGCGCGCGGCCGATGCCGCGGGCCTGGAACTCGGGATGGACATGGAGTTCGGTGATCACGAAGGAGTCGTCGAGCCAGTCGTCGGAGGCGGTGGCGCGCAGATACGGCTCGACGACCGTGGACCACCAGTGGCCCCGGTCGTTCGGCAGGCCGTACACGAACCCGACGAGCCGGCCCGATCCGGTGGTCGCGCCGAAGGCACGGCAGCCGGGGTACATGAGATGCCGGAGCACGATATGGCGGCGTACCCCGATCTCGTCGTCGCTGAGCCCGAAGGCGAGGGCCTGCACGGCGAGTGCCTCGTCGACGCGTGAGGCGAGATCGACCGGCGCTACCTGGACGTCGGGGATCCGGGGGGTGTCCCCGGGGATGCTCAGCATGGCCGAACCCTACTTTCAGAAGAGCACGCTCATGAAGGCGCCCACCTCACGGAAGCCGACGCGCCGATAGGCCGCGCGGGCAGGGGTGTTGTAGTCGTTCACGTACAGGCTCACGACGGGTGCGACATCGGCCAGCGCGTGCCGTACGACCGCCGCCATACCCGACTCGGACAGGCCCCGGCCGCGGTACTCGGGGTCGACCCAGACGCCCTGGATCTGGCAGGCCTGGGTGGTCGCGGCGCCGATCTCGGCCTTGAAGATGACCCTGCCGTCGTCGATACGGGCGAACGACCGCCCCGCGCCGACCAGTTCGGCCACCCGTGCCTGGTAGAGCAGTCCGCCGTCGCCCGCGAGCGGGGAGACGCCGACCTCCTCGGTGAACATGGCGACACAGGCCGGCATGATCACCTCCAGCTCGTCCTTGCGGATACGGCGCACGAAGGGATCGGGCGCGACCACGGCGGGGATCTCCTCGGTCACCATCAGTGGCTGATGGGCGCGGACCTCGCGGGCGGGGCCCCAACTGGGCTCCAGCAGCCGCCAGAGCTGGGCGGTGGGCTCGGCGGGGCCGACGATCGAGGAGCAGCGGCGGCCGGTTCTGCGGGCGCGGTCCGCGAAGGCGCGTACGGCCTCGGGGCCGGCGCAGATCGGTACGAGATTGGCGCCGGAGTAGCAGAGGGAGCGCAGCCGCCCGTCCGCGTACCAGCCCCACATCTCGCCGCCGAGGCGCCAGGGGTCGAGTCCCGCGATCTGCACCCGGGAGGTCACGAAGGCGTTGGCGACGGGTTCGCTCTCCAGGATGGCGAGCGCGGCGCCGAGTTCACCGGGTTCGAGGACCCGAGTGGTGGTCTGCGTCAACACGAGGGGCCTCACCATACGGTCTGCTGATCCCCGCACTGTACCTGGCGGGTCCGTGGTGTGCCGCTCACAGGGGAAGGTCCCGCGGCCGATGCCCTGGGCAGGGGCCGCGGGACCCCCGGTACGTAGCCGCGGGACCCCGGTACGTAAAGGAGCGGGGGCGGGGACGATACCGGGGGCGGGGGCGGCGGAGGGCGGGAGGAGCCTGCCCGGAGCGGTCGCCCGAAGCCGGTTCGGAGCGGTCGGACGGAACCGGTTGGAACGGTCGAACGGATCCGGTTCGGAGCGGTCGCTCGGAGCCGCCCCGCCGGGATCCGCCGGGGGGATACGCCGCTGGGGTACGCCGACGGAATCCGTCGGGATACGCCGCCGGGATCCGTCAGCTCACGGAGACCTCGGGCTCGCCCGAGGGGATGCCGTCCTTCTCCATCTGTTCGGCGATCTTCATCGCCTCTTCGATCAGGGTCTCCACGATCTTCGACTCCGGCACGGTCTTGATGACCTCGCCCTTCACAAAGA
>NZ_JBSGVS010000120.1:0-13397 GCF_053608565.1 Streptomyces sp. NPDC055025
CCGTTACCCCATTTCGGGGAGAACGGCCCTCGCCGACTTCTGACGTCACGTCGGAGGCTTGCCCGGCCGGTGCACACCCGGTGCACTACCGCATGTCTCCGGACCTTCAGCCCAGGCGCCCGGTCCCGCGGTTTAGATGTCGAAGAACTGATACGCCGGTTCCGTCACCTGCGGTGCGCTCCATCGGCAACGTTCTGACCTGCGTGGTAGTGGTCGTCGTTGGTCGTTGTTGGTCACCGCTGGGCCACCCCGGACGGCCCCAAGACGGCCCGGCTGGTCCAACGGCGGAGGTTAACCGAGAGCATCCGCGACGGCCTCCATCGAGTCAGTCACCGCCACGGCCCCCGCCGCCGCCAACTTGGCTTCCTTGCCCGGCTTGTTGGCATAGCCGATGGTGGCCACCTCCACGGCGTGACCGGCTTGTACGTCTCGCGCCGCGTCGCCGATGAAGATGCACGACGCGGGTGCGGCTGACGCGGCGGACAGGGCATCGAGTAGCAGGCGGGGACTGGGCTTCATGGACGTGGGGTCGCCCGGTACTCGCCCGAACACGCCAGCGATGTGGTCGGTGAGCCCGTGATCATCGAGATAGGCACGGATCGCGTCACCCGAGTTGTTGCTGATAATCCAGACGGAGCGGCCCGATTCGACACAGGCGCGGATGGCGGCTTCTCCACCGACGGTCCGCTCAGCAAGCGCGACCGCCTCCACCTCCAACCGTGTCAGTGTCTCGTCTGCCGTGGCCGCCAAGTTCGGACACGCCTCGGCGACGTGCCGCAGTAGCGCGAGCGGGTCTGTCTCCGCCGCCCAATCAGCGGGGGCATCCACGGTGAGGGCGGGACGGAGCGCGCCGTATAGCCGACGCGCCACGTCGGGCGCGGGTAGACCGGCGAAGACCGAACAGACCGGGCCGTCGAAGTCGAGAAGAACGTGCTTGACGGGTCGAAGCACGTCTGCGAGGTGGTTCGTGCTCATGGCTGCCGCTCATAGGAGATGGTGTTCCACACGCTGTCGAACCAGAGCTGAGCCTGCTGAATGTAGAGCGACCCCAGCGAGGCGTCATCCGGTCCGGCGGAGTGGTGGAAGAGAGTCGTGTCCTTGCCCGTAACGTCGAAGAACGTACGCGACTCACCTTCGACTGAGAGGGACCGTTCACGCAGGGGGTAGAACCCGAAAAAGGCTTCCCGCTTGTTCAGGATGTAGAGCTTGAACAGGCTGGACGCCTTGTGGACGCGCACCTCTACGTTGACGGACTTGACCAGTCCGTACTCTGCGAGCACTTCCACGGAGTGCTTGATGCCGCCTGCGTTTGTCAGCGCGATGTTCCGCGCCCGGTCGCGCAGCGCGACTTCGTCCCGCAGCCCCTCGACCAGAACGGGAACTGCCATGGGCGCGGTTGTGTCAGGCAGAAGCAGGCGAACCGTGATTGATTCCGGGGTGAGTCGGCCCGATCGGATCTTGTCCAGAGGTTCTTGCATGGCGTTGTACAGGGTCTCGCTGGAGAAGCCGGCGAAGTCGAGGGTTACTTGCGGCTCGGTAAACGCCGCTTCGATGTGGGGCCGGAGCCCTACCGGCCGTTCTGTGCGCTCCCGCACGAATGACCCGCTGCCCTGGCGAGTGACGATCAGACCCTCGCTCCGCAGTAGCTCCAGAGCCTTGTCTACAGTCCCGCGTGCCACGGTGTAGCGCCGGGCCAGCTCAGGGCCGGAAGGAAGTTTGTCGCCAGGGGCGAACCCCTCTTTCTTCGTGAGGATCGCGGCTCGCAGAGAGCTGCTGACCTGCTGATACGGCGGTCGCGGGTCGTCCGGGTCGAGGCTCATACATCCATGCTAAGCCACATGCCCAACATGCACGACTCACCCAACCCTCTTGACCTGCCTAGGCAGGTTGTCTATGTTGGGCATGTCGCCGCGAAGGAAGCGGAGACAGCGAGAAGGGCCCTTTTTGGGCTGCTTCGAGCTGCACAACAAAGGGGCCCGGGGCAGAACGGGCCGAGGTTCCCGGCGCCTGGTCAGACCGGAGGGCTTAGACCGAAAGGTCACGTCTCCATACGCCTTCGCCAGGCATGGCGGCTCTACCTCGCACGGGGGCCGCAGACCTGAAGGAGACACGCAGTACAGCCACGACAACACGCCGTGAGGGGCGCCGGATCGAATCCGGCTCGTGGCACTCCACCGACCTGCACACCAGGTCAGGTGGTCGTGACCGCTCAACACGAAGCGGTCAAAACGAGTGCAGGCCCCGGGGGCAACCGGGACCTGCGTACAGGACCTGATGAGGAGGACCTGTGTTCGTCAGTTTGACAGATGCGGAGAAGCGGGCCGAGCTGGACCGCAGGAACGCCGAACGGAACCGGCAGAGCCGGGAAGACGCGCGGGCCAAGGCGACCCGGTGATGGCCGCCGCGACGTTCGCCGCCGTGTTCATCGCCCTGTACGTCGGTCACTCGGTGGGTGACCACTGGGTGCAGTCGTCGTGCCAGGCCGCGACGAAGGGCCTGCCCGGCTGGACCGGCCGGCTGGCCGATGCCCGGCACGTGCTGGGCCTGACGCTCACGAAGATGACCCTGCTCCTGCCGGTCGTCCTACTTCTTGACCTGCGGGTGAGCACGCTCGGTCTCGTCCTCGGATTCGCGGTCGACGCCGTAACCCACTGGTGGGCGGACCGCCGGTCAACCCTCGCGTGGCTGGCCAAGGTCACGGGGAAAAGCGAGTTCTACAGCCTCGGGACCCCGGCGCACCCGGCGGCCCCCGCCACGGCCGACGGCGGGTACGCCCCGACGCTCGGGACCGGCGCCTACGCGCTGGATCAGTCCTTCCATCACGTGTGGCTGCTGGTCGCCGCGCTGATCGTCGCCGCCGTCTGATGGCGGCCGTCGAGATCGTCTCGTTCGGCTACCTGCATGGGGAACCGCCTGCCGCTCATCTGACGATCGACCTGCGGCATCACTTCCGGGACCCACACGTCAGCCCGGAGCTTCGCTACATGACCGCGCATGACGAGCTGGTCCGTACAGCGGTGCTCGATACGGCGGGCATCGCTGACCTGGTCGAGGCGGCGGCGCATGCGGTCGCAGCGTTCGCCGCCGGGCCGAGCGCCGGAACGGTCAGGGTCGCTGTCGGCTGCGCGGGCGGCCGACACCGGGCGGCCACAGTCTCCATGGCTCTGGGTGACCTGCTCACCCGCGCCGGCTACGCCGTTGCTGTGGGGCACCGCGACCTCGGCAAACCAGTTGTCCAGCGCTGACCACACCGCTACCGCCCCGATGGTCGCAGGCAGGGTTCGACTCCCTGCCGGGGCACTCCACTCATGAACGGCGCGCGGCCCGGAGGTGCAACTCCGGGCCGCTGTCGAGCCGTGCCACCTGCTAGGGAGAACCCGACTCATGAACGACATTACCGTCCTGGACGGCCTCATCGCGTTCGAACCGTGGCTTGAGCCGACGGACGCCGAGCTGGACGCGATCGAGCTGGAGACGCCCGTCATCACGGCGGAGATCGCCCTGCTCGACGCGCAGATCATGACGCTGGACCGGCCGGTCACGGAGCTGGACACCCGCCGGGTGCGCCGGGCCCGTCGCCGCGTGCTGGCCGAACGCCGGGAGCTGACGAACCAGGCCACGGCGCGTGTGCCGGGGGGTGCGGCATGAACCGCACCGCCAAGGTCCTGCTCGTGCTCGCGTTGGTCGGCGTGGTCGCGATGGCGTTCCGGGTGTCGTGGAACGCGTTGCGGGATGTGGCCCGCGCGATCGGCGCGGACAACACCGGGGCCACGCTCTATCCGTTCGTGGTGGACGGACTGATGGCGCTTGCTTTGATCGCCGCGTTGGTGCTGACCGAGCCCGCCGCCCGGAAGTTCGCGCTGGGGGTGCTGGCCGCCTACACGCTCGCCTCACTCGTCCTCAACTACGTGCACGGACTCGTCCCCGAGCTGCACGGCGGATCGGTCGACTGGGGCCGACTGGCCGACTGGGACCCCGCCAACTACGCGCTGGTCCTGCTCGCCACCAGTCTGCCGGTCGGGTCGATCTACTTCGGATCCGATCTGGTCGCGAAGATCCTGCACCACCGACCGGACACCCGACCGAGCGATGACACAGATGGTCAGAAAACGACCGAGATCGAGATCAATCGGTCGATGTCTGACCTGGAAGAGTCGCCCGACACCCCGGTGCACACGCCGGTGGAGCCGTCGGCCGACCCGGCCCCGCTCCCCGCGCCCGTGCCCGTCGAACTGCCCGTACCGGTCGAGCCGGTGCCGGTCGTGTCGGCGGTCGCTGCTGAGTCGGCCCGTCCCCGCCGGGCGACCGGTCGGGTCCCGGCCGCCGCACGCACCAGCCGGCCGACACGCACAGCGGACCAACTGCTGGATGAGGCACGGCAGTTGACGGCCGACTGGTCCGACAAGGAGCTGACGGCCGACGGCATCCGCAAGGCGGTCCGGACGTCGGCGGAGAAGGCGCGCGGTCTGCGCGACACGCTCAAGGCGGAGCGGACCGCCGGCAGCGCCGTTGCCGATTCCCGTCAGGATGACACCGTGGCGGTCGGGTGATGGCGGCACGGTTCTGGGACCCCGACGGGGACCTGTACGGCATCCCCACCTACCCGTTCCGTATGGCCCCGCCCGGTCTGGCCACCCGGCGGCAGCTCCGCGCACAAGGGCTCCGTCCAGGCGGTCAGCATGCTGCCGCGCAACTCCTGTGGTTCTCCAACCGCTACAGGCGTCCCGGCAGTCCTCCCACGATCCGGGTGGCCTACCTCTACCGGCTCGACCGTGCTCTGCCGGTCCGGCCCATGACCCCGGGCAAGCGGGCGGCCCTGGACAAGGCCATGGCCGCCCGCCGCATCTGCCCCGAATGCCGCAGCGACGCCGGGTACTGCATCCCGACGTCCCTCGGCATGTGCGTCACCTGCGCCGATACTCCCGCTCTCGCCGCCTGACCTCCCCTGCCGCACCCCCCAGCCCCGGCCACCAGCCGTGAAGGGCGCCAGATCGGATCCGGCCCGGGGCACGCACCGCCAACCACTCACCCACCGACCCGATAGGGCACCCCATGGCCATGTTCCGCCGCAACACCCCTGCCACCCCTGAGCTGATTCCCACCCCTGAGCCGGAGATGAGTGAAGAGAGGTTCGCTGAGCTGGAAGAAAAGAACAGGAAAGCCACGAGGGAGAGCGAGTACCAGCGGGTGCTCGCTGCCCAGCGCGAGAGGGACTGCGAACTCGCAGAACGCAACATCAGGTGGTCCCGCTGATCTCCCCGCTCGACAGCCCCGATGGTCGCAGGGCCGGTTCGACTCCGGCCCGGGGCGCTCCTGCACCACCCCCGACACCGCTACGGAGGCACCGTGGAATCCCTGCCCGCCCCGCGTACGGTCGTCCAACTCCCGGACGGCACCCACGCCTACATCGACCCCGCCGCGCTGCCCGCCCCTCAGCAGACCGGCACCCCGCAGATCGTCCACATCCACCAGGCCCCGCCCGACCGGACCATGCAGCGCGTCGCGCTGGGCTCCGGGGTCGGCGCCGGCGCGGTCGGCGCCTCCGTGTACTTCGGTCCCATGCTGATCGCCGCCATCACCTCCATGGCCATCTCCCTCGCGGTGGTCGCGCTGGTCGTGGTCGCCATCACCTACGGCATGGTCACGGTCGTGCGGTCGGTCGGCGGCCCGGACGGCAAGGCCACCGTGGAAACCCTGAGCAGGACCAGCAGCGCCCGGCGTCGTCGGCGTCGCGGCTGACGGCTGCCCGATCCGCCCGACCTGTGCGGGCGGTGAGGGGAGCCGGACAGCCCGGCCCGGACAAGGGGAGTCGCTGATGCGTACGTACACCCGATCCGAACGCGGTCGGCGCGCGTGGCTGGTCGCCCGTGGCGTCAAGCAGGCCGTCGCTGACGCGGTCGACCCGCGGATCGAGGCGGAGATCGACCGGATCGACGCCCGCGCCGAGGACCGCGGCTGGCGCGAGACGGACGCCATGCGAGACCAGCTCGACAAGGCGAAGGACCAGGTGGCCGCCGCGAAGACCGCCGAACGCACCGCCACCCGCGATACCAAGAACACCGCACGCCAGGCCCGCAAGGACGCCGAAGCGGTCCTGCGCCGTACCGAGCAGGCTGCCCGCCGTATCGGGCTCTGACTATCCCCCGGGTGGCCGTCCACGGCCAAGCGACCGGCCGCCCGGGGCCCTACCGCTCCACACGAGAGAGCAGGAGGCATCCATCATGACCGACTCGACGCTGGAGGTTCCAGTCGTGGGCACCCTGCACCACCTTGACGACCACCGGCCCCCGGCTGAAACCCCCGCCCCGCGCCTGGTGAAGGACACACCCGCGCCCGCCCCGGGTGCGGACAAGGCGCCCCGGGTCCGTCGCCGCAGGCTCCGTGCGGCCCTGACGCATCAGCGCACTCGCACGGGTCTTCGCCTGGTGGCCCGGCACGGCTCGTACGTGGTCGGCGGTGGCGTGGTGCTGACGAAGCGTGCGTGGGACGGCCGGACCACGGCCGTTCATCAGCGGATGATCAAAGCGGCGGAAGCGGCCGGCCAGCAGGAAGTCGCGGCGGAGTGGCAGGACAAGGCGGACCGGTTCCGGCAGGCCCGTCACGCACGGCGGATGGCCCTGATCGCGGGTGTTCCGGCCCTGGCGAAGTCCGCCGTGGTCGGCGCGGCCCTGGCCGAGGGCGGTCTCCTCGCCATCGGGACTGTCATGGCGGTCTCCGGCGGCGACATCGCGGATGTGATCGCGCCGACCATGGGCATGGTCGACTTCATCCACACCATGTGCATGATCGTGGGCGTGGTGTGGGGGCCGGCCGTCGCTCTCGCCCCGTGGCTGGCGCTGCTGAGCCTGTGGGCGGTCGGCAAGTCCCGTGGGGCTGCACCGAAATGGGCAATGCCCGCCGCCAAAGGGGATACGCAGGATGTTGTCCCTGATGAGGGCGCCATTCTGGACGCGCTTCGGCACCTGGGTATCGCGCCGCTGAACAAGGCGGTCAAGCAAGGGTGGCAGCCGCGGTGGGTGGCCCCGACCACACGTCTGGGCAACGGCTGGCACTCCCGGCTCCAGCTCCCCATGGGTGTCACGGTGGAGATGGTCAACGGCAAGAAGACCGTGCTGGCACACAACCTGCTGCGCAAGCCCGTGGCGGTGTGGCCGACCGAGCCCCACGACCAGCCCGGCGTACTCGATTTGTGGGTGGCCGATCAGGGCTCGCTGTCGGGGAAGGTGCCCGACTGGCCCCTGCTGGCCGACGGGGAGGCCGACTACTTCAAGGGCGTGCCCCTGGGGGTCTCCCAGCGCGGCGAGCCGGTCGGCGGCAAGCTCATGGCGTCGAACTACATGGTCGGCGGAATCATGGGCTCGGGTAAGTCGTCGCTGGTCGTGGGTCTGCTGCTGGGTGCGATGCTGGACCGGCTGGTGGAGATCGAGGTCTACGTCATGGCCTACAACGTCGACTACGACGTGATGAAGCCGCGGCTGCGGACCCTGGTCAAGGGCGACGAGGACGAGCAGATCGAAGCGGCCCTCAAAGCCCTGCGGGCCCTGCGTGACGAGGTCACCCAGCGCGGGAAGCTGCTCGATGAGATGGGCGGGGAAGAAGTCGCCCTCACCCGGAAGATCGCGGAGCAGGACCCCCGGATGCGGCCGAAGGTGGTCGTCTTCGACGAGTGCCATGAGCTGTTCATGCACAAGAAGTACGGCGCGGAGGCAGCCGAACTGGCGGTCAAGGTGATGAAGAAGGCCCGGAAGGTCGGCATCACGCTGATCTGGGTCACCGTCTCCCCGACCGCGGAGAGCATCCCGAAGGATGTCACCCGCAACACCAGCCACCGTGTGGCGTTCGCGGTCGGTGACCACGTCGCCAACGACGGCCTGCTGGGCACCGGGAAGCACCGGGCGGGGATCACCGCGACCACCCTCAACCCCGCCGAGAACATCGGCACGGCCCTGACCGTCGGGTTCACGAAGAACCCGTTCGAACTGGTCCGCGCCTACTACGTCCGCAAGGACTCCAAGACCGACCAGATCACCCCCGTCGTCAACCGCGCACTGGCCCTGCGCGACGGCATCACCCCCGCCGCCGGCCCCGCCGATGAGCCCGCCGACCACCTTGCGGACATCGCCACCGTGATGGGCGACACGAAGCGGATGCGCACTGATGAGGTCCGCGCCCGCCTCGCCGCGCTCAACCCGGGCGAGTACCGCGAGTGGACCGCACCCGACCTGACACAGGCTCTGGAAGCGGTCGGAGCGGCGCCGTACAAGACCGGCGGGATCATGCACGTCAGCCGCGCGCTCCTCACCGAAGCGCTGGAAGAGCGCGACGCGGACACCGCCGAAAGTAACGCAGGGTGAAGGGAGGCGTCCAGGGAGGCAGGGAGAACTCCCTGACCGCCTCCCCGGGCCCGCCTCCCTGACCTGATCTGCGGTAACCCCCGGTTAGGGAGGCAGGGAAGCACACCCGCCCCCACCTCGGAAAACCCCGAAAACAGCCTTCCCTGGGGACACCCCTGCCTCCCTCCCTGCACACACAGTAACCATCATCTCCTGAGGAGACATCCCGTGAGCGAGACCACCATGTCCGCCAACTCCCAGCCCGGCACACTCCCGTGGGACCACGTCCGCGCAATCGTGACGTGGCTGGACGCCCGCAACGGCACCGGCCGCGACGAGACCGCACTCCGGCTGCTCAAGGTCACCGAGGAAGCCGGGGAGGCCGCTCAGGCATACATCGGCATGCGCGGCCAGAACCCCCGCAAGGGCATCAGCCACACCCGCGCCGACGTCGCGACCGAGCTGTGCGACGTCATCGTGACCGCCATGGTCGCCCTCCATGCCTTCGAGGACGACCCCGCCGAACTCCTCACCACCGTCACCAGGCACCGGGCCGACCGCCTCCACCGCGCGATGCCGACGGACGTCACGCCGCCCGAGCTGCTGCCCGCGGCTCTGGCACACCACGTGCCCGACTGGGCCGAGGCCGCGCCCACCCCGGCCGACGTACACGACTGGCCCCAGCGACAGGCCGCCGCACTCGTACCGTTCCAGCTCGATGAGCGGGGCTGGCCCCTGCACCCTCACGGCCGCACCGGCCGCACTGGGCGCAACCTCGGCCGCTGGGGCGAGAACGCCGCCGCCGACCCGATCGTCGTCGCGGGCAGCGGCGAGCGGCGGCGGGTACTGCTGATCACCCGGGGCGACATCGGCGTGGAGGCGATCCCGGGCGGCATGGTCGACCCGGGCGAGACCGCCCCGGCCGCCCTGGTCCGTGAGCTGCGCGAGGAAACCGGCGTCGACCTGGCCGACCACCGCCCGACCATCCTCGGGCGGGACCTCGTGGACGACTGGCGCAACTCGGATCACGCGTGGGTCGCCTCCACCAGCGCGCTCTACCAGCTCCCCGTGCAGGTCACCGCGACCGCCGCCGACGACGCCATTGACGCCACCTGGTGGCCGTTCGGCTCCCTCGACCAGCTCGACACCGCGATCAGCGCAGCCGGACGCACCCTCTACACCGCACACCGCCCCCTGCTCCAACGCGCCCTGGACCACCTCGACAAGCCCGCCGCCTGACGGCTGCCCAGACGCGCCCGGCCAACGCCGGGCGCGGTGGGGAGCCGGACAGTCCGGCTCCGCTGCGAGGAAGGCACCCATGCCTGACCAGATCCCGCACATCCTGACCGGCGTCGCCACCCGGGGAGGAACCGAGCCTCCCTGCGCGGACGGCGCGCACATTCACCGCCAGGGCGACCGCGTCTGCGCGGCCGTCGTGGACGGAGCCGGACACCACGCGGACGTCGTGGACTTCGCCCGGCATGCGCCGTCCACCATCGCCCTCACCGGCATGGCCATGGGCGGGCTCGTCGCCCTGACCACCGCCGGACGGATGATCGGCGCGTACGACCGCCCGCCGCACATGTCCGCCGTCTACGCCTCCATGGAACCGGGCCGACCCACCAGCATCCACTGGATCGGCGATTGCAGGGCGTACGGCTGGGACGGGGCCGCGCTCACCCAGTGGTCGACCGACCAGACCATGGGGCAGTGGCTGCGGTGGAACGGTGGCGTCCCCATCGAGATCGCGGAAACCCAGGACAACTGGGCGAGGCTCGGTCTCGCACAGGCGACGGAGATGACCTGCCGCCAACTGGAAATCCCGGAGGACGTCCCCCTCGTCCTGCTCGTCAGTGACGGCGTCTCGGACCAGGTAGCCCCGGAGACAGCAGCAGAGCTGTGCCGGGAACACGCCGAAAACCCGCAGACACTCGCGGACGCTCTCGTCGCGGCGGCTCAGCCGGACCCCGACGGCTACCGCGACGACGCCACCGCCATCGTCATCACCCGCGCCTAGCACACAACCACTGAGGGCGGCCCCGGTCTTTGGCGAGAGGGGGCCGCCCTCATCCAGCACAACTCAACAGTGGAACTGGAGGCATCCAGCATGACTCAACCGACCCTGATCCGGCGAGTGCCGGACCGGCCGCGGGTGCTGGCGCTGTGCGCCGGCTACGGCGGCCTGGAAGAGGCCATCCACGCCGGGACCGGCGGTACGCCGGTCGCCTACGCCGAGAGCGACCCCTACGCCGCGGCCGTGTTCGCCGCGCACCACCCCGGGGTCCCGAACCTCGGGGACATCACCGCCCTGGACTGGCGGCAGGTCCGGGACCTGTACGCACCGGACGTCATCGGCGCGGGCTTCCCGTGCCGCAACATCTCCAACGCAGGGAAGAGGGACGGAATCCATGGGCAGTGGTCGCGCGTCTGGAAAAACGTCGCTGAGGCTGTGGGCATCATTCGACCGCGCTACGTCTACCTGGAAAACGTGGCGGCGCTCCGGAGCAGGGGGCTGGACGTCGTCGCCGCGGACCTGGCCGCGCTCGGGTATGACGTCCGGTGGACATGTCTACGAGCTGGTGACCCCGAAGTCGGCGCCCCGCACCCGCGGGACCGCTGGTTCGCAGTTGCCTATCCCGCTGCTGAAGACCCCGACATCACAGCTTGGGGTCAACGGCGGACCGCAGCCGCCGGAGAAGCGCAAGCAGGGCGGGCACGGCCCGACGCTGGAGGACGAAGTGGTCTTCCTCCTGCCTCTGTGGCCGGAGGGGTGAGCCTGTTCCCCATGCCCACGGCGGCCGATTCGAGGGGGACCGCGAATTTCAGGGCCGATGGCACACCGTACGGAAACGGGTACGGAAGCACCCTGACGGACGCGGTCCGCAGCCTGCTGCCGACCCCCGCCGCGCGGGACTGGAAGTCGGGTGCCTCGAACCTGCTCGGCAGGAACAGCCGGCCGCTGAACGAAGTGGTCGTCAACCTCCTGCCCACCCCGAAAGTCTCGGACGGGCCGCACGGCGGGCCGAACCAGCGCGACACCTCCGGCCGGTACTACCTGCCCGGCCAGGCCGTGCGGCTCGATGACCGGTGGGTGGCCAGTGACGGCACCGACTTCGGGCCCGCGATCCGCCGGTGGGAAGCGGTCACCGGCCGTGCGGCGCCGTGCCCGACCGAGCCCGGCACCCGCGGCAACCGGCGCCTGTCGCCGGCGTTCGCGGAATGGCTCATGGGCCTGCCCTCCGGGTGGGTGACCGCCGTTGACGGCATCCCCCGCAAGGAACAGCTCCGCATCATCGGCAACGGCGTCGTCCCCCAACAGGCCCACCATGCCTACGGGTTACTCCTCAACGCCACCAGCCTCCCCATCACACGTGAGGGGAGCGCCGTCGCATGAGTGAGCATCTGCGGACCGCGCTCGACCTCGCAGCGGTGGGCGTGCCCGTGCTGCCGCTGCGGGCGGGGAAGCTCCCGTTCGGGAACTGCCCGGCGTGCACCGGCTCCGCGTGTGGCGACCGGCCGCACATGAAGCGCGCGGGTGCGTGCGCCTGCCCGGCTCCGTGTCACGGATGGGCCGCCGCGACCACCGATCCGGGCGTGCTGTCCTCCCGGCCGTGGGCGCCGGCGTGGCGTGAGGCGGGGGCCGTCGCCTACCACCCGGGTGGTGCGGGCCTGACGGTGGTGGATCTGGACAACGCAGCAGCCGTCGTCTGGGCCCGCGAGACCCTGCCGGCCACTCGCACCGTGCCGACCACGCGCGGGGAGCACTGGATCTACCGGGGCGCCATGCGCTCACGCAACGCGGTCCGGCCGGACGTCGACATCAAATCCGTCATGTCCTACGTCCGTTGGCTCGGACCCGGCACCGGCGTCATGACCGAGCTGCCCGACGCCGTGCGCGCGCTGGCCGTGACGGAGCCCGCCGCGGCCCGGTCTACGCCGGTCGTCATCACGGTACCCGCGCCCGTCGGGGGCGGGGAGTGCCGCCACCGCGTGCCCGCCTACCTGGAACGCGGCATCGCCATGGCCGAGCAGCGCATCACCCAGGCGGGCAGCGCGATCCATACGACCGTGTACCGGACCTTCCTCGCTGTCCTGTCCACCCATGGCCGGTGCGGGTGCCTCACCGACTCCCACGTCGCACGGCTGTTCACCGCCGCTCAGGCCAAGGGCGAATCCCTGCGGCACTGCACCATCGCATGGTCCAATGCTCGTACGGCGTTGGGGGTGTAGGGCTGTGGCCGACGACGAGAAGACTCCGGGGCGCGAGGTCATCACCGACTATGCGCAAGCACACTTCCGGTACTTCCGCACCGCCGACGGCACCGTGTACGCGCAGAAGAACGGCCACCCGGTGGCCCGTCCGATTCGCTCACAGGGCACGACGGGCAGCCACCGGCAGGAACTCATGGTCGGCATGTTCCGGGACGGGCGCGGCGTCTTCAACGGCACCGCGCTCAAGGAAGCCCTCGACCTGATCGAGGCGCTGGCGCTGACCGAGACCACCCAGGCCGTACACATCCGCGTCGCCCCCGGATTCGACGGAGCGACCTGGCTCGACCTGGGCCGCAACGACGGCCGGTCCGTACGCATCCACCCCACCGGCTGGGACATCGCTGTCCCGGATCCGCGTGAGGTGTGCTGGCGGCGCACCCAGCTCACCGGTGAACTGCCCCTGCCGGCCAGAGACACCGACGGCAAAGGCATCGACCTTCTGCTCAGGCTGTGCAACTTCGCCAACGCGGAAACCGAATGCCTGGCCATCGCGTGGCTCATCGGCTGTCTCGGACCGGGCGTGCCCGTCCCGGCCCCGTTCCTCACCGGGCCGCAGGGGGCGGGGAAGTCGACCGGCGGGCGGATGCTGGTGCGGATCGTGGAGGGCATGAGCGGGGACCTGCGGCGGGCTCCGAAGGACGAGGAGAACCTGATCGCGGCCGTCGCGGCGGGATGGGTCACCGCGCTCGACAACCTCTCCCACATGACGCCGGACCTGTCCGACGCCATGTGCTGCATCGTCACCGGAGCCGAGTCCGTCAAGCGCGCCCTGTTCACCGACGGGGACGTCCA
>NZ_JBSGVS010000121.1:0-12469 GCF_053608565.1 Streptomyces sp. NPDC055025
GGTCGGTCCTGGGCGTGTGCCGCGCGGGGGGCCGTCGCTCCTGCCCGTCCCGCGGGGGGTACGGATTACCGCCGTTCGCGCAGCGAGTGCAGATGCGCGGCGGACTTGCGGGCGAAGGCGATCGAGT
Source organism: Streptomyces sp. NPDC055025 (assembly GCF_053608565.1). NCBI lineage: Bacteria > Bacillati > Actinomycetota > Actinomycetes > Kitasatosporales > Streptomycetaceae > Streptomyces > Streptomyces sp. NPDC055025. The sequence continues at coordinate 128 of NZ_JBSGVS010000121.1, forward strand.
CCACCGGCTGGTCGTGCTCGACCTGCCAGTGGTGGTCACGGCGGCCACCGCGGGTCTTGTTCACCGCCGATATGAAGCGCTGGTAGTCGATGTCGCCGTCGCCGACGTCCACCATCCGGTACCCGTCGCGGGCGGCGATGTCCTCGATGCCGTCCTTGACATGGAAGAGCGGGTAGCGGTCGGGCTGCTTGAGCACATAGCGCAGCGGGTCGAAGGGGGCGGGCTTGCCCTCCGGGGTCTTGCTGAAGCGGAACTGGCCCGCGAAGGCCCAGTAGATGTCCATCTCCAGAAAGACCAGATCGGGGTCGGTCTCGGCCAGCAGGACGTCGTAGAGGCGGACGTTCGGCCGGTCGGTGGCGAAGGAGAACTCCTCCGCGTGGTTGTGCTGGTAGAACTTCAGCCCCCGTCGCCTGGCCGCCGCGCCATAGGTGTTGAAGTCCTCGGCGGCCCGCTTCCAGGCGTCCACGGTGGAGCCGTAGCGGAACGGTCCCGAGGCCGTCCCCACATGGTCGAGACCGAGGGCCTGGGCGTCGTCCAGGACCTGTTCGAGGTTCTGGGCGAAGCTGTAGGCGCCGGGGTTGTTGTCGTCGTAGTAGTTGACATGGCTGCCGATGGGCTTGAGCCCGTGGTCCCTGGCCAGCCGCTTGAGCTGGGGCAGGGTGATCTCCCCGGCGGAGCCCTGGGTGTAGCCGGCGAACTCGATCTCGTCGTAGCCGAAGCGCTCCAGCTCGTCGAAGACCTTGGCGAAACCGATCGTGGAGACCTTGTCGCGCAGTGAGTAGAGCTGGACGCCGAGGCGGCCGGTGGGCAGGACGGGCTGTCCCTTGCCGGGTCCGTGCCCATGACCGTGTCCGTGTCCCTTGCCGTGCGCGGCGGCCGGGGTGGCCGCGGCGCCGAGGACCGCGGCGGCGGTGGCGCCGGCCGCGACCCCGAGCATGGAGCGTCTGCTGAGCTTCTGCGCGAGCTCGGGGTCGGCTGACTTCTTGCGGCTCATTGCGGAACTCCTTCTGTCAGTGGGGTGTCAGTGCAGTCCGGCAAGGTGGAGGAGGAGCGACTTCACATCGGTGGCCGCGACACGGCCATCGACGGCACGGGGGGTGGAGCACAGGATGAGCGGACCTTCCTCGTCGCTCGCGGGAAGCCGCCCGTGGCTGCCGCGGATCGGTGAGGGATCGAGAGGCACGACCGCGAGCCGGTAGCGCATACCGAGCTTCTTGCGGGCGATCGCCTTGGCCGCCTTGAGCTTGACGTACGGATCGAGCGGGTCCATGAACAGCTCGACCGGGTCGTATCCCGGCTTGCGGTGGATCTCGACGAGCTGGGCGAAGTCGGGCGCCCGGTCGTCGTCCAGCCAGTAGTAGTACGTGAACCACGCGTCGGGTTCGGCGATGGCGACCAGTTCGCCCGAGCGCGGGTGGTCGAGACCGTGCGCCTTCTTGCCCTCGTCGTCCAGGATCTGGTCGATCCCGGGCAGGTCCTGGAGCGCCTCACGGGTCGCGTCGAGATCCTCGGGACGGCGCACATAGACATGGGCGAGCTGGTGGTCCGAGACGGCGAAGGCCCGGGAGGCCATCGGGTCGAGATACTCCATGCCGTCCTGGGTGTGGACCTCCAGCAGCCCGGCCCTGCGCAGTGCCCGGTTGATGTCGACGGCCCGGGAGACCCGGGTGATGCCGTACTCGGAGAGCGCGACGACGGTACGGCCCTCGTCCCTGGCGTCGTCGAGGAGCGGGGCCATGGCGGCGTCCAGCTCGGCCGCCGCGCGGTGGGAGCGGGGGTCGTCAGGACCGTAACGCTGGAGGTCGTAGTCGAGATGCGGCAGATAGCAGAGCGCCAGATCGGGGGTGCGGGTGCGGATGATGTGGCGGGTGGCGTCGATGATCCACTGGGAGGAGACGATGTCGGCGCCCGGTCCCCAGAAGTGGAAGAGCGGGAACGTGCCGAGCTTCTCGGTGAGTTCGTCGTGCAGCGCCGGCGGACGGGTGTAGCAGTCGGGTTCCTTGCGGCCGTCGGCGTAGTAGACGGGGCGCGGGGTGACGGTGTAGTCGGTGTCCGCGCCCATCGCGTACCACCAGCAGATGTTGGCGACCGTGTAGCCGGGGTGGACCCGGCGGGCGGCGTCCCAGAGCTTGTCGCCGGAGACCAGGCCGTTGTGCTGGCGCCAGAGCAGTACGTCGCCCAGGTCGCGGAAGTACCAGCCGTTGCCGACGATGCCGTGCTCGGCGGGAAGGGTTCCGGTGAGGAAGGTGGACTGCGCGCTGCACGTGACGGCGGGCAGCACCGTACTCAGCGGGGCCTGGGAGCCGGAACCGGCCAGCTTGCGCAGGTTCGGCATGTGCGCGAGCAGTTGGGGCGTGAGCCCGACGACATCCAGGACCAGAAGGGGGGTCGGCGACGCGGCCGGGGTCTCGGTCATGGCAGCTCCTTCAGGCCGAGGTCGACCAGCAGGTCGCGGGCCAGGGTGAGTTCGGCGGCGATCCCCTCGGCGAGCTGTCCGCGCGAGCGGGGACGCAGCTCGGCCGGGAGCGCCTGCCAGGTATAGGTCTCGACCTCCAGATGGCGGGTCCTCGGCACGGCGCCGCCGATCAGCCGGGTGAGGGTGTCCTGGAGCACCGGAAGCGTGGAGGTGAGTGGCGGGGCGGGCGGCGCGTGCAGCGGCACATGGAAGTGCGCGCGCCAGGGGGCTCCGTCGGGCAGCGTCTCGCCGCCGAGTGCCTCGTCCAGATCGTCGGTGCCGCGCAGCCCGGCGGCGGTGCGGGTACGGGTCTGGTGGAGGAAGCGGGGCTCGGCGAACGCGCCGAGTGCCTCCCGTACCTCCGGCAGATGCGGGTGCTCGGCGTGCAGGGCCGCGGAGAGCTGCGCCTTGGGGATGACGACGCCCGCGGCCTCCAGCGCGCCCAGGGCGGTGGCCGGGTCCTCGAAGGAGGTGGCGAGATGGCAGGTGTCGATGCAGATGCCGATCCTGCCGCTGCCGATCTCCGTGAGCGGGCCGATCGCGTCGGTGGTGGTCTCGACGGTGCAGCCGGGCTCCGGTTCCAGGGCGATCCTGATGGACTTGCCCGTCAGGTCCTCCAGCGCGTCGAGCCGTCCGGCGAGCGTGGTCAGCGCGGTGCGGGCGGCGCGGGCCGCCGGGGCGTCGAAGTCGGTGCGCCAGGCGAGCGGGAGGGTGGAGACGGAGCCCTCGGTGACATCGTCCGGCAGCAGCGAGGCCAGCAGCCTGGCCAGATCGCTGGTGTGGGCGAGCCGCTCCGGATCGGCCCAGTCCGGCTTGTAGACGCGGTACTTGACCTCTTCGGCGCCGAATCCCTCGTAGGGGAAACCGTTGAGCGTGACGACTTCGAGGCCGCGCCGGTCCAGCTCGGCGCGGAGTCCGCGCAGCGCGGCGGGGTCGTTGATCAGGGCCTGGGCCGCGCCCTTGGCGAGCCAGAGGCCGATACCGAGACGGTCGCGGCCGAGCCGTTTGCGTACCGGCTCGCAGTGGTCGCGCAGCTGGGCGAGTACGCCTTCGAGGTTCTCGGCGGGGTGGACATTGGTGCAGTACGAGAGATGGACGGTGGAGCCGTCGGGGTGGCGGAAGCGCATGGGGTCACTCCCCGCCGCGGAGGATGGAGTTGCCCTCGTGGAGGGCCTCCGGTGCGGGGACGTCGAGCTGGAGTCTCCCGCTGAGCCCGTAGAAGGCGACGGGGTTGCGCCACAGGACCTGGTCGACGTCGTCCTCGCCGAAACCGGCGGCGAGCATCGCGTCCGCGACCTTGCGGGTCTTGAGCGGGTCGCTCTTGCCCCAGTCCGCGGCCGAGTTGACGAGCACCTTCTCGGTGCCGTGGGCCTTGAGGACGGTGACCATACGGTCCTCGTCCATCTTGGTGTCGGGGTAGATGGAGAAGCCCAGCCAGCTCCCGCTCTCCGCCGCGTCCTTGACCGTCGTCTCGTTGAGATGGTCGAGCAGGACCCACTCCGGGTCGAGGGCGGATTCCCGTACGACGTCGATGGTGCGGCGCAGGCCCGACAGCTTGTCGCGGTGCGGGGTGTGGACCAGCGCGGGCAGCCCGTGGTCGGCGGCGAGCTGGAGCTGCGCGGCGAGCGCGGTGTCCTCGGCCGGGGTCATGGAGTCGTAGCCGATCTCGCCGACGGCGACGACACCGTCCTTGGCGAGATAGCGGGGCAGGGCGTCCAGCACGGGCGCGCAGCGGGGGTCGTTCGCCTCTTTGGGGTTGAGGGCGAGCGTGCAGTGGTGGGCGATGCCGTACTGGGCGGCGCGGAACGGCTCCCAGCCGAGGAGCGCGTCGAAGTAGTCGAAGAAGCTCGCGGGAGAGGTACGGGGCTGGCCCAGCCAGAAGGACGGCTCGACCAGGGCGCGGACGCCGGAGGCGTACATCGCCTGGTAGTCGTCCGTGGTGCGGGAGGTCATATGGATGTGGGGGTCGAAGATGCGCATCAGGACTCCTCGCCGGTCAGATACAGCGCGTGGTGCAGGTCGGCGGGTACGGGACGGCCTGCCGCGGTGCGCTCGGCCGCGAAGTCGGCGAGCATACGGGCCAGTTCGGCGTCTCCGTGGGCGCGTCTCGCCAGGCCGTCGACGGCGGCGACGGGCACTTCGGTGAAGAGGCACTTGAGGATGGCGTGCCGCCACGCGTGGGGGTCGAGGTGGGCGGCGGCGTACGGACCGACGGCGGCGGCGACCAGCCGGGTGTCGTTGGTCCGCAGGGCGTCCTCGATCAGCGGCAGCGCGCCGGGTCCCGTGACGCGGTGGGGCAGGACGAGCAGCACGGCGCGGCGTTCGGCGGCGGTGCCCTGGTGGTAGAGCCGGGTGAGGGTGGCGAGGCCGGCGCGGGCCTCCTGGAGGAGCAGGACGCGTACGGAGTCGGCGTGTTCCTGGCCGCAGTGGCGTCCGGCGGCGGCGAAGCGCAGCTCCCAGGGGGCGGCGGCAACGTTGTCGCTCTCCTCGGTGCGTCCGGGGTCCGCGGCGGCCTCCGCCGCTTCGGCGAGGGCCGCGTCGAGCCAGGCTCCGGCGGCTCCGTCGAGCTGGAGTGCGAGCTGGAGTGCCGGCTCCTCGCGGGTGGGGGGCGGGTCCGAGGTCATGCTGCTGCTCCCTTCGTACGGAGGAAGTCCAGGGAGGTACGGGCGAGTTCGGGACCCGCGTGGGAGTGGCGGGGCAGTTCGACGACGGTCAGGCCCTCGTAACCGGTGGCGGCCAGCGCGGCGAGCACCGGCGGGAAGTCGATCTCGCCGTCCCCGAAGGGCAGATGCTCATGGACGCCGCGCCGCATGTCCTCGATCTGCACATGGCGCAGCCAGGGCGCGGCCTCGCGGACGCAGTCGACGGGCGAGGCGGGCTCCAGACACTGGCAGTGGCCTATGTCGAGGGTGAGACCGAGCGGGTCGGGGTCGCCGAGCCGGTGTCTGAGCTGGTGGAAACCGGCGATGTCCGGGACGAGATGGCCGGGCTCGGGCTCGACGGCGAGGGGGATGTCGGCGTGCTCGGCGGCGTTGACGACGGGGGTCAGCGCCTCTTCGAGCCGTTTCCACGCGGTGTCGGTGTCGGTGCCCGGCGGGGTGACCCCGCTGAAGCAGTGCACGGCGTGCGCGCCGAGGTCGGCGGCGACCTGAACGGCCGTCAGCAGCAGTCCCGTCCGGGCGGCGCGGCCCTCGGGGTCCGGGTCGAGCAGGGTGGGACCGTGCTTGCGGCGCGGATCGAGCACATAGCGCCCGCCGGTCTCGACGGTCACCCCGAGCCCCAGCTCCCCCAGCCGGCGGGCGACCCGCTGGGTGCGGGCGGCGAGATCGGGGGCCATGGGGTCGAGATGCATATGGTCGAGGGTGAGTCCCACCCCGTCGTAGCCGAGATCGGCGAGGAGCCCGAGCGCGTCGTCGAGCCGGAGATCGGTGAGCCCGTTGGTGCCGTATCCGAAACGCAGACTCATGTGAGGCTCACTTTCCGTGCGAACGTCCGTGCCAGTGGTACGAGCCCCATGATTCCGAGCGCGGTCCCGGCGGCCCCGCCGCGCGCGGCGAGCGCCGCCTGGAGCGGGATCATCGCGCGGATCCCGCCCCCGACGGCGCGCTGGGTGAGCGGCGGGGAGGGATTGAGCGCGGCGTGCGCCAGCGGACGGCCCGCGGTTCCGACGTAGACGGCGGCGAGCCCCCCGGCGGCGAGGGAACCGGCGGAGGCGGGGGTGCCCTTGCGCCACCGCCCGGTCAGGACCCCGAGCCCGGCGGTCCCCACGAGCGCGGCGAGCGGTGCGAGGGCGGAGCCGCCCTGTGCCTCCTGGCGCGACACGACGGTGACCCCGACGGTGTGCGCCCCGAGCACGGCCGCGGCGGGCAGCGCCTTGCGGACGGCGCCCGCGCCGGCCGGCCGTCCGCGACCATGGGCCGGTGTCGGCGTCGGCGTCGGCGTCGGGCGCGCGGGCGTGGCGCGCGGGGCGCGGGTCCGGGACGCCGTCGCCGTCGCGCCCAGGAGCAGATCCAGGGATCTCGCCGCGCCCATGGCCAGTGGGCCGGCCGGGGTGTGTTTGAGATGGAGGTCGTACGACCAGACCGCGGCGGCCAGGGCGGTGCCGATCGCGAGGGAGGGGCGGCCCGCGCGGGCGGCGAGGGTCAGTCCGGTGGCGGTCAGGGCGGCGGCGGCCGTCAGGGCCGCCGCCGGGGTGATCCGGCCCGACGGGATGGGGCGGTGCGGGCGGTCCACGGCGTCCTCGTCGCGGTCCGCCCAGTCGTTGAGCGCCATGCCCGCCTCGTAGAGACAGAGCGACGCGCCCACGGCCAGCGCCGTGCCCCGGTTGGGGCGTACGCCGAGGGCCGCCGCGCCGGCCAGGGCGTCGCCCGGGACCGTGAACAGGGCCGACACCCGCAGCAGTTCCGCCCAGGCGCGCAGGCTCACCGGCTCTCCCGCAGCCGGTCGGCGAACCCCAGCAGCGCCTCGAACTGCTCGGCGAGCGCCGCCGGTCCGCCGTCCGGATCCTTGAAGTAGAAGCCCAGCTCGGGCAGGGGACCGCTCAGCCCCGCCTCGTGCGCGCGCGACACCAGCCGCGCCAGATCGAGCACCAGGGGCGCCGCGAGCGCGGAGTCGCACCCCTGCCAGATCGTCTGGAGGATCATCCGCGAGCCGAGGAAGCCGTCGAAGGCGATATGGTCCCAGGCCGTCTTCCAGTCGCCGAGCGCCGGCACGTCGTCGATATGCACCTCGCCCTCGGGCGCCGTGCCCAGGGTGTCGGCGAGTACGCGCTCCTTGCCCGCGTTCTTGGCCGCGGCCGCGCCCGGGTCGGCCAGCGCCGCTCCGTCCCCGCCGCCCAGCAGGTTCGTGCCCGACCAGGCCCGTACGGTCAGGGCGCGCTGCACGAACATCGGGGCGAGCACGGAACGGAGCAGCGTCTGGCCTGTCTTGCCGTCGCGGCCGGCGTGGGGAAGTCCGCCGGCCTCGGCGGCCGCTGTCAGGGCCTCGGTGCGCAGCCCGGTGGACGGTGTGAAGTTGACGTACGAGCAGCCGGCCCGGACCGCCGCCGCCGCGTACAGCGAGCTGGCGGGCAGCCGCGGATCGCCCGGCGCCGGAGTGGGTTCGGTGGAGGAGACATTGACGACGACCGTCCGCGCGACACCCGTACGCCGGGCGAAGCCCGCGATGTCGTCGGCGAAGGCGGCGATGAGTTCCTCGTCGCTCCTGGTGTCCCCGGGCTGGGGGCCGCCGGTCCTTATCTCCTGGTCGGCGGCGCTCAGTTCGGCGTGGATCGCGGCGGGCAGACCGTGCGGCAGCACCCCCGCGACGGTCAGCTCCTCCGCCCGCTTGGGCAGCGGGCAGCTCGCCGTGTCATGACCGCCGAACACGAGCGAGGAGAGGGCGGGAAGGCCCGTCCCCGCGAAGGGCGCGGTCTCGGTGACCATGCCGGTCGCGGGATGGAGCCCCGCCGTGACCGCCGCGCATCCCGCGACAGCCGTCGTGGCGACGGAGCCGCGCGCTCCGACGAACCAGACTCCGGTGCGTACTGCAGTCGATTCCGTACCGCTCGTCATCACGGGCTGCCTCCCTGCCGATGGTGTGGTGGTGGTTGGTGGACGGCGGGCGGGGGGTACGGCGCCTCCCCGCCCGCCGCCGGCTGACGGGCCGCCCTTCCTAGGAGTCCCTAGGAGGCCGGCAGTTCCTTGAGCTGGATGTTGCGGAAGGACGCCTGGTCGTCAGTGCCGTGGTTCTGCAGACCGATGTAGCCGTCCTGGAGACTGCGCTCCGGGTCCTTGTTGGTGAAGTCGTTGACCTTCGCTCCGTTGAGGAAGACCTGGAGACGCTCACCCTGGACCCTGATCTCGTAGCTGTTCCACTGCCCCGGCGGGCGCAGGACCCGGTCCCTGCCCTTGACGTCGGCCGACTTGAAGCCGTAGACCGAGCCGGTGGTGCGGTCCGGGGTGTCGGTGGCGTCGATCTGGACCTCGTACCCCTTGTCCACCGCGGACCAGGGGTCGTCGGAGGCCGGGAAGCCCACGAAGACACCGGAGTTGTCGTCCCCGTCCAGCTTCCAGTCCAGCTTCAGGGAGTAGGACTTCAGCTCCTTGGCCTGGTACCAGAGCAGACCCATGCCGCCCTCGGAGCGCAGTTCACCGTTCACGACGTTGAACTTGCCCGGTCCGGCCTGCTTCCAGCCCTCCGAGGTCTTTCCGTTGAAGAGGTCCCGGTAGCCGGTCTGCGGCTCGCAGTCCGCCTTCACCTGGCCGGCCGCGTACCGCAGTCCGCCGAGGAGATGCTGGCGGAAGGCGGCGTCCGCGTAGGACTCCTTGGTGTGGCCGCCACCGGTGTAGAAGGCACGGCCGCCCTCGTAGGTCTGGCACCAGGCGATCGGGTGATCACCCTTCATCGTGCCGCCCTGGTAGGTGGTCTCGTCCAGGGTGGCGAGGACCCGTGCCTGCTCACGCGGGTTGGTGCGGTAGTTGTACCACTCGTCGGTGCGCTGCCACTCGTCGTCGAGATGCGCGGTCGACGGGTGGTCGTGGTCCTCGACGCGTACGGTGGCCGACTGGATCTGCGGGTGGGACTGGAAGTACGCCCCCACCAGACCGCCGTAGAAGGCCCAGTCGTACTCGGTGTCGGCCGCCGCGTGGACGCCCATGTAGCCGCCGCCGGTGGCGACATAGTTCTCGAACGCCTTCTGCTGGTCGGCGTTGAGGACATCACCGGTGGTGGAGAGGAAGACCACCGCGTCGTACCGGGCCAGGTTGTTGGTGGTGAACTGCGCGCCCGTCTCGGTGGAGTCGACCTTGATCCCGGTGGTCGCGCCCAGCTCCTTCAGCGCGGCGACACCCTGGGGAATCGAGTCATGACGGAACCCGGCGGTCCTGGAGAAGACCAGAACGCGCTTCTCGGTCCTGCCGGCCTCGGCCGTGGAGATCTCGAAGTCGTCCAGGTCGAAGAGGGCACCCCCGCCGACACCGCCCTTGAAGACCAGGAACAGCTCGGTGGTCTTCTTCGGTACGGAGCGCAGCGGTACGTCGATGTCCTGGAAGGTCTCCCAGCCGCCGGTGATCGGGACCGGCGAGGAGCCCAGCAGCTCACCGGTGGCGGAACCCGTGCGTACTTCGAGGAACCCGCCGGCGCCGCCGGAGGAGATCCGCGCGGTCAGGGTCTTGGACCCCTTCAGGTTGTACGGCGTGAAGGAGATCCAGTCGCCGTCGTCGATGTCACCGACGGTCTTGCCGCCGTTGGCCGGTGCCTTGTCGTAGGTCCTGATGCCGGAGGAGGCGCTGAAGTGCTCGGCCTGCCGGTGGCGCGGCTGGAGCTGCGACTGGTCGTGGCTGGTGATCGGGGCCTGGCCGCCGCCTCCGCCGTCGGTGTACTCGGCGTCGATGACACCGAAGATATTGGCGTTGGGGTCGTGCTCGGTGTCGGCGGGCGCGGTGATGACACCCTCACAGCCGTTGACCGAGGTGATCGGGTGGCCGTGGCTGTCATGGCCCAGGATGTAGCGGACGACGACCTTGGAGCAGTCGATCGGACCGTTGTCCCGGTCCTCCCGGTCCTTGACCTTCACCTTGAACGGGATGGAGTCACCGAAGTTGAAGAGGTGTCCCTCGTCGGGCAGGTCGAGCTCCACCTCGGGCGCGGTGTTGCCGACGACGATCCGCACGGAGGCGGTCGCGGTGCGCTCCGTCGGGTCGGTGACGGTGAGCCGTGCGCTGTAGGTGCCGTTCTTCTTGTACGTGTACGTGGGGTTGGCCTCGGTGGAGGTGCCTCCGTCGCCGAAGTCCCACGCGTAGGTGAGGGCGTCACCGTCGGGGTCCGAGGTGCCGGCGGAGGAGAAGACCGCCGTCAGCGGGGACTTGCCGGACGTCTTGTCGACGGCGGCCTCGGCGATGGGCGACAGCCCGCCGGTGGCGTTCTCGATCCGGTAGACGGCCGAGTGCTCGTCACCGCCGAACCAGGAGAGCCCGTAGTCGAGGACGTAGAGCGCGCCGTCGGGGCCGAACTCCATGTCCATGACCTGGGTACCGGTCCACGGGAAGGGGTTGATCGACTGGACGGTGCCGTCCTCGCCCTGCTCGATCCGCTTGATCCACTGGCGGCCGAACTCACCCGCGAAGAAGTCTCCGTCGTAGGACTCGGGGAACTTCACCGGGGAGTCCAGATCGGCGTCGTACCGGTAGACGGGACCGCCCGTCGGGGACTCGGAGCCGGAGCCGAGCTCGGGCACGCTGCCGCCGTCGTACGGGATCCACGCGGCCTGGGCCGGCGGAAGGTCCGTCAGTCCGGTGTTGTGCGGCGAGGTGTTCTTCGGCGCCGCGCAGTCGAAGGCGGCACCGGAGGCCTGCGTCGCGAAGTTGTAGTCGACGTACGCGTCGTTGTCGCCCGTGCAGTACGGCCAGCCGAAGTTGCCCGCCTCGGTGACCCGGGCGAACTCCACCTGTCCGGCGGGGCCGCGGGTCGCGGACGCGGCGCCGGCGTCGGGGCCGTAGTCACCCACGTAGACGATGCCGGTCTTCTGGTCCACGGAGATACGGAAGGGGTTGCGGAACCCCATCGCGTAGATCTCGGGCCGGGTCTTCTCGGTGCCGGGGGCGAAGAGATTGCCCTCCGGGATGGTGTACGAGCCGTCCTCGGCGACCTTGACACGGAGAACCTTGCCGCGCAGGTCGTTGGTGTTGCCCGAGCTGCGCTGCGCGTCGAACGCCGGGTTGCGGTCCGGGCGCTCGTCGATCGGCGTGTAGCCGTCGGAGGCGAAGGGGTTGGTGTCGTCACCGGTCGACAGATAGAGATTGCCGTCCGCGTCGAAGGCGATGTCGCCGCCGACGTGGCAGCAGGTGCCGCGGGAGGTGGCGACGTCGAGGACCTTCTTCTCGCTCGCCTTGTTGAGGGTGCCGTCCTCGTTCAGCGTGAAGCGCGAGAGGCGGTTGTACCCGTCGAAGGGGGCGAAGTCGGCGGCCGTGCCGTTCTCGGGCGCGTCACCGGCGGGGGTGTTGAGCTTGGGCGCGTAGAAGAGATAGATCGCGCGGTTCTCGGCGAAGTCGGGGTCGACCCCGACGCCCTGGAGGCCTTCCTCGTCATGGTTGTAGACATCCAGTGTGCCGGCGATGGTGGTGTCTCCGCCGGCGTCGGTGATCCTCAGTGTGCCGTCGCGCGAGGTGTGCAGCACCTGCCGGTCCGGCAGGACGGCGAGCGACATCGGCTCGCCCACCTCGTCGGCGCCCTTGGCGAGGGTCACCTGCTGAAAGCTTTCCTCCGCGACCGGGTGATCCGGGTGCGCGGCGGCGGGTACGGCGCTGATGCTCGAACCTGCGAGCAGGGCGCCCGTCAGGAGTGCGAGGAGGGTTCTGGCTCTGGGGCGTTTTCTGTGCACGAAAGTCCTCCACAATGGGCTGTTCGTACGTGCGGGTTGCCAATGGAGCGCGCACATGCGATCGCGCTCGCCTCTGGGGGGCGGTGCTCGTCCCGCACCGGATCCCCGGGGGAGGTGGCTGTGTCACCGACATGCGCCGTCACATCGGAGACCACCTATGTCCTGTACATCTCAGTGGACCGTAGCTGTGTTCGTCCGGGACCGAAAGACCTTGCGCAGAGGAGATGTTGTACTTTTTCCTCCCTCAGGACAAAGACTTGAGGGCAGGCCGAAGTGACCGGGCCCCTCCTTCTTTGGGGGCTCGGTTCGCCTCCGGGGCGCTTCATGTCGGCGCCGACAGTCGATCGTGCTCGGCCGCTCGTTCCTCACGGCCTGCGCGCGTTCTCCTTTTCGGCACCGACGCGCCCCTTCGGCTCACTCGCCGGTGGGCGTGCGGGGCCGGAACGAATCCGCACCCGGGCGACCGGGGTGACCGGGGGCGGGGGCGGCTCGTTCTTCGGTTCGCCCGCCGGGCGGGCCGGGGTGGGCC
>NZ_JBSGVS010000122.1:0-11497 GCF_053608565.1 Streptomyces sp. NPDC055025
CCGTCGCCGTGCCTCTGACGCGCCTACGGCTATCTTACACGTCAAAAAACCCCCCAAACCACACCCTGCGGGGGTCATGTTTCACGTGAAACATGACCCGCGCTGCGTTGGCGGCGGCTCATCACATCGTCCGGCCGCGTCCTCTACTTCTGGGTCGCCCACCATTCCTTAAGGGCGGCGACAGCCGCGTCGCGCTCCATCGGCCCGTTCTCCAGCCGTAGCTCCAGCAGGAAGCTATAGGCCGAACCGATCACGGGACCTGGGCCCACATCCAGAATCTCCATGATCTGGTTGCCGTCCAGATCGGGCCTGATCGCATCCAGCTCCTCCTGCTCCTGAAGCTCGGCGATGCGCTCCTCCAGACCGTCGTACGCACGGGAGAGCGCGCTCGCCTTGCGCTTGTTACGCGTCGTGCAGTCCGAGCGGGTCAGCTTATGGAGCCTGTCCAGCAGTGGACCGGCGTCGCGCACATACCGCCGCACCGCCGAATCCGTCCACTCCCCGGTCCCATAACCGTGGAAGCGCAGATGCAGCTCCACCAATCGCGAGATGTCCTTCACCAGATCGTTGGAGTACTTGAGCGCGGTCAACCGCTTCTTGACCATCTTCGCGCCCACAACCTCATGGTGGTGGAAGGAGACCCGGCCGTCCGTCTCGAAGCGCCGTGTTCTGGGCTTGCCGATGTCATGCAGCAGAGCGGCCAGTCGCAGTACCAGATCCGGCTCGTTCTTCTCCAGATCGATGGCCTGCTCAAGAACGGTCAGCGAGTGCTCGTACACATCCTTGTGCCGATGGTGCTCATCGCTCTCCAGCCGCAGGGCCGGCAGCTCCGGCAGCACCCGGTCGGCGAGCCCGGTGTCGACGAGCAGCGCCAGCCCCTTGCGCGGACGCGCGGAGAGAACCAGCTTGTTCAGTTCGTCACGCACCCGCTCGGCGGAGACGATCTCGATCCGGCCGGACATCGCCGTCATGGCCGTGACCACATCCGGGGCCACCTCGAAGTCCAGCTGCGCGGCGAACCGCGCGGCCCTGAGCATCCGCAGCGGATCGTCGGAGAAGGACTCCTCGGGGGTACCGGGGGTGCGCAGCACCCGCGCGGAGAGATCCTCCAGCCCGCCGTGAGGATCGATGAACTCCTTCTGCGGCAGCGCGACGGCCATCGCGTTCACCGTGAAGTCCCGGCGTACGAGGTCTTCCTCGATGGAGTGCCCGTACGACACCTCAGGTTTGCGCGACGTCCGGTCGTAGGCTTCCGAACGGTAGGTCGTCACCTCGATCTGGAAGCGCTGATCGACGTCCTCGACACGGGCGTCCTTCTGGACGCCGACCGTGCCGAAGGCGATCCCGACCTCCCAGACCGCGTCCGCCCATGGCCTGACGATCTTCAGAACGTCCTCGGGACGGGCATCGGTGGTGAAGTCCAGATCGTTGCCGAGCCGGCCGAGAAGGGCGTCCCTGACCGAACCGCCGACCAGAGCGAGACCGAATCCGGCATCCTGGAATCGGCGCGCCAGATCATCGGCGACGGGGGAAACCCGCAGCAGTTCACTGACCGCGCGGCGCTGCACCTGGCTGAGTGCACTGGGACTGACTTCATTGGCGTTCGGCACAACAGAAAAGGGTACGTGCCGCGGCTGCCGCGAGCGGCCCAGTTTCGGGCTCCTCCGGCCTCCGATGCGGGGGATTCCGGCTGCGCATGAGATTCTTCCGATCATGTGGAGCAGTCCCCAGCACTTCGCCACAGCGCACATCGTTACCATGCGTGGACGCAGGAATCGACAAACCACCGACGGCAGCAAACGATGACGAGGGACGGGCGAGCGCGTGGCGGAGGCGGCAGACTTCCAGGGGATGGTTCACTCTCCTGCCCGCCGGTGGCTGCGGCGCACAGCCTCCCTGATCGCCGGAGCGCCGCTTCTGGCGGGCCTGGTGGCCGGTGCGGCGGCTCCCGCGGCCCACGCGGACGCCGGCGCGACGGCAGCCGATGGTGCCCGTACAGTCGCTGTGGCGCTCAACACGCTGACCCCCGGTGCGCCGGTGCAGGGCGACACCCTCACGATCTCCGGCACGGTCACCAACAAGGGCAAGGGAACGATCACCGACGCCCAGGTGGATCTCCGGGTGGGTTCGCGGCTCTTCGGCAGGACCGCGATCGACGACGCCTCGGCCCGCTCCGCCGGCTCCACGGCCGACACGGCCCCGATCGACGGCAAGTACAAGGTCACCCTCCCGAAGCTCACCTCCGGGATCCCCCAGGACTTCACCCTCTCCGTACCGGTCAACAAGCTCGGGCTCGATGACGAGGGCGTCTACCAGCTCGGTGTCTCACTGACCGGTCAGACCTCCTCCGCTCCGTACGCGCACCTCCTGGGCATCCAGCGCACCTTCCTGCCCTGGCAGCCCGAGGCCACCGAGAAGAGGACCGAGCTCACCTATCTCTGGCCGCTGATCTCGTCGACGCACCTCTCCGCGGAGACCGGCTCGGACGATCAGCAGACGCCGGTCTTCGAGAACGACGACCTCGCCGAGGAACTGGCCCCCGGCGGCCGGCTGGAGCAGATGGTCTCCCTCGGTAACCAGCTTCCCGTCACCTGGGTCATCGACCCCGATCTGCTCGCGACCGCCGACGCGATGACCCGGAACTACCGCGTCAGAAGCGGGAGCACCACCGTCCCGGGCACCAATCAGGCGATGGCCCTCAAGTGGCTCAACGACCTGGAGAAGGCCGTACAGGGCCGTAAAGTCGTCGCCCTGCCGTTCGGGGATCCGGATCTGGCGTCGCTGGCCCACCGCGGCAAGGACGTCTCCGGCGCGCTCAGCCATCTCCAGCCGGCCACGGATGTGGCCGGCAAGACCGTGGAGACCGTCCTCCATGTGAAGCCGTCCGTCGACTTCGCCTGGCCCGTGGACGGCGCGATCGACCCTTCGATCGTCGATGTCGCGACCTCCGCGGGCGCCCACCACGTCATCACCCGCGGCGACAGCCTTCAGGACAACCTCTCGTACACCGCCGGCGCCGCTCGGCCCATCGGCGGCGGGACGACGGCCGTGGTCGCCGACACCCGGCTCTCCACCGCCTTCCAGGGCGATATGACGGTGACGGGCAGCTCGACCCTGGCGGTGCAGAAGTTCCTCGCGCAGTCGCTGGCCCTGACCCTTCAGGAGCCCGACGACCAGCGCAGCATCGTGGTCGCCCCGCAGCGGATGCCGACGGCGGCCCAGGCCCAGTCGATGGCGCGTGCGCTGCGCGGCCTGGACACCGAGCGCTGGACGGAACCGTCCGATCTGATCACCGCGGCGGCGGCCACGCCCGACGACGACGCCACCACCAAGGTCCCCGCCTCCGGTCGGTACCCGAAGAAGCTCCGCGACCAGGAGCTGCCCACACAGGCGTTCCTCGACATCCAGAGGACACAGAGCCGGCTGGACAGCTTCAAGGCCATCCTGAGCTCACCGGACCGGGTGGCCGCCCCCTTCGGCAACGCGATCGGCCGTGCGGTGTCGACGTCGTGGCGTGGTGACGGGGACTCGGCGCAGCAGTACCGCGGCACGGTGGAGCGCTATCTGCTGGGCCTCACCGACGAGGTGCAGCTCATCCCGAAGTCCGTCCTCACCTTGTCCGGCCGCAGCGCGACCATCCCGGTGACCGTGCAGAACAAGCTGGTGCAGGGCGTCCAGAATCTGACGCTGCGCCTCACGTCCGACAAGCCGACGCGCCTCAAGCTCGACGGCGGCGCGCGTATGGCGGAGCGGCCCATCAAGATCGACGGCGGGCACAGCCAGTCGGTGAAGTTCACCGGAGCGGGCAATGCCAACGGCCCGGTCCTGGTGACCGCACAGCTCTACACGGAGGACGGCAAGCTCTACGGCGGGCCCATGACCTTCCAGGTCAGGGTCTCCGAGATCACGCCCACCGTGATGCTCGTCATCGCCGGCGGTGTGCTGCTGCTGGTTCTCGCCGGTGTCAAGATGTACAGCCAGCGCAAGCGGGCGGTGGCCCGTAAGGCCGCCGCCGGGCCCATGGACGACGCCACCGGCACCGCCGACGGAGCCGATGCCGACTCCACGGTGGGTCCGCGCGACACGAAGGACACGGACGCCGCACGGGCCGTGGAGGACACGGAACCCGAGCAGCCGAGTGACCCGACACCGGACACCGCACCAGAAAGCGCGGACGCGTCGGGCCCGGGTGAGAAAGTGGACCGTTGAGCGATGTCGTGGCCGGTCGGCCGGGGACGATGAGGTGGGGTAACCATGAACGCGCCGTACGACGGTGACCGCGGACAGGGCGCGGGCGGCGATCCGGCAGGCCAGGTTCCGCCTTCCGCGCCGCCTGCCCAGGATCCCTATGTCCAGGATGCCTACAACCAGGACCCCTACTGGGCGCAGGACCTCTCCGCGCAGGATCCGGTGACCGAGGCGCTGTACGACCGCGCCTCGCACCCGCCTCCGCCCCCGGGCACCTATCCGGATCCGCAGGCCCTGTACCAGCAGCCGCCCGCGCAGCAGTACGCCCCCGACCCCCGTATCTGGGCGCAGACCCCGCCGCCCGAGCCGTCCGGCCCCTCCCGCCGTCTGCCGTACGGGGACGACCCGAGGACCACTCAGTACACGGGCGTCGACGACCTCGTCTCCTGGGCCGGTGACGAGATTCCGGAGCAGGACGCGTTCGCGCATCTCTACCGCGACCAGCAGGGCACGGGACAGACGCTCACCGAGCCGGAGCCGGTGGCCGCGCCCGCCCCGCCCCCGGCCAAGAAGCAGGGCAAGGCCGCGGGTCTGCTCAAGTCGAGTGCGGTGATGGCCGCCGGCACGCTGGTGTCCCGGCTGACCGGCTTCGTACGGAGCCTGGTGATCACGGCCGCCCTGGGCGCCGCGCTGCTCGGTGACTCCTTCACCGTCGCCTACACCCTGCCGACGATGATCTACATCCTCACCGTCGGCGGCGGTCTCAACTCCGTCTTCGTACCGCAGCTCGTACGGGCGATGAAGAACGACGAGGACGGTGGCGTCGCCTACGCGAACCGGCTGCTGACCCTCGTCATGGTGGCGCTCGGGGCGATCGTGGCCCTCGCCGTGTACGGGGCGCCGGTGCTCGTCCGGCTGATGTCGGACACGATCGCCGGCGATCCCGCCGCCAACAACGTGGCCGTCACCTTCGCCCGTTACTGCCTGCCCACGATCTTCTTCATGGGTGTGCATGTGGTGATGGGCCAGATCCTCAACGCCCGGGGGAAGTTCGGCGCGATGATGTGGACTCCGGTCCTCAACAACATCGTCATGATCGCCACGTTCGGTCTGTTCATCTGGGTGTACGGCACCGCCGCCGACTCGGACATGACGGTCAAGAGCATCCCGGCGGACGGGGTGCGGCTGCTGGGCATCGGTACGCTGCTCGGCCTCACCGTCCAGGCCCTGGCGATGATTCCCTACCTCCGTGAGACCGGGTTCCGGTTCCGCCCCCGCTTCGACTGGAAGGGCCACGGTCTGGGCAAGACGGTCAAGCTGGCCAAGTGGACCGTCCTGTTCGTCCTCGCCAACCAGGCCGGCGTGCTCGTCGTCACCCAGCTCGCCACCGCCGCCGGCGAAGCCTCCGGCAAGGACGGCACCGGCATCCTGGCCTACAGCAACGCCCAGTTGATCTGGGGCATGCCGCAGGCCATCATCACCGTCTCGGTCATGGCCGCGCTGCTGCCCCGTATCTCCCGCGCCGCCCACGACGGCGACCCGGGCGCGGTGCGCGACGACATCTCCCAGGGGCTGCGCAATTCGGCGGTCGCGATCGTCCCGATCGCCTTCGCGTTCCTCTCGCTCGGCGTTCCGATCTCCGTGCTGATGTTCTCGTCCAGCGGTCTGGAGTCCGCGCGGTCCATGGGCTTCATCCTGATGGCGTTCGCCCTCGGACTGATCCCCTACTCCGTGCAGTACGTGGTCCTGCGTGGCTTCTACGCCTACGAGGACACCCGGACCCCCTTCTACAACACCGTCATCGTCGCCGTGGTCAACGCCGCGGCCTCGGCCGGCTGCTATGTGGTGCTGCCGTCCCGCTGGGCCGTGGTCGGCATGGCCGCCTCGTACGGTCTGGCCTACACGGTCGGTGTCGGTATCGCCTGGCGCAGGCTGCGGAAGCGGCTGGGCGGGGATCTGGACGGCGGCCGCGTCCTGCGTACGTACGCCCGGCTCTGCCTGGCCTCCGTTCCCGGAGCCCTCGCGGCCGGCGGGCTCGCCTATGTCGTCCTCGACGCTCTCGGCGGCGGCGCCATGGCCTCGCTGGTGGCACTGATCGGCGGTGGCATCGTCCTGCTGGGCATCTTCTTCGTCGCCGCGAAGAAGATGCGGATCGAAGAGCTGAACTCCATGGTCGGTATGGTGCGCGGACGCCTCGGCCGGTAGAACGGCGCGGCCGAGCACAACCATCGTCGGCTGCCGCGTGTCGTGCATAGCGTCCGACTGTGGGCACAATTGGCTTGGCTGTTGGATAGCGCGCAACGGATGGGGAGGCAGGAGCGACGGTGGCGGAACGTAGCACGGCTGCCGTCGACGTGGCCGACAACAGCGGTGATGAACCGCTGACCGCCAAGGCGGACAAGGCCACGGCCGACGGGGTGGCGAAAGCCCAGGACACTGCGGAGAAGTCCGCACCGGACACGGGCGGCGAGCAGCGGAGCACCGTGCCGGGCATCGCGACGCCCGAGCTGCACAGCGGCCACAAACTCGCCAGACGCTACCGCCTGGAGGAGTGCGTCACCCGTCTGGACGGTTTCAGCAGCTGGCGTGCCGTGGACGAGAAGCTGCGCCGTGCCGTCGGCGTACATCTCCTCCCCGCCGACCATCCGCGGGCCCGTTCCGTGCTCGCCGCGGCCCGTTCCGCCGCGCTGCTCGGTGATCCGCGCTTCGTCCAGGTCCTGGACGCCGTCGAGGAGAACGACCTCGTCTATGTCGTCCACGAGTGGCTGCCGGACGCCGTGGAACTCACCGCCCTCCTCGCCTCGGGCCCCATGGAGGCCCATGACGCCTACCAGCTGGTGAGCCAGGTCTCCCAGGCCATGGCGGCCGCCCACCGTGAGGGTCTCGCCCATCTGCGGCTGACCCCAGGAGCGGTCCTGCGGACATCCACCGGCCAGTACCGGATCCGCGGTCTCGCCGTGAACGCCGCGCTGCGCGGGATCCGCGCCGACCGGCCGCAGCGCACCGACACGGAGGCCATCGGCGCGCTTCTCTACGCCGCGCTGACACAGCGCTGGCCGTACGAGACCGATGCCTACGGTCTCTCCGGCCTTCCCAAGGGTGTCGGGCTGATCGCCCCCGACCAGGTACGCGCGGGAGTCCACCGCGGTCTCTCGGAACTCGCCATGCGGGCCCTGATCAACGACGGCGCCACCGCGTCCCGCCAGGAACCGCCGTGCACCACCCCGGACGAGCTGGCCGCCGCGGTCGCGGAGATGCCCCGTATCCGGCGGCCGGAGCCCACCTTCACCGCCCCGCCCGAATACCAGCGCACCACCTACCAGCAGGGCACCTACGGGCGTACCCAGGCAGGCCTGGGAACGGTGCCGACCCAGCCGGTGCCCATCCCGCCGCCCCCGCTCCAAGGACGTACCGGCAAGGCCCTCAAATGGACCGTCGCGGCGCTCCTCATCGCCGCCCTGGGCCTGGGAAGCTGGCAGGTCGCCGACCGTCTGCTGGACGGCAGCAACACGGGGACCGACGCCCCTCCCACCGAGACCACCACCGGAGACGGGGACAAGCCGATCAAGCCCTTGAAGCCGCTCAGGATCGCCGGCGCGACCGAGTTCATGCCGAGCGGGGCCGGAATAAAACCCGAACTCGTACCGAACGCCATCGACGGGAACGCCGGCACCTCCTGGATCACGCTCCAGTACAAGGGCTACGCCAACTTCGGCAATCTCCCGAATCGCAAGGACGGCAGCGGGATAATCGTTGATCTCGGCAGCGTGCAGGCTGTCTCCGGCATCGACCTCGACATGTACCGCGCCGGTCACACGGCGGAAGTACTCGCCGCAGACCCGGACGCATCGGCTCCGACCGGCCTCTCGGACTTCCCCCAGCGGCTCACCAAGCTGGAGACGGTCGGAAAGACCCTGAAGCGCGCGCTCGACAAGCCCGTGCGAACCCGATACGTATTGATCCACATCACCGAACTGCCCAGCGACGGATCCGCTTCTCTCTTCCGGGGCGGTATCTCGGAGATCAAGATCACCGGCTGACCGGACCAGGGGAGCCGACCGGACCAGGGGAGGGGGCTCACCGTTGGACGACGTCGCACTCGGCGATACAAGTGACCAGGACCTGCTGAGCGCTCATGTCGCGGGCGACCCTCATGCCTTCGGTGAACTGGTACGGCGCCACCGCGACCGGCTCTGGGCCGTCGCCATACGGACGCTCGGTGACCGGGAGGAAGCGGCGGACGCGGTGCAGGACGCTCTGGTCTCCGCCTTCCGGGCGGCCCATACCTTCCGCGGTCAGTCCGCGGTGACCACATGGCTGCACCGGATCACCGTCAATGCCTGTCTCGACCGGGCCCGCAAGGCCGCCTCCCGCAAGACCTCTCCGATGGACGACACCGAGCGGCTGGAGCAGCTCCTGGAGCCGCATGAGTCGGCGGAGGCTCCTGCCGAGCGCCAGGACCTCCACCGTGAGCTGCTGGCAGCGCTGGCCAAACTCCCCGTCGACCAGCAGGCGGCTCTGGTGCTGGTCGATATGCAGGGCTACCCGGTGGCGGAGGCCGCCGCGATCCTGGGTGTCCCCACCGGAACGGTGAAGAGCCGCTGCGCCCGTGGCCGGGCCAGACTGCTCCCCATGCTCACCCATCTCCGAGGAGACACCGGGGATAGCGGCGATCTCGGCAGGGGAAGGAACCGGACGCCAGGGGGATCCGTCCCACCGGCATCAGCACCAAGGGATTCAGGACCAAGTGATCCCGCCGGAGTGAAGGGCGGAGGTGGGCGCGCATGACATCGACGACCGACATGGCTCAGCACCCGGATGTCTCGGAGATCTCCGATCTGGCGGAAGGCCTGCTCCCGCCGTCCCGTGCCGCCGCTATAAGGGATCATCTCGACGGCTGCGCGCTCTGCGCCGATGTCCATGACTCGCTCGAAGAGATCAGGGGACTCCTCGGCACCCTGCCCGGACCGCCCCGGATGCCGACCGATGTCGCGGAGCGTATCGATGCCGCACTGGCGGCAGAGGCACTCCTGAGTGCCACCGCGCCCGACGAAGCCGCGCATGTTTCACGTGAAACATCGCGCCCTTCCGAGGCCCACGCCGTGCCGGACGCTTCTTCCACATCGGACGCCTCCTCCACATCAGTGGAGATCTCGGCCCCGGACGCCCCGCAGGCCGAGGCCGTACGGGCAGACCGCCCGGCGGGGCGGCCGAGGGCGGCCACCGGCCCCGGCCGTACTGCTCCGACCCGCCGTCGCCGCCGTACCGTCGTTCTGGGGGCTGTCTTCGGTACAGCCGCCGTGGGTGTGAGTGTTCTGCTGCTCCAGTCGCTGAATTCGGGCACCGACAGCATCGATAAACAGACCAGCTCAGGGATCAGCTCCGCAAAGAGCGATGACCGGGAGTTCACCGAGGAGCGGCTCCAGAACAGCGTGGACGCCCTGCTGGCCTCCGGCTCGGCAGCGGACCCGGGAAAGAGGCGGCCGGGAAACCAACAGGATGGTTCCCCGACTGGGCGGAACACCTCGAACTTCCCTCTGCTCCAGCCCACGCCCGAGGTGCCGTCCTGTGTCGAGCAGGGCATCGGCCGTACCGAGCCCGTCCTCGCCGCCCAGGAGGGCAGGTATCAGGGCAGCCGCGCCTATCTCGTCGTCCTGTCCCACTCCACCGACATCAGCCAGATCCAGGCGTATGTGGTCGATGCCACCTGTGTGGACAACCCTTCCACGGTCAAGGGGAAGGTCCTGCTGACGCACGCCTACCCGCGCCGCTGACGACACCTGCCGTGCTGCGGGGAGCCTCGGGAATGCGGGACCCGTAGGATCCGTTGGATGGGGTGCAAGTCGTTGATCCGGCCCCAGTAGGCAGTCTGCAGAGACGAGGAAGAATCCCGTGAGCGACGTCCGTAATGTGATCATTATCGGCTCCGGGCCCGCCGGCTATACGGCCGCGCTGTACACCGCGCGTGCATCGCTGAAGCCGCTGGTCTTCGAGGGCGCCGTCACCGCTGGTGGTGCGCTGATGAACACCACCGATGTGGAGAACTTCCCGGGGTTCCGCGACGGCATCATGGGCCCGGACCTGATGGACAACATGCGGGCACAGGCGGAGCGCTTCGGCGCCGAGCTCGTCCCGGACGATGTCATCTCCGTCGACCTCACCGGTGACATCAAGACGGTCACCGACACGGCGGGTGCGGTACACCGGGCGAAGGCCGTGATCGTCACGACCGGCTCCCAGCACCGCAAGCTCGGCCTGGCCAACGAGGACACTCTCTCCGGTCGCGGCGTCTCCTGGTGTGCCACCTGCGACGGCTTCTTCTTCAAGGATCAGGACATCGCCGTGGTGGGCGGTGGCGACACCGCGATGGAGGAAGCCACCTTCCTTTCGCGCTTCGCCAAGTCCGTCACGATCGTCCATCGCCGGGACAGTCTGCGTGCCTCCAAGGCCATGCAGGACCGTGCCTTCTCCGACCCCAAGATCAAGTTCGCCTGGGACAGTGAGGTCGCGGAGATCCACGGCGATCAGAAGCTCTCCGGTCTGACCCTCCGCAACACCAAGACCGGCGAGCTCTCGGCTCTCCCGGTGACCGGTCTGTTTATCGCGGTGGGCCATGACCCGCGGACCGAGCTGTTCAAGGGCCAGCTCGATCTGGACAGCGAGGGCTACCTCACCGTCGACGCTCCGTCGACACGGACCAACCTGTCCGGTGTCTTCGGCGCCGGTGATGTCGTGGACCACACCTACCGTCAGGCGATCACCGCTGCGGGCACCGGCTGCTCCGCCGCTCTCGACGCCGAGCGCTTCCTCGCCGCGCTGAGCGACAGCGAGCATGCCGAGCCGGAGAAGACCGCCACCGTCTGAACCTCTGTACCGACCCACGCCCCACAAACCGAAGGAGGCCGCCGTGGCCGGCGACCTGAAGCATGTGACCGACGAGTCGTTCGAGCAGGATGTCCTCAAGAGCGACAAGCCCGTACTGGTGGACTTCTGGGCCACCTGGTGCGGACCCTGCCGCCAGATCGCGCCGTCGCTCGAAGCCATCGCCGCAGAGCACGGTGACAAGATCGAGATCGTCAAGCTCAACATCGACGAGAACCCGGCCACCGCAGCCAAGTACGGCGTCATGTCCATCCCGACGCTGAACGTCTACCAGAACGGCGAGGTCGCCAAGACCATCGTCGGCGCCAAGCCCAAGGCCGCCCTGGTGCGCGACCTGGAGAGCTTCATCGGCAAGTAAGCGGCGTCGGCCGACAGCCGACTCCAATGTTTCACGTGAAACGGGCCCGTTCCCCCGACTGGGGGAACG
>NZ_JBSGVS010000123.1:0-11377 GCF_053608565.1 Streptomyces sp. NPDC055025
GACGATTTCCGCCCGCACCCGAACCTCCTCCGACCCCACCCCCCTCCCGCCGGGGCTCCGGCCGCGGGCCGCGATTCAAGCCCGTCCGGCGATCGAGGACACACCCGGCGGACAGGACCGGGTCGCGGACATGTTCTGGTTGGGCACGGTCGACCGTCGGCAGCGCCCGCGGCCGGAGGCCGCTGATGGACACAGCGAGCGCCCCGGAGGCGCACCGAGCCCCTAAGAGGACAGCGGCCCGATTCTGCTGCGTACCGCCGTCTGTACCTCGGCCTCCTCCGCCGGGTCCGCGGCCAGTCGCCGTAGCCGCTCCGCCACCCGTACATCGCCGGTCTCGGCGTGCAGCGCGGCGACCTCTCTGGTGGTCTCCTCGCAGTCCCAGAGGCATTCGACGGCGAATCCGGTGGCGTAGGAGGGATCGGTGGCGGCGAGGGCGCGTGCCGTGCGGCCGCGCAGGTGCGAGGAGGTGGTCTCGCGGTAGACATGGCGCAGGACGGGGGCCGCGCAGACGATGCCGAGGCGTCCGGTGCCGTCGACGAGGGTCCACAGTCCCGGTGCGTCGGGTCCGTCGGCCCGTACGGTCTCGCGCAGCGCGCCCAGCACCAGTTGGGTGTCGCGGGTGCCGCCGCGGCCGGCGAGCACACCGGCGGCGGAGGCTCCGAGGGCGTCGGGCCTGTGCACCCAGCCGCGGGCCCGGTCGACGGCCGCCTCCCCGCACATCCGCTCGAAGGCGGAGACCGCGGCGTCGGCGACGGTACGGTCCGCGCCGACGGCCGCTTCGATCAGATCGAGGACGACGGGGTCGGCCGCCTCGGCGAGATAGTGGAGTGCCGCGCACCTGGCCCCGTCGGGTCCGCCGCGGGCGGCCTCGATGATCATCGCCCGGTCCTCGGGCCCGGCGACCGCGCTCAGGCAGCGCGCGGCGGGCACATGGAGCACGGAGCCGCGCTCCAGGGCCTGCTGGGCCCAGTCGAAGACGGCCTGTACGCTCCAGCCGGGCCGGGGACCGCTGGGCCGGAGCTGGCGCTGCCAGCGGTCGAACGAGCCCTGTTCACCGGCGGCCCTGATCCGGGCGCCGATCTCCTGCCGGGGATCGTCGGCCCAGAGCCGCCACGGCCGGGGCTCGAAGGCGTCGCGTACGGCGGTCGCCAGTTCGGTGTCGCCCTCGGGCGTGGCGGGGAATCTGGCGAGGACGGGCAGCGCCAGCGAGCGCAGACCGGTGTCGTCGTCGCGCAGCGCCAGCTCGTCCAGGGCCCAGGCCCAGTTGGAGCCGGTCGCCGCGTAGCGCCGGAGCAGTTCCAGGGCGTCGCGCCTGCCGTAGGAGGCGAGATGGCCCAGCACGGCGAGCGCGAGCCCGGTCCGTGACTCCTCGGTGTCGAAGTGGTCCTCGGCGAGGAAGAGGTGGTGCTCGATGGCGTCGAGACCGCCGTGGAGATCCAGATACAGGCGCGCGTAGTACAGCGACCGGTTCTCGACCTGCCAGTCGTGCCGGGGGTCGTTCAGTACGCAGTGGTTGAGGGCGGCGAGCGCCTCCGCGCGGGGCGCCGCGAGCGCGTGCAGCGTGCCGTCGCCGCGGCCCCTCTGCAACAGGCCGAGCAGAGTGCCGCTCGGCGCTATGACTGGATCGAACATGGGAAAAGCCTCACATCAAGCTGTTGACGCAACCGGGGTGTGATGCGGCACCGGAACCGGTGCCGACCCTTCTGGGTCTAGGGCTTGTCTGACACATGGCCCGTCCGCCCCTTGGGGCGGGGCTCGCGGCGTCTGGTGCGTGCGATCGCGAGGCGGAGGATCGCCCGTGTACGGGACGTACTCGGGAGACTCCGACAACGCGGCGAGCGTGCGTGCCAGGCGTCGCGAGCCAGTCGGGATGTGTCAGACAGGCCCTAGGCCGTGCGACAACATGTTCGGCCGCCCGTCGTCTCCCGCTCAACGCAGACCATCTTCCCTGCCTCTCGTCGGTGGCCCCCTGCGGGCCCGACGTCATGATGACCCAGCCATTTCGCCACCGCGACCACATTTACGACGTCTCTCACCTGGCTCCGAACAGCTCCAGGAGGTCCGTCTTCCCAAACATCCGCGCGGTATCCACGGCGGAGGGACTCCCCTGCGCCGGATCCGCGCCGCCGGCCAGCAGTGTCCTGATGACCTCGTCCTCGCCCTTGAAGACCGCGCCGGCGAGCGGTGTCTGGCCGCGGTCGTTGGGCCGGCTCCCGTCGGCGCCGCGCTCCAGCAGGGCCGCCACCGCCGAGGCGTGGCCGTGGTAGGCGGCGAGCATCAGCAGGGAGTCACCCCTGTCGTTGGTGAGATTCGCGGGCACACCGGCGTCGATGTACGCGGCGAGCGCCTCGGTCTCCCCGCGCCGTGCCAGATCGAAGATCCTCGTAGCCAGCTCCACCACCTCGGGATCCGGGGTTTCGCTCATCGGTGGACCGCCTTTCACGCCGTTGACCTGGTACGTACGGCACATTGACGCCGTACGAGTGAACCGACAGGGTACTGCGCGCGGCGCTTGCCCAGGACGGGACGTGCGACGTCCCGGCCGCGCGGCGGCATGTCATGGACCAGTGCAGTGAAATACCCGATATTTCACTCACTTGCACCTTTTGTCGCATAGATACTTGCGGTGATTCTGGAAGAACTCATGGTGACTGTCCCCTCTACCAGGAGAACCCTCATGATTCTTTCCATGTCGGGCGTGGTGCTGCTCGGAATCATCGTCTTCCTTTTCTTCCGGAAGGACGGACTCAAGGCCTCGCACGCGATGGTGTGCTCGCTGTTCGGTTTCTATCTCGCGGGCACCGCCATCGCCCCGAGCATCACAGCCGGCGGCGCCAGCCTCGCCGGCCTTCTGGGCGGGATCAAATTCTGACCCCCGTCCATCCCCTTTCCGCATCCAACAGGAGACCGACGTGGCCCGGCGACCACTCCCCCGCATTCTGACCAGCGGCAGCGACCGGATCGCGCGCGGGCGCGATCTGGCCCGCACGGCCGCCGACAGCGCCACCGACGTTCTCCACCCGCTGATCACGATCACCCGTGGTCTGCGGCTGCTGGCCGCCGCAGGGCGCCAGAAGTGGGCCGGTACGCCCAAGGACCGGCGCGGTCCCGCGCTGTTCCTGGTCGCGGCCTGCGTCCTGGTGACCGCGCTCATCCCGTACGGGCCGATGCTGGCCCTGATCACGGTGATGGCCGTGGCCGCCTGGAAGGGACGCGACCGAACGCCGCCGGCGCGGACCGGGCCCGACGAAGCGGAGGTGAAACGACTCCAGTCCCTCTACGAGGCGCTGGTGCCGTATCTCTCCGTTCCCGAGGACCCGAGTCCGCTCTTCGCCCACGGCGGTGAGTGGAGCAAGGCGTTCGAGGAGCACGCGTTCGACGGCGAGGGGCGGATCATCCGGCTCCAGCTCAGCTATCCCCCGTACTTCACCGACGGCGAGCCCGACGCGCGGGCCCGGATCGAGCAGTTGCTGTACGCCAAGTCCGGACGCGGCCGGGAATATCACTTCGACTGGCAGGAAGAGGCCAACCAACTGGTGATGACCGTCCTGCCCGCCCTCTCCACCGCCATCGCCGCCCAGCGTTTCATCACCGCTCCGGGCGAGACGGTCCTCGGCTTCACCGACGACGGAGCGGTGCCGCGCACCGTGCCGGTCGTCACGGGCGGCGCGAGCCGGCACGCGCCCCCGGTGCTCTGGCGGACCGGACCGCGCTCGACGGAGCCCCATCTGCTGGTCGCGGGGACCCCGGGCAGCGGCACCACGACCCTGCTGCGCTCCATCGCCCTCCAGGCCCTCGCGCACGGGGACGTACTGATCGTGGAGGGCAGCGGCACCGGCGAGTTCGGCTGTCTGACCGGACGCACCGGTGTGCTCGCCGTGGAGTGCGGTCTGGCCGGCGCGCTCTCCACCCTCGAATGGGCGGCGAACGAGACCGAGCGGCGGCTCATCGCCGCCAACAACGCCCGCCAGTCGGGCCGGCCCGTGCCCGAGGACGCCAGAAGGCCGCTGTGGATCCTGGTGGACCGGCCGAGCGTCTTCGGGCATCTGGCGGCGGCCGACGGACGCACCGATCCGCGGGAACTGCTCCGGGTACCGCTGCGCCACGGCAGGGCCGCCCACATCACCGTGGTGGTGGCCGATCACCTCGACGGTCTGGACACCCTCGACGAGACCGTACGGACCCACACCCACGCCCGGGTGATTCTCGGACCCGTCGCGGCACCGCAGGTGGAAGCGGTGCTCGGGGCGCCGCCGCACACCACGCCCACGCCGGACGTCCCACCCGGCAGGGGCTACGCGCGGCTCGGGGCGGGCCCGGTGCTCAGACTCCAGGTCCCGGCGACGCCCGACCCGTACGACGACGGGGCGAGCGACGCCCACCGCCGTGCCGTCCTGGAGCTCCTGCCGGAACCCCTCGGGCGCGAGCGGGTGCCCGAGCGGGAGCAGACGCCGCACCGTACGGTCGAACCGCCCCAGCCGTCGGGCCCTATCGGCCGTCAGATGGCGGCCGAGGGCTGAGGACCGGACGGCGGCCGAGGGCCGTTCGCTCTCCCCGGCGTCAGGCGACAAAAGTGCGTGGCGCGTCCGTTCCGGTGCTCGCGCCCGTCTCCACCAGCCGGGCCGCCGCCGCCAGCCGGGCCGCCGCCTCGACGGCGACCGGGCCGCCCACGGTGAACGGAAGCCGTACGTATCCCTCGAACGCGCCGTCGACCCCGAAGCGGGGCCCCGACGGCACCCGTACACCGACCCGTTCGCCCACCTCGGCCAGCCGGGAACCGGAGAGTCCGCCCGTACGCACCCACAGGGTCAGCCCGCCGCGCGGCACCTCGAACTCCCAGCGGGGCAGGCGCTCGCGCACCGCCGCCACCAGCGCGTCGCGGTTCTCGCGCGCCTGGGCCCGGCGCAGGGCGACCGCGTCCTCCCAGCCGCCCGTGCGCATCAGCCAGGTGATGGCGAGCTGCTCCAGCACCGGGGTGCCGAGATCCGCGTACGCGCGTGCCGCGACCAGGGACCGGATCACATCCGGCGCCGCGCGCACCCAGCCGATCCGCATCCCCGCCCAGAAGGCCTTGCTGGCCGAGCCGACCGTGAGGACCGTGCTGCCCGCCGGGTCGAAGGCGCAGACCCGCCTCGGCATGTCGACATCCGCGTCGAGACACAGCTCGGACATGGTCTCGTCGACGACCAGCACCGTGCCCGCCGACCGGGCCGCGTCGACGAGCCGGCGCCGCTGGTCCTCGTCGGCCAGCGCGCCGGTCGGATTGTGGAAGTCGGCGACCACATAGGCGAGCCGGGGCGCGGCCTCGCGCAGCACCTGGCGCCAGCGCCCCAGGTCCCAGCCGGTCAGCCCCTCCGCCATGGCGACCGGCACCAGGCGGGCGCCCGCCTCCCGCATCAGCTGGAGGATGTTCGCGTACGAGGGCGACTCCACCGCGATCCGCTCGCCCCGGCCCGCGAAGAGATGGCAGATCGCGTCGATCGCGCCCATCGCGCCCGTGGTGACCATGATCTGCTCGGGCATGGTCGGGATGCCGCGCTCGGTGTACCGGTCGGCGAGCATCCGCCGCAGCGCGGGCAGCCCGGCCGGATAGTCGCCATGGGTGTGCGCGTACGGCGGCAGCTCCTCCAGCGCGCCCCGCACGGCCCGGGTCAGCCAGGGCTCGGGGGCGGGCAGGGCCGCGGTGCCGAGATCGATCATCGAGCCCAGCGACTCCGGCGGCAGCGGTTCGAGTCCGCGCGCGGGCAGCGGATTGCCCGCCGGCACGGCGGTCCAGCTCCCGGCGCCCCGGCGGGATTCCAGGAAGCCCTCGGCGCGCAGCGCCTCGTACGCGGCGGCCACGGTCGTACGGCTCACGGAGAGGGAGAGCGCGAGTTCGCGCTCCGCGGGCAGCCGGGCGGCGACGGGGACCCGGCCTTCGAGGACGAGCAGCCGGATGCCGTCGGCGAGAGCCCGGTAGGCCGGCGGTCTGCGGGTACCGGGGCCCGTGGACGTGGGCTGCCGGGCGGTGAGCTGCCGGGCGAGCTGAGCCGCGCCGACCGCTGAGGTCCACTGCGCCATGGAAATCAGTCCACCTTCCGTAAATTGGCCATGGATGGCGTCTAACGGCCAGCCACAGAGTGACACGTACCAGTCCACCATCGCACCAAGGGGCCGCGTCATGTCCGATCTCCCTCGTCCCGCCAGGCCTCCCGCCCGCCGCCTCACCCGCCGAGTGACGCAGCTCTCCGTCGGTCTCGCGCTGTACGGGGCGAGCGCGGCGCTGCTGGTGCGCGGCGGGCTCGGGCTGGAGCCCTGGGGTGTGCTGCACCAGGGGCTCGCCGAGCTGACCGGGCTGACGATGGGGGTCGTCTCGATCGCCGTGGGCGCGGTCGTGCTGCTGCTCTGGATCCCGATCCGGCAGCGCCCGGGACCGGGCACGGTCGCCAATGTCTTCGCGGTCGGTATCGCGATGGACGCCACCCTCGCGCTCGTTCCCGACGGTCATGGTCCGGCCGCCCGTATCGCGCTGCTGATCGCCGGCATCGTCCTCAACGGGGTGGCCACCGGGCTCTACATAGCGGCCCGGTTCGGTCCGGGGCCGCGCGACGGTCTGATGACGGGGCTGCACCGGCTGACCGGCCGCTCGGTGCGGCTGGTCCGTACGGCGATCGAGGTCGCCGTCGTCGCCACCGGTTTCGCGCTCGGCGGCTCGGTGGGGATCGGCACGGTCGCCTATGCCCTGGCCATCGGTCCGCTCGCCCAGCTCTTCCTGCGCGTCTTCGCCATCCCCGCGGCGGGCACCGGCAGTACGGCCGTCGCCGCCGGGACACCGGCACGGGCCATACTGCGGCGGTGACTCGCGTACCCCACCCCTATCTCGACCGGCCGACACCGATCCCGTTCGCCCATCGCGGCGGCGCGGCGGACGGCCTG
The DNA here is from genome assembly GCF_053608565.1 of Streptomyces sp. NPDC055025. NCBI lineage: Bacteria > Bacillati > Actinomycetota > Actinomycetes > Kitasatosporales > Streptomycetaceae > Streptomyces > Streptomyces sp. NPDC055025. The sequence continues at coordinate 6,916 of NZ_JBSGVS010000123.1, forward strand.
GAGAACACCGCGGCCGCCTTCCGGCGCGCGGCCGGACTCGGCTACCGCCACTTCGAGACCGATGTGCACGCCACCGCGGACGGCCGGCTCGTCGCCTTCCATGACGCGACCCTGGACCGGGTGACCGACAGCCACGGCCGGATCGTGGATCTGCCGTGGGCGGAGGTGCGCCGGGCGCGGGTGGCGGGCAGCGAGCCGCTGCCGCTCTTCGAGGAACTGCTCGAAGAGTTTCCCGAGGTGTGCTGGAACGTGGACATCAAGGCCGCCCCCGCGCTGGTCCCGCTGGTCGAGCTGCTCGGCAGGACCAAGAGCTGGGACCGGGTGTGCGTCGGCTCGTTCTCCGAGGCCAGGGTGGCCCGCGCGGCCCGGCTGGCCGGCCCCCGGCTGGCCACGTCGTACGGGGTACGGGGCGTGCTGGGCCTGCGGCTGCGCTCGTACGGGATCCCCGCCCCGGTCCGCCCCGGCGCCGTGTGCGCGCAGGTCCCCGAGACACAGAGCGGCATCCGGGTGGTGGACGAGGGCTTCGTCCGCATGGCCCACGCGCGCGGCCTTCAGGTCCATGTCTGGACGGTCAATGAACCGGATCGGATGGAGGCGCTGCTCGATCTCGGCGTGGATGGCATCATGACGGATCAACTGGAAGCGCTGCGCACGGTGTTGACCGCGCGAGGAGCCTGGCATTGACCGGGCGGGGCGTCGGCACGGAAGGAACGAGGACACCCGGGGTGACCGCTGAGACCGCCGTGGACCTGGCCGACGGGGCGGCGGACCGCAGACGCGAGCAACGCGGCTGGTATTTCTACGACTTCGCGTGCTCCGTCTACTCGACGAGTGTGCTGACCGTCTTCCTCGGCCCCTATCTCACCTCGGTGGCGAAGGCGGCGGCCGACGCCGACGGCTTCGTCCGGCCGCTGGGCATACCCGTGCGCGCGGGATCGGTCTTCGCGTACGCGGTCTCCCTCTCGGTGGTGGTGGCGGTGCTGGTGATGCCGCTGGTGGGCGCGGTGGCCGACCGTACGGGACGCAAGAAGCCGCTGCTGGCCGCCGCCGCGTATCTGGGAGCGACCGCCACGGCGTGCATGTTCTTCCTGGACGGCGACCGCTATCTGCTGGGCGCGCTGCTGCTGATCGTGGCGAACGCCTCGATCTCGGTCTCGATGGTGCTCTACAACGCCTATCTGCCGCAGATCGCCGGACCCGAGGAGCGCGACGCGGTCTCCTCGCGCGGCTGGGCCTTCGGCTACACCTCGGGCGCGCTGGTCCTCGTACTCGATCTGGTGCTCTACACCGGCCATGATTCCTTCGGTGTCTCCGAGTCGGCGGCGGTACGGATCTGTCTGGCCTCGGCCGGAGTCTGGTGGGGCGCCTTCACGATCGTGCCGCTGCGCCGGCTGCGCGACCGCGCGGTGGCGCGGGACGGCGGGGAGCCCGTCGGTGAGGGCGCGGTGGGAGCGGGCTGGCGTCAGCTGAGGGCAACGCTGCGGGACATGCGGCGCCATCCGCTGACGCTCTCGTTCCTGCTCGCCTATCTCGTCTACAACGACGGTATCCAGACGGTGATCTCCCAGGCCTCGATCTACGGCTCGGAGGAACTGGGCCTGGACCAGACGACACTGATCGTCGCCGTGCTGCTGGTGCAGATCCTGGCGGTCGGCGGTGCGCTCGGCATGGGCCGGATGGCCAGGGTCTACGGCGCCAAACGCACGATCCTGGGCTCGCTGGCCGTCTGGACGCTGATCCTCGCGGCCGGCTACTTCCTGCCCGCCGGCGCGCCGGTCGCGTTCTACGCGCTGGCCTCGGCGATCGGTCTGGTGCTGGGCGGCAGCCAGGCACTGTCCCGGTCGCTCTTCTCCCATCTCGTACCGCACGGCAAGGAGGCCGAGTACTTCTCCGCGTACGAGATGAGCGACCGGGGGCTTAGCTGGCTGGGGCCCCTGGTGTTCGGGCTCGCGTATCAGCTCACGGGCAGCTACCGGGATGCGATCATCTCGCTGGTGGTCTTCTTCGTGCTCGGATTCGGCCTGCTGGCGAGGGTTCCGGTCGGCCGGGCGATCACGGCCGCGGGAAACCCCGTACCGGAACGGATTTAGACGTTGAAGTGAAAGGGCGGTAGTGTACGCGTTTGGCCTGCCAGGCGGACCGTTACTGCGTATGCGGGAATCGGAATCGCTGGGTGACATCTCCTGTTAGATGTGACAAACCGGGCGCTGGTGGGTACAACAAGGGCGGCACGACGGGCGACGCATGACTCGGAACGGGGAATCTTTACCGCCGACCGGACGTTGACCGGATGACGACGACAGCGACACCTGTCCTGTGGGCGACAAGCCCGGGAGGCACGATTCATGAGTGAGCGAGCTCTCCGCGGCACGCGACTCGTGGTTACCAGCTACGAGACGGACCGCGGCATCGATCTGGCCCCGCGCCAGGCGGTGGAGTACGCATGCCAGAACGGCCATCGATTTGAGATGCCGTTCTCGGTAGAGGCGGAAATTCCGCCGGAGTGGGAGTGCAAGGCGTGTGGCGCCCAGGCACTCCTGGTGGACGGGGATGGCCCCGAAGAGAAGAAGGGCAAGCCTGCGCGTACGCACTGGGACATGCTCATGGAGCGGCGCACACGCGAGGAGCTCGAGGAGGTGCTGGCCGAGAGGCTGGCCGTCCTGCGCTCCGGCGCCATGAACATCGCCGTGCACCCGCGGGACAGTCGGAAGTCCGCCTGACCGCGTAACCACCACCGCATACGACAAGCGAGACAACAGCACAGAGCCGCGGGCCGCGTCACATGAATATGTGCCGCGGCCTGCGGCTTTTTCCGTACGGCTTTCCTCGTACGGGTCAGGGTGCCAGCGGCGGACGCGGACCCTTCCCGCTGTCGTCGTCGGAGCCCGGATTCCGCTCGTCGTGCTTGATGACCTCGCCCTGGACGACCTTGCCGTCCGGCCTACGCATACGGGCCTGCTGGAAGGCGTCACCCAGACTGCCGGGTGGGGCGGCCTCGGCCATCCGCCGCTCCAGCGACCGCTCCGCGTACCGGCTGAGCGCCGTCCGCAGCGGCGGCACGAGCAGCAGCAGTCCCGCCACATCGGTGATCAGTCCCGGCAGCATGATCAGCAGGCCGCCCAGCATCAGAAACCCGTTGCCGCCACCGCTGTTGGCGGGCTCCGGTACGAGGGGTTCGCCGGGGTGCTCCGCCTGCTGCCGCTGGGCCCGCTGCACGGTCTCGGTCAGATTGCGGAAGGCGCGGCGGCCGGCGCGCTTGATGACCACGGCGCCGAGCAGGAGTGCGCCCAGCAGCAGCAACAGCACGGTCAGGCCGCCCGCCGCGTCGGCCACGACGATCAGCAGCCAGATCTCCAGCACCAGCCAGGCGGCGATGCCCAGCGGAACGAAAGTACGGGCTCTGGAGCGCTTGGGAACGGTCCGGGGCGAGTGCGCGGTCGTCATACCCCCAGTGTGCCTGGGCGCGGCCCGCGACGGCGTACGGGGGCGGATCAGGACGGCCGGTTCTGTACGTCGGGACCACGGCCGAGCAGACGGCTGGCGCGCGCCCCGACCCCCCACGCGGTGACCCGCCAGAGCGCCTCGATGACGATGTCGCGGCTCATCTTGGAGTCGCCCAGTTCACGCTCGACGAAGGTGATGGGCACCTCCACCACATGGCAGCCCGCCTCGACCGCGCGCCGGGCCAGATCGACCTGGAAGCAGTAGCCCTGCGAGGCGACGGCGTCGAGGCCGATCCGCTCCAGGGTCTCCCGGCGGAACGCCCGGTAGCCACCGGTGACATCGCGGATCGGGACCCCCAGCAGAACCCGGGAGTAGGTACTGCCGCCGCGCGAGAGCACCTTCCGGGTCGTGGGCCAGTTGACGACGCGTCCGCCCGGCACCCAGCGCGACCCGAGGACGAGATCGGCGTTCTTGAGGGCGGTCAGCAGCCGGGGCAGTTCCTCGGGCTGATGGGAGCCGTCGGCGTCCATCTCCACGAGAACGCCGTAGCCGCGCTCCATCCCCCACCGGAAGCCGGCCAGATAGGCGGCGCCGAGACCTTCCTTGCCCCTGCGGTGCAGGATCTTGACCTGGCCGTCCTCGGCGGCCAGATCATCGGCGATCTTGCCGGTGCCGTCGGGGCTGTTGTCGTCGGCGACGAGGATGTCGGCCTCCGGCACCGCGGCGCGGACCCGGGAGACGATCGACCTGATGTTCTCCGCCTCGTTGAAGGTCGGGATGATCACCAAGGCCGTGCCGAGCGGGCCGTACCGCCTCTGACCGCCGTCGTTCACTACTGCCCCTTAATTGCCGTACGCAGGTACCCACCTTATCCAGCGTGCGGCACCCTCTCGCCGACGCGGTCGGACAGGGCCGGACGCCGCCGGGGACAGAAGGACGGAAGTACGGACAGAAACACGGGTCGAGTACGGACGGGAACTACGGATGGGGGCCCGGCGCCCTTCGGGCCGACCTGGGA
>NZ_JBSGVS010000124.1:0-11192 GCF_053608565.1 Streptomyces sp. NPDC055025
CAACGTCCAGAGCCTCCGTCGTCCATGTCAGCGCCTGGCGGAGTTTGCGCGCCCCCGCCTTCCCGTCGGCCAGGACCGCCTCGGCGTCCCTCAGTCCTGGTCCAGGAAGAGCCCGGCGCTGCGGGCCACCTCCTCCACCGTGACGAACCGGGGAATGGGGGCCTTGTCCTCCATCCCCTCGATGACACGGCCCGGCAGGTCCTTCGTCATTCCGGTGATCATGAAGCCCGGCGAGAGGGCGTTCACGGTCACCCCGCGCCGGCCGCACTCGGCGGCCAGGGTGCGGGTGAAGCCGATGAGACCCGCCTTGGAGGCGGAGTACGCCGTCTGGCCCGCGGTCGCGATCAGGCCGGAGGGCGACACGATATTGATGATCCGTCCCCACCGCTGCCGGAGCATGTACGGCACGGACACCCGGGCGGTGTGGAACGAACCGACCAGATTGGTCTGGATCACCTGCTGCCAGTCCGCCGGCGACTGCATCGCCATCAGCGCGTCCTTGCGGATCGCGCCGTTGTTGACGAGTACGTCGACGGGACCCAGTTCGTCGCTGATCCGGGCGTACATCTCGGTGACGGCGTCCCAGGAGCCGACATCACCGGTGACCACGACCGAGTCGTTGGCGAGCTTCTCCTGAACGGCCCGAGCCTGTGCCTCGGAGCTGTTGTAGTGGACCGCCACCCGGCAGCCGAGCGCGTCCAGCTCCAGGGCCAGGGCCTGTCCCAGTCCGCCTGACGCCCCTGTGACCAGGGCGACCGGCTTCTCGGGGCGGCTGCCCTGCGGCTTGTTGCCGCTCATTTCCTCACCCCGCCCCACTCCATGAGGATCGAACCCCAGGTCATACCCGCCCCGAAGCCCGCGAGGAGCACCTTGTCACCGTTCTTGATCCGCCCCTCGTCGAGCGCCTCGGTGAGAGCGATCGGGACGGACGCGGAGGCGGTGTTGCCGTACCGCTCCAGATTGGTGATCAGCGCCTCTTTCCGCAGACCGGTGTGGCTGAGGATCGAGTTGATGATCCGGATGTTGGCCTGGTGCGGGATGACATGGTCGACGTCGGCCGCGTCGACCTTGGCGCTCTCCAGCGTCTCCCGGACCGTACGGACCGTGTAGCGCACGGCGTTGAGGTAGATCTCGTTGCCGTTGATCTGCGCGTAGTGCAGACCCTGGCGGACCGTCTCCTCGGTGGTCGGCATCCTGCTGCCGCCCGCCAGCACCTTGAGACTGCCGGCGCAGGAGCCGTCCGCGCCGAGGTTCCATGCCTTGACCCGGTTCTCGGGCCCCGGCTGGAGCACCACCGCGCCGGCACCGTCGCCGACGAGGATGGACAGATCACGGTCCGCGGGGTTGGCCGTCAGGGTGTGCGTGTCGGAGCCGATCAGCAGGATCGGCCGGGGGTCGATGGCGATCAGCGCCATCGCCGATACCAGCGCGTAGATGAAGCCCGCGCACTCGGAGTTGACGTCGTGCGCCCCGCCCGCGATCCCCAGATCGTGGTGGACGAAGGCGGACGTCGCCGGGGAAGGCTGCTCGGGCGTGGCGGTGGCGACGATCAGATGTGCGATGTCGCCACCGGTCAGGCCCGCCTTCTCCAGCGCGCGACGGCCGGCCTCGACAGCCAGTGAGGCGGTCGTCTGGCCCGGTCCGACGGCCCGGCGTTCCCGGATACCGCAGCGGCTGACGATCCAGTTCTCGTCGACGCCGAAACGCTCCGCCAACTCCACGCTGGTGACCTTGCGCTCGGGTACGGCCATGCCCCACCCGGTGATGTCGAAGCCGTTCACAGGCGCGCTCGCTACGCCTGCGCCGGCTGCGGGACGAGCGCGAGGATCCGCTCGTACACATGGCGCAGCGTGGTGGTGTCGTCGAGGTCGGCGAAGAGCGACTCGTCGGCGGGGATGTCCGGGTACTGGTTCTGGAACCCGTACAGCCACTCCATCAGGTCCAGCGAGTCCACGTCGGCGATGTGCTGGAGCGGTGCATCGGGGCTGACCTCCTGGGCGCCCGACACGGCCTCGAGCTGGCTCGCCAGTTCTTCGATGGTGGGCAGCGTCATGAGCTTCGGTCCTCTCTCGCGGTGCATCCGGTTTCGAGAGGCATGGAAGCGCGGGCCGCGCAACCCGGGCGCAACACCGCCGAAGCATGGGCGTCTTGCACATCTGTTGCGAGCGACACGGTTTGCTCGGGGCCGAATCAACGGTCGGAACGAGCGGCGCAGCGACACAGGAAAGAGGTCGAGCATGACAACGGTCGCCCCCAGATCCGTGGACCCCGAGGTCGACGCGGTAAGGCACCACTACGAGGTGAGCAACGATTTCTACCGGCTCCTGCTGGGTCCGACCATGATGTACTCCGGCGGCTACTGGGAGCAGGGCGAGGACCTCGTCACGACACTGGACGAGGCGCAGGAGCGCAAGCTCGACGCCTTCGCCGAGCTGGCCGAGGCCGCGGGCACCCGCCGGGTCCTGGACATCGGCTGCGGCTGGGGCACCATGCTCAACCGCCTCACCACCGTCCACGGGGTGGAGCAGGCCGTCGGTCTGACGCTGAGCCGCACGCAGGAGGCGTTCATCGCCGGCCTGGACAACCCGCGCATCACCACGCGGGTGGAGAGCTGGGCGGACCACCAGACGGACGACAAGTACGACGCGGCGTTCTGCATCAACGCGCTGGAGCACTTCGTCTCCTCCAACCTGCCGCCGCGCGAGCGCACCAAGCGCTACCGCTTCTTCTTCAACCAGGTCGCCAAGGCCCTGAACCCGGGTGCGAAGTTCGTCCTGCACACGATGACGGCCGAGGCGCAGCCCATGAACCGTGAGCTGCTCGCCGATCTGAAGTTCCTCCAGCGCTCCGAGTTCGAGGGGATGCACATCCCGCATCTCCACGAGCTGACGGCCGCCGCGGAGGGCGTCTTCCACATCGTGGAGATCGCCAACGAGCGGGAGTCCTTCGCCATGGCGTGCCGCGCCTGGCTGAAGCGGCTGGCCGCGGACCGTGAGACCGCTGTCGCCCTGGAGGGTGAGGAGGTCGTGGCCCGCTTCGAGCGCTACCTCGACATCTTCGCTTACACCCTTGAGGACAAGTTCTTCAACAACTTCCGCGTCACCATCGAGCGCAGGGGCTGAGGAGGCCACCGTGACGAGCATTCTCGAACCCGCCCACGGGGGCGGTGTGAGCAACGGGACGGAGGGGTCGGCCGGCCGGGGCCCCACCCGTCATCTGCGGGTCGCGGTCATCGGCACCGGCTTCTCCGGTCTGGGGACGGCCATCCGGCTGCTCCAGCAGGGGATCGACGACTTCCTGGTCTTCGAACGGGCCGGCGAGGTGGGCGGCACCTGGCGTGACAACACGTACCCGGGGTGCGCCTGTGACGTCCAGGCCCATCTCTACTCCTTCTCCTTCGCCCGCAACCCGGAGTGGAAGAGCACCTTCGCCAAGCGCGACGAGGTGTTCGGATATCTGCGGGACTGCGCCGACCGCTTCGGGGTACGCCCGCACATCCGCTTCAACCACGAGCTGATCGCGGCCCGCTGGGACGAGAGCACCCGGTGCTGGCACATCGAGACCTCCGGTGGCGAGTACACCGCGCAGGTCCTGGTCGCGGGCGCCGGCTATCTCAGTGAGCCGGCCGTCCCCGAGCTGCCGGGGCTGGCGGACTTCGAGGGGAAGGTCTTCCACTCGGCCCGCTGGGACCACGACCACGATCTGACCGGCAGGCGCGTCGCCGTGATCGGTACGGGCGCCTCGGCCATCCAGTTCGTGCCGAAGATCCAGCCCGAGGTCGGGCAGCTCGACCTCTACCAGCGCACGCCTCCGTGGGTGGGCCCCAAGAACGACAAGGTCAACAGCGCGTTCCACTCGAAGATGCTGCGCAGCTTCCCCGGCTACCAGCGCTTCCGGCGCAACTTCAACATGTGGGGCCGTGAGGTCCTCGCCTTCGCCTTCGCCCGGCCCAAGGTCGCCGAGAAGGTCCAGAAGATGGCCTCCGACCATCTCAAGAAGAGCGTCCAGGACCCGGCGCTGCGGGAGCGGCTCACGCCCGACTACGTGGTGGCGTGCAAGCGGCTGCTGTTCTCGAACACCTGGTACCCGGCGATCCAGCAGCCGAACGTGGACATCGTCAGCGACTCCATCGACCATGTCCGGGCCAAGTCCATCGTCACCAAGGACGGCCGGGAGCGCGAGGTCGACACCATCATCATGGGCACCGGCTTCCTCGCCACGGACCGTCCGGTCGCACGGCGGATCTGGGGCAAGGGCGGGGTCCAGCTCCGGGAGGCCTGGAGCGAGGGGATGTCCGCGCACCGCGGCACGACCATCGCCGGGTTCCCCAATCTCTTCATGATGCTCGGCCCCAACACCACACTGGGGCACTCGTCGCAGACCGTGATGATCGAGTCCCAGATCGCCTACGTCATGGCCGCGCTCAAGCAGATGGACAAGCGCGGCCTGTCCAGTGTCGAGGTGCGTCCCGAGGCGCAGCAGGCGTACAACGCCACGCTCGACAAGCGTCAGGCACGGGCGGTCTGGAGCGCCGGCGGCTGCAAGAGCTGGTACCTGGACAGCGCTGGGCGCAACCCGTCGATCTGGCCCACGTACACCTGGCGGTTCCGTAACGGCACCAAGCACTTCGACCTGGGCGAGTACCAGCTCGCCACCACTGTGGGCGCCGGCCGGCCGGCGGTCAACCACGTATGACGAACGGGAGAACGGACCAGATGAGCAGTAACACCCCTTCTCGGCGCAGAGTCCTGGGCGGAATGGCCGCCACCGCCGCGACCGTCGTGGGCTGGAACGTGGCCACGCAGACCTGGGCCACCGCCGCTGAGGCGGGCCAGGGCCGTGGCGGTCACGGCGGCGGCGGGGGTCAGGTGACGCCCGTACCGACGCTGGACGGCACACTCAAGACCTCGGCGGCCGACCTTGTGCAGTTCGGCAAGGACTTCGGCAACCTGGTCTCGAACATCACCCCGTGGGCCGCGCTGGTGCCCGGCTCGATCAACGACATCGTCAAGATGGTCAACTTCGCGCGGACCAACGGTCTGAAGATCGCCGCGAACGGGCGCAGCGGCACCGGTGACGACCTCGAGTCGCACTCCAACTACGGCCAGGCGGCGGTCCCGGGCGGTATCTCGATCGACTCCCGCGGTCTGGGGAAGGTCATCAGCGTCGGTACGAACAGCGCCGTGGTCGAGGCGGGTGTCACCTGGGCCCAGCTCACCGACGCCGCCGCGGTCAAGGGCAAGATGCCCCCGGCCATGCCCGACTACATGCACCTGTCGATCGGCGGCACGGTCAGTGTCGGCGGTATCGGCGGCACGGTCGGCAAGTACGGCCTGGCGGTCGACACCATCGAGTCGATCGACATCGTCACGGGCGCCGGGCAGCTGCTGACGGCCTCCGCCAGTGTCCGCCCCGACCTGTTCAACGCGGCGCTGGCGGGCGGCGGCCAGGTGGGCATCATCGTCCGCCTCACGGTGAAGATCGTCCCCGCCAAGGAGCGGATCGTCGTCTTCAACCTCGTCTACAACGACGTGGCGACCTATCTCGCCGACGCCGAGAAGGTCATGGCGGCGGGCAAGTTCGAGGTCCAGGCCGGCGAACTCGCGCGCAAGCCCGACGACTCGGGCTGGCGTTACCGGATGGAGCTGGGTGCCACCTACACCGGCACCGCCCCGGCCCGGGACCCGCTGATCGCCGGACTGCGGGACGTCCGTTCCGAGGCCACCGTCGACGACATGTCGTTCCGTGACTACATCTTCCGCTTCGACGCGTATGTCGAGGGTTACAAGGAGGGTGGCTACTGGGACCAGCCCAAGCCCTGGCTGAGCCTGTTCCTCCCGGCCTCCAAGGTGAAGCAGTTCCTCCAGATCGCCGAGGCCGACCTGACCGCGAACGATCTGGGTGTCGGCTTCGTGCTGACGTACCCGTACCGTACGTCGAAGCTCAAGCGTCCGATGGCGGTGCAGCCGAACGACTCGATCGGCTACCTCTTCGACCTGCTGCGCTTCCCCCACCCCGGTGAGCCGGGCATCCAGGGGATGCTGGAGCAGAACCGCCGGCTGTACGACAAGGCCGTGGCGCTGGGCGCCAAGCGCTACCTGGTGGGCGCCATCCCGCGGATGACCCCCGCGGACTGGAAGAAGCACTTCGGCAACCGCTACGACGACCTGTGCAACGCGAAGCGCCGTTACGACCCGGCGGGCATCCTCACCCCCGGTCAGGGCTTCTTCGCCTGATCCGGTGTGCCGGTCCGCCCGGACCGGCGCGCCGGGCATGGAAGCGGGGCCCGCCTGTACCAGGGGCCCCGCTCCTTCGATCCCATCCGCCGTCCCACACAGGGAGACTGGCATGAACGGCTACGACATCATCGACGAGGCGGTGGTCGACGCCCCCGCGGACGTCGTCTGGGACGCGCTCGTCGCCGAGTTCCGAGGTGCCGCCCGCTGGTGGGTCCCGGCCAACACCTTCGAGACGGTCTCCGGCGCACCCGACGCGGTGGGCGGTCTGGTCGCGGTGACCGTCCATACGAAGGGTGTCGGCAACGGGGGCCCCAAGCTGCGCTTCACCGCCCGTACGGAGTCCGTCGTCCCGGGCCGCAGGATGACCGTCGAGTATGTCGACGGGGTCTTCCGCGGTCCGGCCGACTTCATTCTGGAGCCGCTGGACGAGGGCCGCCGCACCCGTATCACCATGCACTTCCGGGGGCGTCCGCACGGCAAGCTGAAGCTGCTCGCCAAGGTCGCCGACATCGGCGCCGAGCACTCGAAGGCGGCGCAGGCGGCCTTCGTGTCGCTGGGCGAGCAGCTCAGCGCGGTACCGGCCGGAGGCGCGCGATGAGCGGCGTCACCACGGCGGCCGACGCGGGCGCCCGCACCGACGAGACCGCCGTACGCACCGACGACGGCGCCACGCTCGCGGTCACCGTCCTCGCCCCGCTGGAGGCCGGTGCCGGCAGCGGTACGACGGTCGTCCTCGCGCACGGCTGGGCCGCGGGCCGCCGGGTCTGGGGCACCGTCACGGACCGGCTGATCCGGGCCGGGTACCGGGTGGTGCTGTACGACCAGCGCGGGCACGGCGCGTCGAGCCTGGGCAAGGAGCCCATCGCCATCCGGCGGTTCGGCGCGGACCTGGCCGCGGTGCTGGGCGAGACCGGCTCGCGGGACGCGGTGCTGGTCGGGCACTCGGGCGGCGGTTTCGCCGCGATGTCGTATGTCACGTCGGATCCGGCCGCCGCGCGCCGGCTGCGCGGTCTGGTGCTGCTGGGCACGGCCGCGCACGACCAGGAGACACCCGACAGCGAGGTGCGCATGATGGGCAGCGCGCTGTTCTCGCGGGCGCTGCGCCGTCCCGCGCTCGGCCGGCGGCTGCTGGCGCAGACGATGGGCAAGGGCGTCGACCCGTACCTTCTGGAAGTCAACCGGCAGATGTTCGCGGCGGCCTCGCCGCAGGTGCGCGCCGACTGCTTCGCCTCGTCGCGCGGGATGGATCTGCGCGCGGGACTGGCGGTGGTGGAGGTACCGGCCGTGGTGCTCGCGGGCGAGAACGACAAGGTCATCAAGCCGGAGCTGGGCAGCGCGGTGGCCAAGGCGCTGCCGGACGCCCGGTTCGAGCAGCTCCCCGGCGCCGGTCATATGCTCCCGCTGGAGCGGCCGGACGAGATCGTACGGGCCGTCGCGGGGCTCGTCGCCCGTCCGCGCGCGTAGCCCCCGCCGTGATCGAGGAGATCCTGCCCCCGGGCGTCAGGTCGTCGGAAGCGTTCGACGATCTGGCGCCCGCTCCGCTGTTCCCGGAGGAAGCCGCGCTGATGGCGGGGCGCCGGGCGCGCAGACGGGCGCAGTTCGCCACCGCGCGCGCCTGCGCGCGGCGCTCCCTGGCCGAACTGGGCCTGGCGCCGGCCCCGCTGCTGCCGGGCGCCGGAGGCGCCCCCCGGTGGCCCGCGGGGGTGGTGGGCAGCATCACCCACTGCGACGGCTACCGGGCGGCCGTGGTGGCCAGGGCGGCCGAGGTCACCGCGCTCGGCATCGACGCGGAGCCCGCGGAGCCGCTGCCGCGGGGTGTGCTGGGGCTGGTCGCCTCGGCCGGTGAGCGAGCGGCCCTGGAGCGGCTGGCGGACGAGCGCCCAGGGCTGTGCTGGGACCGGCTGCTGTTCTCGGCCAAGGAGGCCGTCTACAAGGCGTGGTACCCGTCCGTGGAGCGCTGGCTGGGCTTCGCGGACGCGACGGTACGGATCAGCCCGGAGGGCACGTTCACGGCCCGCCTGCACCCGGCGGAGCCCCCACCGGGGGCCCCTGCCCGCTTCGACGGCCGCTGGCTGGTCCGGGAGGGCCTGCTGCTGACGTCGGTGACGACGGTAGCGAGCGGCCTCCCGCCGACGGAACCCGCCCGGATCCCGGGTGCCCTGGACCGCCCGGTGAACGCGTAAACGCCCAGGCCCTGCGGGGCCGCCGGCGAGTGAGCCGAAGGGCGCGCCGCTGTCGAAAGGGAGAGCGCGCGCAGGCCGTGAGGAACGAGCGGCCGAGCACGGCCGACCGTCGACAGGGGCACAGAGCGCCCGGAGGCGAACCGAGCCCTAAAGAAGAAGGAGCCCCGCACGGCCGGGTCTCAACTACCTGTCCAGTACCACCGTCTGTGTCGGCGCGCTCAGGCGCTGGAGCGGCTCGCCCTGGCCCCCCTTGCGGAACTCCTGCGGGCTCACCCCCCGTACCCGCTTGAACGCCGCGCTCAGCGCGAACGCCCCGCTGTAGCCGACCCGTCGGGCCACCGTGGCCACCGTCGCGTCCGGCTCGCGCAGCAGGTCCGCGGCGAGGGTGAGCCGCCAGCCCGTCAGATACGCCATCGGCGGCTCGCCGACGAGTGTGGTGAAGTGACGGGCGAGTCCGGCGCGGGAGACTCCCACCGTGTCCGCGAGCGAGGCCACCGTCCAGGCCTTGCCAGGCTGTTCGTGGAGCAGTCGCAGCGCGGGGCCGACCACCGGGTCGCTCTGGGCGCGGTACCAGGCGGGGGCGCCCGACTCGGGTACCGCGAGCCAGGTGCGCAGTACGCTCACCAGCAGCAGGTCCAGCAGCCGGTCGAGGACCAGCTCCTGGCCGATCTCGTCCTTGCTGATCTCCGCGGCGAGGATCTGGACGAGCGGGTTGTCGCCCGCCTCGGCGGGCCGCACCAGCAGCACCGGCAGGGCCGCGAGCAGCCGCCGGCCGATCTCGCTGGGCGCCTGGTAGGTGCCGCTGAGCATCACGGAGGCGCCGGCCCTGCTGTCGTCGCCCCAGGTGCGTACGCCCAGCGCCATCGTCTCGGTGACGTCCTCGCCCTCGGTGGTGTTGCAGCGCTGCTCGGGCCCTACGACGATCTGTACGTCGGTCTCCGGCCGGTCGGAGATGGTGTACGCGTCGGGGCCGCGTACCACGGCGACATCACCGGGGCGCAGCTGTACGGGATGTCCCTTGTCGGGGAGTACCCAGGCGTCTCCGCGCACCATGGTGACCACGGAGATCGGTGCCCGGTCCTCGACCCGGAGGGACCACGGAGGATTGAAGACCGACTTCAGCAGGAACGCGCCGCGGGCCTTCGGACCTTCGAGCAGACCTGTAAGTGTGTCCATGACATATCACCTTAGACGACCCCGTATGAATGGTCACCGGTTTCAACGGATCCGTCTCAGGCGGGGCGGGGGATCGAGGTGGGTGCGCCCGCCCTCCCCGCGGGGGAACGAATGGGAGGACGGGCGCAGTTCGGGGCGGACCGGAGGGCCCGGAGCGGTTCGGGGTCGGGGGCGCGGGCAGGGAAGTGGACGCGGGCAGCGGCGGGGCCGGGGCCGGGGAAGAGAGCGGGGGCGGGGGCGGGATCAGGACTGTGCGGTCGCCGCCCTCTTGTGCAGGACCAGCGCGCGGCCGAGAGCGGCGAGCGCCGCCGTGCAGGCCACCGTGCGCGCGATGTTGGCCGAGGTCCACGGCCGCTCGAACCGGCCGCGCAGCGCGCCGAAGTCGGGGCTCCCCGACGGGGCACCGGCGCGGGCCAGCATCCTGTTGAGCGGGATGTTGACGCACATCGTGACGGCGATGGAGACGCCGTAGAGCACAAAGGCGGTCCGGGTCCAGCGCGCGGCGTCCGGACGTCCCAGACGGCGCTGGAGGGCCGCCGCGACGCCCGTGGCGAGGAAGACCCCCACGAACAGCAGGCCGAACAGCGCGCTGTTGTCGAGGACTCCGTTGATCTGCCGCATGACGGTCACATACGACTGGTCGTCACGGCGTGCGAGGGCGGGCATGACCCCCACGTCGAAGGTGAGGTACAGCCCCGCCATCAGCCCGGTACCGATGGTGGCGGCGGTGAGCACGGGGCCGGCGGCTGCGGGAAGGGTCTCCATCGGGCTTCCTCATCCGGTTGGTGACAGGCGAACGGGCGCGGTACGCCGAAGGCGGCTACCGGCCGGGGCGGCGTTCAGAAGGGCCGGGTCACTCCGGCGAGGGTCCTCTCGTACCGCCTGCGCAGCACCGTACTGCCGATCAGCCGCACGGGGGGCGGAATCGTGGCGGCGACCTGTGCCACCGACCGCTTGTCCGCGCCGTCGAACATCCAGGGCTGGAGCTGCGTCATGACCTTGAACGGGGCGCTGGCGATCACCTTGCGTTCGACCGCCAGATACTCGTCCGGCGCGAGCCGGGCGAAGACGGGGAAGGACACCGCCTCCTCGTCCCGCAGATGATCGCGCAGGACGGAGTCGAAGCGGGTGGCCGCCAGACCGAGGGCCGGCAGGTCGCCGCCCGGCCGCAGCGCGGCCGTGACCGCCTCCATGGCCCGGTCGAGCACCACATGGTCGTCACCGAGCTGACGGGCCTCGGCGGAGAACTCCGGTGCCCTGCGCAGCAGTCCGGGCCACAGGACGTTGTCCTCGCTGCGGTGGTGCCAGTCGATGATGTCGCGCAGCTGCTGCCACCACAGACCGGCCGCGCCGAGACCGGCCTGGGTGAGCCGGGGCGCGGCGGCGAGCAGTCGTCTGGCGTCACGGCGCATCGCGATGTGCATCAGCGCGAACCCGTGGAAGTGAGCGGGCAGGGAAGCGAGTCCGAACTCGCTCGACATGGGGGTACTCATGGCCGCCTCCTCGTGGCTGACGCGTCGTCGCTCGCGCGCCGTCGTACCGGGTCGCTCGATGCGGCGCCGCCGTGGATCGTCGGTACGCCGCTCCCCCGCCC
>NZ_JBSGVS010000125.1:0-10640 GCF_053608565.1 Streptomyces sp. NPDC055025
CCAACCCCCCCTACGCCAAACGCGCACTAAACACCCTCGTCAAACCCGCCCTCTGGGCACGACGCCGTTTTTTGCGCGCTACCGTGCCCGCAACACCCGCGGTCACGGTCGCGCCCGGCACACAGCCGCACAAGCCGCGCAAGCGACAGACGCACAGACGAAGGCCCCCGCACTCACAAGGAGTGCGGGGGCCTTCGTACAGGCGGAGTGAGTCCTGGGAATCAGCCCTGCCAGCTGTGCGGGGCACGGAAGCCGGGGGTGCGCTCAAGGCGGCGCCAGCCGGCCGTGGAGCTGCCGTGGTGGGCCGGGGCGTCCTGGCGGGCCGCGGCGCGGGCCATCAGGACGGCGGTGATGGCGGCCAGCTCCTCGGGGCCGGCCTGCCCCTTCTCGACGCGCAGCAGGGATTCGTTCGTGGATTCGCTCATGGAGTCGTATCTCCGTCTTCTCGGCGGGAGGGCGCGGGACGCAGGGTCACTGCGGGGGGTTGCCGTGCTTACGGGACGGCAGGTCCGCGTGCTTGGTGCGGAGCATCGCGAGCGCACTCGCGAGCACCTCACGGGTCTCGACGGGGTCGATGACGTCATCGACCAGTCCGCGCTCCGCCGCGTAGTAGGGATGCATCAGCTCGGCCTTGTACTCCTTGACCATCCGAGCGCGCATGGCCTCCGAGTCCGCGGCTTCCGCGATCTGCTTGCGGAAGATGACATTGGCGGCACCCTCGGCGCCCATCACCGCGATCTCGTTCGTGGGCCAGGCGTACGTGAGGTCGGCTCCGATGGACTGGGAGTCCATCACGATGTAGGCGCCTCCGTACGCCTTGCGCAGGATCAGGGAGATCCGTGGCACGGTGGCGTTGCAGTAGGCGTACAGGAGTTTGGCACCGTGCCGGATGATCCCGCCGTGCTCCTGGTCGACCCCCGGCAGGAAGCCGGGCACGTCCAGCAGCGTCACGATCGGGACATTGAAAGCGTCGCACATCTGGACGAAGCGCGCAGCTTTCTCGGACGCCTCGATGTCCAGCACGCCGGCGAGGGACTGCGGCTGGTTGGCGACGATGCCGATGACCTGGCCGTCCAGCCGGGCCAGGGCGCAGATGATGTTCCGCGCCCAGCGCTCGTGGACCTCAAGGAAGTCGCCCTCGTCAACCAGTTCCTCGATCACCTTGTGCATGTCGTACGGGCGGTTGCCGTCCGCGGGCACCAGATCGAGCAGTACGTCGGAGCGGCGGTCCACCGGGTCCTGGGAGGCGACCGTGGGCGGGTTCTCGCGGTTGTTCTGCGGCAGCATCGACAGCAGATAGCGCACCTCGGCGATGCAGGTCTCCTCGTCGTCGTACGCGAAGTGCGCGACGCCCGAGGTCTCCGCGTGCACATCGGCGCCGCCGAGGCCGTTCTGGGTGATCTCCTCGCCGGTGACCGCCTTGACGACGTCAGGACCGGTGATGAACATCTGCGAGGTCTCGCGGACCATGAAGACGAAGTCCGTGAGGGCGGGGCTGTAGGCGGCGCCGCCCGCGCAGGGGCCGAGCATCACGCTGATCTGCGGAATGACGCCGGAGGCACGGGTGTTGCGCTGGAAGATGCCGCCGTAACCGGCGAGCGCGGAGACGCCCTCCTGGATCCGGGCACCCGCGCCGTCGTTGAGCGAGACCAGCGGGGCACCGGCCGAGATGGCCATGTCCATGATCTTGTGGATCTTGGTGGCGTGGGCCTCGCCGAGGGCGCCGCCGAAGATACGGAAGTCATGCGCGTAGACGAAGACCGTACGGCCCTCCACCGTGCCCCAGCCGGTGATGACACCGTCCGTGTACGGCCTCTTGGCCTCCAGGCCGAAGCCGGTGGCGCGGTGCCTGCGGAGCTGCTCGACCTCCTTGAACGATCCCTCGTCGAGCAGCAGCTCGATGCGCTCGCGCGCGGTCAGCTTGCCCTTGGCCTTCTGGGCCTCGGTCGCCCGGTCGCTGGGCCCTCGGCGGGCCGCCTCGCGCAGGGCGTGCAGTTCGGCCACACGCCCCCGGGCATCGGTGGGCTCGCTCGGCGTCTCGTCCACTACGGTCATGTGCCAACCCTACGAAGAGCACCGGGGAAAACACGCCGTAGACTCCACACAGTCTCCTGGCGGTATTCCTGGTGGGCCTGGACAGAACCCGGCCGGATGCGGGGTCCCCGGACAGCAACGTACCCCCGGCTCTTGTGGGATTCCCCTAGATGTCAGATGAACGACATCTCACAGCGATGGGTGGCACCGGCCGTCCCCGGGGTGATCCTCAGCCGTAGCGTACGCCCCGCCGAAAGCACCTCGACCGAAGGGTCGTGGGCCGTGACGCGCCGTACCCTCCGGTCCCAGTGGACCTCCAGCGGCCGTCCTGAACGCGGGGGTTCGGCGACACGGAGCGTCGCCGTACGGCCGCGGACCACGGCGAGAACGCTCGCGGGCGCGGTCGCGGTGAGCGGCCCCGCCGTACCGGGCCGCCAGAAATTGACGGCGGTGCAGCCGAGCGGGTGGATCGCGACCGCCTGGCAGCCGTCCGTGTTGGCGAGGATCTCCAGCCAGTGGCGGTCCGCGGCGCGGGCCGCCAGGGCCCGCCGGGAGACACCGGGCATCAGCACATAGGCATAGTCCGCGCACATCGGATCGATGCCGTGGTCGAGCCAGAGGGTCCGGTAGCGGCGTGTACGCCGTTCGGGGGAACTGGTGGTGTTGATGTCGCTCCACGCGCCGGTGCGCTCCTCGGCGAGGGTCCCGAGCCGGGCGCCGCCGGGGAAGAGCCAGCCGCCGTGCCCGTCGAGATGGGCCCAGCGGGGGCGGGCGCAGTCGTCGAGCGTGAAGGCGCGGGCGCCCCGCTCCCCCAGGTTGCGGTTGTCGACGACCGTCTCGACCGGCACCCCGTCCGTACAGGTGATCCCGGCGCCCAGACAGACGACGGCGTCGGTGAGGAAGAACCAGGACTTACGGGCTTCGAGGGTGGAGCCGAGGCCCTTGAGATGCTGTCCGACGGCGGCGAACGTCCCGTCGGTCGTGCCGCCCACCCACCGTACGGCGGGCCGGGGCGCGCCCCACTCGCCGCCCTCCCGGTCCGCGAGGCGCCTGGTGGACACGGTGGTACCGGGCAGCCGGTACGGGTCGACGGTGGGCCAGAACCAGTCGGTGTACTGGTCGTTGCCCCGGTCGGCGCACCACCAGGAGAGCATTCCCGCGCCGGTGTGCCAGCCGCGCGGGTTCTCGCCGTTGCCGCACTCGTAGTGCGCGATCCGCTCGGAGGCCATCGAGAGCGCGGCGGCCCAGCCGGGTCCCCGGTGCACGGCCCGGTCCATCGAGGGGAAGAGCCGGTGGCCGACCGGCTCGGGAACCGCGGGTACGTCCGAGGCGGCGAGCGCGTGCAGCCGGGCGAGATCGTCGACGTCGAACCGCGGCGCGGTCAGGAGCGGGGACACGGTGTCCCGCTCGATCCAGCCCTTGACCAGCCCGGTCCACCGCTCGCGGGCGGCCGGCGGCGCCCCGCCCGCGAGCAGCGCGACGGCCGCGGCGATCCCCTGCCCGTGGAAGTGGTCGCCGTGCAGCACACCCCGCTCGTCGCCCTTGAGGTGACCGCGGCTGATGGCACGTCCGTTGACGCAGTCCATCATCAGACCGTTGTAGATCAGCGGCGCGTAGGCGTGCTCCACGCTGTCGAGTACGGTCCGCCGGGCGGGGTCGGTGACGGCCCAGGAGGACCCGGCGAGCAGGGAGAGGAGCCGGCCCAGACCGTCCAGCAGGACCTGTCCGTACGTACCGGAGTAGGCGACCCAGGTGTGCTGGACGAACGAGCCGTCGGCGTAGAGGCCGTCCCCCTCGGTGACATGGGGGAAGACGGGTGAGAGCGCGTCACGGGCGAGGGCGATCTTGGCGGGGGTCCGGCCGAGGACCCCGCGCAGGGCGACGGAGCGGCAGAGGTCGACCCGGTTGGCGCCGGTGCTGACGCCCGCGTACGGGCCGAGGAGCGCGTCCGGGACGAAGTGGTCCACGGCCGCGCAGGCCGCCGCGCGCAGTTCCCCGGTGAGCCGGGCGTACAGGACGGCGGTGATGTCCATCAGCAGCCGGGGGCTGCCGATCCGCCACTCCCACCAGTTGCCGTAGGGGGTGACCGAGGGGCGGTAGACGGTGGCGGCGAGATGGGTGAGACCGCGTACGACATCGGCGAGGAGCGCCGGGTCGCCGGTGAGCGCGGTGCCGGTCCGGGCGTACGCCTGGGTCATGGTCCAGAGCCTGCTGTAGCTCCGGGTGATCCCGGCCGGCGGGTCGAAGGGGATCCCGGGCCAGAGACGGGTGGCGGCCGGGGCCATCGACCGCCGGAAGTCCGCGGCCAGTCCGGCGGTGCCGGCGAGCCGGGAGGCGTAGGGCTCGGCGGCGGGGTCGTAGCCGGTACCGAGCCGAAGGCCCGTCCAGCGCAGCCGCAGTTCGTCGAACTCGTCGGCGGAGGGCGCCCGTTCGCGTACGGGGCCGAGGACACCCGCCCCGGTTGCGGCCAGCAGGGCACGGCGGGACAGCGGCGACCGGGACAGCGGCGACACGGGACCTCCGCGCTGGAGATGTGCGGGCACGACCCGGTCTAGCACGGGTCCGGCGCGCGGTGCCGCGCGACGGGCGCTGCCCCGCTCCCCGGTCGGCCGGGGAGCGGGGCAGCGGTTCCACGGGTGGGACGGTCAGCAGCCGCCGCAGTTGTAGAAGGTCACGTCCCAGTGGTTGCCCTCGTCGGCGTAGAGGTTGCCGGCGCCGGACTGCCACTGCGGATAGCCGTCACCGCGCGGGCCGATGTAGGTGAAGTTGTTCTTGATGTAGTTGGTGAGACAGGTGGCCTTGCCGAAGTCGAGCTTGTAGCCGTTCCAGTGCGAGTACGTGCCGCTCGCGTGGCCCGTCTCCGTACCGCCCGTGATGTTCAGGGCGCAGCCGCTGGCGCTCCGCAGGGTCTGCGCGCCCTGGGCCGACGTCAGGTTGAGCTGGTCGAACGAGGTGCAGGTGGAGTTGTTGCGGTTGGAACAGCCACCGGACGAGGACCAGGTGATGCCCCGTGAGCTGAACATCGAGGTCGCCGTCGCGTGGGTGATCTTCGTCGCCGCGTGGGCGTCGCCCGCCGAGCTGAACACGCCGAACCCTGGGGCGAAGAGCGCGCCCAGGACCAGGGCGAACGCGGTGAGTACCGAGCGAAGTTTCATGGGGGGATTGCCTCCTGCTGGGAACCGTTGGTGTCGGTGGGGCAGCGGTGCAGGTGGTAGCAGACAGATGGTGCCCGATGTCTACGCGCGTCCGCCAGGGTGCGGGGAACTCGATCGGATGACATTGTTGAATTTTGAACGAGACCCGTCTATGGTCACGGTTGTTCAAGGTTTAACGACCAAGCGACCGCATTCTCAGGAGGAACCATGGCCCTCTTCGGCCGTAAGAACGACAGCGCTCCGGCCGGCCCGGCCACCGCGGTGGCCGACCCGGCCCTGGCCGCGCTGACCGGCGAGTACACCATCGACCCGGCGCACAGCACCATCAGCTTCACCGTGCGGCACGCGATGGTCACCAATGTCCGCGGCTCGTTCAACGAGCACGAGGGCACCCTGAACCTCGACGGCTCCAACCCGGCGGCCTCCACGGCCTCGATCGATGTCTCCATCGCCAGCGTCGACACCGGGATCCCCGACCGCGACGGCCACCTCCGCAGCGCCGACTTCTTCGACGCGGAGACCTTCCCGAAGATGTCGTTCCGCTCCACGTCGACCGAGCAGACCGACGCCGAGACCTACCGGGTCACCGGCGATCTGACCATCAAGGACACCACCCGGCCGCTCACCATCGACCTGGAGTTCCATGGCTCCGCCACCGATGTGTACGGCAACGAGCGGGTCGGCTTCGAGGGCAGCGCGACCATCCTGCGCTCCGACTGGGGCCTGACCTGGAACGCGGCGCTGGAGACCGGCGGTGTGATGGTCAGCGACAAGGTCAAGCTGACCTTCGACATCTCCGCGATCAAGAAGGCCGCCGAAGCCGCCTGACCGGGCACGAGGCGCAGGCGCGAGGCGGAGGTGAGGGGAGCGGCGGGGGCGCGGGGGCACGGGCGGGGCCCGCGGTCCGGGCGCGGGCGGGGCCCGGGACCCGGGTCCTAGAAACCGCCCCCGCCGTCGAACCCTCCGCCGCCGCCGAAGTCCCCGCCCCCGCCGAAGCCTCCACCGCCGAAGTCGTCCGGGTTGTAGTCGGCGCCCGAGTAGTCGCCGCCGCCGTGGCCGGAGTAGTCACCGCCGCCGTAGTCCGCGGCGTAGGCGGGCGTCGCCATCACCGAGCCGAGCATCGTGCCCACGAGCAGCCCCGGCAGCAGCCCGCCGCCGAAGTAGCCGCCGGCCCACGGTCCGTACACGGGTCCGGCCTCCCAGTAGGGACGGGGGCCGTTCGCCGTCTGCACCGTACGCGTCATCGGGTCGTCGCCGTCGGCCAGCCGGGCCGCGTCGGCGGCGCAGACCGGCACGGTCCGCCGTACACCGGCGGGCGGGGCCCACTCCGCGTCGGCCGTCGAGGGGCCGTGGCGCGGGTCGAAGAAGCACGGCGAACGCCGCTCGGGGAGCGGGGCGCCCTTTCTGCGCGCGTCCAGCACCGCCAGTGAGAACCGGCCGTCCTCCAGCGCCTCCGTCACCCCGCGTACGTCGTCGGGCCGCTGGGCCGAGCCCATCAGGGACTTCGCCTTCTCGTACGCGTCGAGGGAACGCTCGTACTCCGAGCGCGTCGCGTCGTCGGCGCCCGCCTCGGCGGGGTGGAAGTCGAGCCGGTCCAGCTCCTCGCCGAACGCGGTGATGTCCTCGTCGACCACGACCCGCAGCTTGTCCAGCGCCTCGCGCTCCCGGTCGGTCCGCCGGCGGCGGTTGTACCGCGCCACACCGTAGGCACCCGCGCCGCCGGCCACGAGCACCGAGCCGAGCACGATCAGCCCGGTGGACGAGCCGCCGGCGTCGCCCGAGCCCGTCGTGTCCCAGGACGCCGGGGCCTGGCCGCGGATCTGCGGGAGCGCCTGGTCGACGAAGTTGTTCAGCTCGGTCGCCGCGTCCACCGGACCGCCCGCCTTGACCGCGCTGGTGAGATCGCGGACCGCCTGCTGGGAGAGCACGGCGGAGTCGGCGCCCGCGTCGAAGCCGTCACCGAGACGGATGGCGTACAGGCCCGTGATCCCGGTCTCGGCCCGCACCGTGTTCAGCACGGTGGCCGCGGGGAACTGGGCCGTATCGGGCAGGACGGCCACGAACAGCGGTTTGTCCGCGTCCTTGATCTTCTTGGCCAGCGCCTCGGCCTCGGACGTCGAGAGCCTGCTCGCGGCCCCGGGGTCCACATAGACGGGTCCGTCCTTGAGAGCCTCGGCCACGGTCCCTGGGCCGGTGGCGGCCTCCGCGGCGGGCGCCATTCCCAGGGCCGCGGCCGAGCCGGCGAGCAGCATCCCGGAGAGCGTGGAGTACAGCCTCGTCCTCATACATTGACGCTACCCGAAACGCGCCAAGATGGGGCAGGGGTGAGCAAAAGCGAAAGCAGAGCGCCGGAGAGGAAAAGGGTGAGGCACCCGGGCCCGCCGGCCCGGGTGCCTCACCCATGGGGGTTCCGGGGCTGATCAGGCGGCCCTGTACGCCGCCGTCAGCCTGTCCACCGCACCGGTCAGATCACCGGTGAGCAGCAGATGGTCCGCGTCCGCGAAGGGCTTCGCCGAGGCGGGGGTGATGTCGTCCCCGATCCTCTGCTGGACGAGCAGTCTGGCCTGGCCGACCAGCTCCCTGCCCTGCGCGGACCTGCCGAGCCCCGCCTTCTCCAGCACCTGGGCCGCGACACCGAGGGCGGCGAGGGTCAACCGCCCGCCGCCGGGCGGCGCCTTGAGGGTCGTCAGCCCCCAGCCGTACGGGAACTGCGGGTCGTAGACCGTGTCACCGACATTGATCGGCAGTGACTCGACCGACTTGGGCCAGGTCACCGGAAGCTGACCGGTGAAGGCCTTCCTGCCGTAGAGGACATCGGCCACACCGTCGCCCTCGCTGCCCGGCAGCCAGGACGCCACCAGCGCGTCGATGTCACCGAGCTGGTCGCCGATGAGCTGCGGACGGCCCGAGACGATCAGAACGGCGCATTTCATGGCGGCGCAGACGGTGTCCACGGCCTGCCTGTCCTCCTCGGACAGATTCAGGTCATGGCCGTTGCCGACATCGCCCTGGCCCTCGGCGTACGGCTTCTCGCCGACGACGACCACCCCGACGTCATGGCCCCCGGTGGGGGCGGTGGCGTCCTCGGAGTAGGTGAGGGAGGCGTCGGGAGCGGCCTTCCGCATGCCCTCCAGAATGGTCGTCCCGGTGGTGGTGCGCCCGGAACTCCCCTGCCAGGTGATGGTCCAGCCGCCCATCTGGTTGCCCAGGTCGTCGGCGTTGGAGCCGGCCACGTACACCTTCTGCGACGGCTTGAGCGGCAGGACCGCGCCCTCGTTCTTCAGCAGCACCTGCGACATGGCCGCCGCCTCGCGGGCCACCGCCCGGTGTTCGGGCGAGCCGATCTTCGACCGGTTGGTGGTGTCGGCGTACGGCTTCTCGAACAGGCCGAGCCTGAACTTCTGCTCCAGGATGCGGGACACGGCGTCATCGATCCGGGCCTGGCTGATCCGGCCGGCCGTGACCTCGGCCTGAAGGATCCGGGTGAAGTCCTTGTACGCCGTCGGGACCATGATCATGTCGAGTCCGGCGTTGATGGAGGTACGGACATCGCTCGCGTAGTCGCCGGGGATCTGGTCGATCGCCTGCCAGTCGCTGATGACGAAGCCCTTGAAGCCCATCCGGTCCTTCAGCTCACCGTTGATCATGGCGCCGTCGGCGTGCATCTTGACCGCGGGCCTGTTCTCGTCGGTGATCTCCAGCGAGGAGTAGGAGGGCATGACCGTGCCCACGCCCCGCTTCACGGCGTCCTTGAACGGCGCGAGATGGATGGTCTCCAGCTCCTCGCGGGTGACCTTGGTGACGCCCTGGTCGATGGTGTACGAACCGGTCGTGGAGGAGCCGTACTCGGTGCCGCCGTCACCGACGAAGTGCTTGGCCGTCGCCAGCACCTTGTCATTGCGGTCCAGACCGCTGCCGGACGCGGGCCCCTGAAGACCGTTGACGACCGTGTCCATGGCGATCACCAGCGCGGGGTCCTCGCCGAAGCTCTCGTACGTACGGCCCCAGCGCTCGTCCCTGCCGACACAGACGCAGGGCGCGAAGTCCCACGGGATGCCCGTGGCCCGTACCTCGTTCGCCGTCACCGCGCCGGTCCGCTCCGCGAGCGCCGGGTCGCGGGTCGCGCCGAGACCGATGTTGTGCGGCATGATCGTCGCGCCGATGACGTTGTTGTGGCCGTGCACCGCGTCCACCCCGTAGATCAGCGGGATCTGGAAGCGGGTGGCCTGCGCCCTGAGCTGGAAGGCGTCGATCATCTTCGCCCAGGCCTCGGGGGTGTTGGGCGTCGGTGCGGACCCGCCGCCGGAGAGCAGCGAGCCGAGGTCGTAGGCGGCGATGTCGCCCTGGGCCGTCAGCGCGTTGCGCTCGGCCTGGGTCATCTGGCCGGCCTTCTCCGCGAGGGAGAGCCGGGAGACGAGGTCGGCCACCCGCTTCTTCACCGGCAGCGTGGCGTCGAGGTACGGCAGACCGTGGGCGTCGATGACGACCTGCGGGTTCTCGGCCGGGGCCTTGGCGCCGGTGACGGTGAGCGCGAGCGGTACGGTCTCGGCGCTCTCGGCCGCCCTGTCCTTGACCGTGGGGATCTCGACGGTCCGTGAGGTGCCCGAGGCGCTGCCGGCCGGGAAGGTGACCGAGCCGGAGACGGCCGTGTAGTCCTTGCCCGCCTCCGCCGTGCCGCCCCCGGCGGTGTAGCCGACCGTCACGGGCTCCTCGATCGGGCCGGAGCCGGTCGTCGCGACCGAGATCCGCACCTTGGCCACGGCGCCCTCGGTCACGGGATGGACGGCCGCGTCGGTGACGACGCTCGCCGCCAGGCTCGGATCGGCCTTGCCGTACAGCTCCACCGCATCCAGGGCGAACCGGCCCGGCGCGCCCGTCGGCAGGGTGACGGCGTAGCCCCACATCTCCGTCAGACCGAGGACCTGGTCGATTCCGCCGACCGGCTGATAGTCGGTGCGGTACTGGAAGTCGGCGAAGGGTATCTCGACCTGGTGCCAGCCCTCCCAGTCGTCGGTGAAGGACGTCGTCCACAGCTCGGAGGCCTCGCCGTTGGCGCCGCCGTCCTTGATCTCGAAGTTGATCCGCTTGCCGGAACCGGGCGGCAGGGGCGCGGTGTTCTGGCCGTACCACCAGAAGCGGACGCCCCGGTGGGCCGACCAGTCGTGCGACGGCTCGTCGAAGGCGAAGTCGTGGCTGAACCCGCCGTACCCGTTGATGTCGTAGGTGCCTTCGAGGACCTTGGCGCCCTCGGGGGCGTCGGCGCGGGCCGCCAGACTCAGCCGCGGCGGGTCGTCGGCGTCGCCGCCCCAGGTGAAGATGCCCCCCTCGGGCGGCCCCGCGAACGGCACCTCGCCCTCGAAACGGTCGACGGCCACCGGGGCCGGTTCGTCCGCGGCGGCGGACGGACCGGCTCCCGCGAGGGGCAGCAGCCCCGCCAGGACGGCGGCGGCG
>NZ_JBSGVS010000126.1:0-10457 GCF_053608565.1 Streptomyces sp. NPDC055025
GTCCGCCACTTCGGCGGAACGCCCTCACTCATGTCCGTCCCTCCGCCGGTTCCGCTGTCCGTTCCTCACGATTCGGCGCGCCGCCATTCGGCACGCGCGAATCAACTCGGCACGAATCAGCTCGGCACGAATCAACGCCGCACGAATCAACGCCGCACGAATCAGCTCGGCGTCTCGACCAGCGCGCCGATACCGCCGCTCCCGCCGTCCGGCTCGTTGACCAGCATCTGGGAGGAGGCGAGCTCGCGGTAGAGGACATCGGCCTCCACCAGCTCGCGGTGGGTTCCCGCGGCACGCACCAGTCCGTGTTCCAGCACCACGATCTGGTCCGCCTCGGTGACCGTGGACAGCCGGTGCGCGATCAGGATCACCGTGCAGCGACGGGCCGCCTGGTCCACCGCCTCCCGCAGCGCCCGTTCATTGCTCGCGTCGAGCTGGGCGGTGGCCTCGTCCAGCAGCAGTACCTCGGGCCGGCGCAGCAGGGCCCGCGCGATGGCCAGCCGCTGCCGCTCGCCGCCCGAGAGGGTGACGCCACGGTTGCCGACCGCGGTGCGCAGCCCGTCGGGAAGGCGCTCGATCAGGGTGTCGAGCCGGGTCAGCCGCAGCACCTCGGCGATGTCCCCGTCCGAGGCGCCGGTGGCCGCGTACCGGAGGTTGTCCTCGATCGTGCCCGCCATCACGGGCGACTCCTGTTCCACATACGCGATCCGCCGGCGCACCTCGGCCCGGGGCAGGGTGGCGATGTCCACACCGTCGATGAGGATTTGGCCCGACGCCGGTTCGTGGAAGCGCTGGAGCAGCGAGAACATCGTGGTCTTGCCCGCGCCGGAGAGGCCGACCAGCGCGGTCTGGGTGCCGCCCGGCACGGTGTACGAGATCCCGCGCAGGGCGGGTACCCGGCCGGGGTAGGAGAACCGTACGTCCCGGAACTCCACCGGTGGCGCGCCGGACGGGCGCGGTCCCGCCGCCCCGGCGGAACCGGCAGTACCGGTGGTGTCGGCGGTGTCGACATCGTCCTCGACCGGCATGTGCTTGACCTGCTCGATACGGCCGACGGCGCCGAGCCCCTGTTGCAGCATGCTCAGCCCGGCCACCAGGGAGCCGACCGGGCTCGCCAGATAGAAGACATAGAGGAGGAAGGCGATCAGCGCGGACGCGTCGAGATCGCCGGAGGCCACCAGGGCCCCGCCCACCCCGAGCACGGCGAGAAACGCGGCCTGGATGGAGACACCGGAGAGGACCTTGACCATCGCCACATAGCGGGCGCCGGTCAGTCCCGCGCGGTAGGCGCCCTCGATCGCCTCCCCGGCGAGCGCGGTCTCACGGCCCTCCGCGCCATTGGCCTTGACGGTCCTGGCGGCTCCGAGGGTGCGGTCCAGGGCGGCGCCCACCGCGCCGACCGACTCCTGCGAGCGGGCGACCGCCTCCCGGATACGGGGCAGGATGAGCACCATCACCAGGGCGACGGCGAGCAGGACACCGGCCGTCACCCCGAGCAGTCCGAGATGGACCACGCCCATCAGGACCACCGCGCCGAGGATGCTGAGCACACCGTTGGCGACCATCACCAGCCCCTCCGTGGCGGCGTTCTGCACCAGGGCGCTGTCGGAGGTGACCCGGGAGATGAGATCGCCGGGCGGGCGGCGGTCGAGTTCGGGCACACGCAGCCGGATCAGCCGGAACACCAGGTCACGGCGGATCTGCCGGACCACCCGTTCCGAGGTCCGCTGCTGCCACCAGGACTGGAGCCCGGTGAGCCCGGCGCCGAGGACGACGAGCGCGGCGAGCAGGAGGACGGGGCCCAACACCCCGCGCCCCTCGCTCAGTCCGTCCAGGACGTGCTGGGCCACGAGCGGCTGCACCAGTCCGGCCGCGCTGGCCGCCAGGACCAGCAGCAGGGTCGCGGTGAGCACCAGCCGGTGCGGGCGGGCGTAGCGGAGCAGCACCCGGAGCGGGGCGGTCGCGGGAGGCGCGTCGGACGGCGCGTCGGACGGCGCCTCGGCCGGGGGCCCTGGGGCCGTGGGGGGTACCGCGGTGGGTGGGGGAGCGGTTGTCATAGGGAGGATCCCGGGGTCGCGGGCAGATGTTCGGTGTGGCGGGCCGGGGGGGGCGGGCCTGCGGTCAGGGCGATCGGTCAGGGAGATACGGACACGGCGGCGGTGGCCGGGGCGGGGACGGTGGCGGACACCGCCGGGGAGGGCGGAGCCGCCGCGATCCGCTCCAGATGTCCGGCCGCGGCCGACTGGCCGCCGGCCGCGCGCAGGGAGCGGCCGATGGCCTCTGCGGCGGCCCGGTGACCGCTGTCCGGGTCCAGTACGGTCTCGATGGCCGCGCCCAGCCGGGCGGCGTCCACCCGGCCGAAGCGGACCCGTACCCCCGCGCCCGCGTCGACGACCTGTCCGGCGACGATGGGCTGGTCGTCCCGGATCGGTGCAAGCACCAGCGGCAGCCCGTGCCAGAGCGATTCGCACACGGTGTTGTGGCCGCCGTGGCAGACGACGGCGTCCACCCGTGCCAGCAGGTCGAGTTGGGGCACGTGCGCGCGGACCAGTACGCCGGGCGGCACCTCGGTGAGCGTATGGCCGGGATCGACCACGACACCCTGCACCCGGTCGCGGAGCCGGTCGAGCGCGGTGACCGCCTCCGCGAGGAACCGGCCGCCCGCGTCCGCGTTGGCCGTACCGAGCGAGACGAGCACCGTGGCGCGTGCCGGGTCCAGCTCGTCCCAGGGAAAGTCCGAGCGGTCCGCGCGCGGGGCGATGGCCGGACCGACCAGATACGTCCGCTCGTTCGGCGGCGGCGTGTCACCGAGCAGTTCGCGCCCGGTGAACGCGATGACCCCGTACGGCGAGAAGCGGGGGTCGCCCATGCGCGCGGGATCACCGATCCGCCCGCGCAGAGCGCCCAGCAGTTCGCTCTGCCAGGCGCCGACCTTGGGCATCCCGGCCAGCGGGTCGACGAGTTCGGCCGAGGTGGTGGCGGAGGTGACATGGACGACGCCCCGGCGTTCGGCGACCAGCGCGCCCGCCACGGCGTGCTGGTCGGTGAGGACGAGGTCCGGGCGGAACGCGTCGATCGCGGCGTCGACACCGGGCGCCATCGCGTCGGCGAGCGGCACGAAGAACTCCGCCCACAGGAAGCGGAACGCGGCGGGACCGGTGAGCCCGGGTGGTCTGCTCAGTCCGCCGCCGGGCACCACGCAGTCGTACACCGTGACATCCGCGCCCGCCAGCCGGCGGATCTGGTCGGCATGGCCGGCCCACGCCACCTGGTGGCCCCGGCGGGCCAGTTCGGCCGCGACCCCGACCAGCGGGTTGACATGTCCGACGAGCGGCGGGACGACCAGCAGGAAGCGGGTCACCGCACCGCCCCGGCCAGCGTGTGCTCCCCCACCCACTCCAGGATCAGGTTCCGGGTCTCCTCGGTCCGCTCCACCAGGACGGAGTGGCCCTGCTCGGTGAGGACCACCGTGCGGCAGGACGCCAGCTTGGCCTCCAGGCTGGGCACCTGGGCGCTGAGCCCCGACTCGTCGCCGAAGATCGCCAGCACCGGGCAGCCGAGCGCGTCGAGGTCGTCGCCGATGACCCGGCCCGCCGGGACGTCCTCGGCGAGCGTGGTGGTGCGCAGGATACGGCCGGCGCCCCGGGAGAGCCGGGCGGTGTGCGCGCCGTGCTTGGCCGAGATCCAGCTGATGACCTCCTCGCGGACGAGCTGGTTCTTGGCGTCGGCGAGACCGTCGGCCATGTGCCGGGTCCACTCCTCGACCGGGGGCTCGGACTCGATCATCGTGACGGTGGCGACCCGCTCGGGGTGCCACGCGGCGAGGGCGGCGGCGACCGTACCGCCGAAGGAGTTGCCGACCACATGCACCCGGCGCCGCTCGTCCAGCGCGTCGAGCAGCCCGACGAGATCGGCGACGAAGGACTCCAGCCGGTAGCCGGTGGGCGGGCGGTCGCTGCGGCCGTGACCGCGCAGGTCGTACATGATCACGTCGTACCCGGCGGCGGCGAAGTCCGGGCCGAGCGTGAAGTAGTAGCTGGCCAGGCTGTCGGTGAGCAGGCCGTGCACGAACACGACGACGGCCGGCTCGCCGCCGTCCGCGGGCGGGTTGGCCGCGGGCAGCCGCTGGACGTGAGTGGTGATCTCACCGGTGCTGATCTTCGCCATGGGTCAGCCCTCCGTACCGGCGCGCAGCGACGCCGAGACATAGTCGGCCAGCTCACCGACGGTGAGCGCGATGATCTCGTCGAGTTCCAGATCGGCTATGAAGAGGGCGACGTTGACCCGGTCGCCGTAGTGCTCGCGCAGTGACCCCGCGAGGGTCACCAGGTCGATGCTCTCCAGTTCGAGATCGTCGTGGAAGGTGGTCTCCCGGGTGATCTCCGCGTCGTCGAGACCGTCCTCCGCCAGCAGCTCGCGGAGCATGCCCGTGATGTCGGCCAGTACGGTGCCGCCGTCGCCGCCCAGTGGCGTACGCTCCCCCGGCTCCACGGTCGCGAAGCCGATCGCCTCAGTGCTCATCAGAACTCTCCTGTCGTGTTGTCACCGGTCGTGCTGTCACCGGTCGTCCAGGCGACGACATACCGCCGCTCGGGCAGCCCCCGTGGATTGGCGACCTCCCGTACATCCACCTCGTACGACCGGCCCTCGGTCACCACACGGAGCCGGTCGTGCTCCGCGGCGACCACACGGAACCCGGCCGGGCGCCCGCCCAGTCCCGTCCCGCGTGCCTTGGCGACGGCCTCCTTGGCCGCCCAGAACCTGGTGAACCACACCGCGGCACTCTCCGCGGATCCGGCCACCAGGCTGTCGAGAAGGGCCAGTTCGGCCGGTCCGCACGCCGTCTCGGCGGTGGACCTGGGCCGTTCGGTGATCTCCTCGACATCGATCCCGCACGGTCCGCGCCGGGCGATCGCGACCCCGCTCTCACGGCAGTGGGCGATCGACACCGTCAGTTCGCCGACCGCGCGCCCGTGCACACCCCGGGCCAGCGGGCGGCCCGTGGCGTCGTTGTCGACGGCGATCTCGGCGGGATAGATCTCGCCCGCCCCCTCGCCCCAGAGCACCCCGCGCACGGCGTCCTTGGCGGCGATCCGCCCGAGCAGCCACTGCCGTCTGCGGACCGGTGGCAGCGCCTCGTAGCGGGCGCGCTCCTCGCCGCCGAGGATATTGCGCATCATCAGTTCCCTGGTGGCCAGATCGGGCCACCGCTCATGGACCAGCGTCCAGCCCCCGGGCTCCGCCGAGGAGAGCGTGTGCTCGCCGGGGAAGCGGTCCACCTCGCGGATATTGGGGTCGGTGTCGAACCGGCGGTCCTGCCAGCCGGTGAACTCCGCCCAGACGCGGCCGTCCTTGATGAGCTGCATGTCCGCGGTGAGGGTGAACTCGGTGAGTTCGGTGATCCGGATCGCGCAGACCAGCCGCTCCCCCGGCCGTGGACCGGGCCCGTGGAAGCGGATGCGCTCCATCCCCACGGGGAAGACCGTGGTGCGCTCGGTGAGCGTCGCCATGATCCAGTAGCCGAGCAGCTGCCCCACGTTGTCGAGCAGTGCGCCGGGGGCCTCCGGCGCGGTGATGACTCCGCGCACATGCAGATCGCCGATGGCGGTCAGTTCGCTGACGCCCTGGAAGCGCGGGCCGTGGAACATCCACCGTTCGCTGTAGAGCTGTTCGGCGCGCAGAGCGGGGACACGTTCGGTGGCCGGATCGACGGGCCAGGGCTCCGGGGCCGCCGGATGGCGGTCGGCCAGTTCGACCACCGCCCGGGAGAAACCGGTCAGGCTCACCTCGACCCGGTCGGGCGAGAGCCGCCGTACCTCCACCGGCACCTCGGCGGCGGGTATGGCCTCGATCCACTTCAGCAGCCGTACCTCGTGCACCGCGACCGCGCGCCTGCCGGGGACCGCGCGCTCGGCGATCTCCATGAGATGGGCGATGACCGTGGTCGCGGGCACGATCGGCCAGCGGTCGGCGTCGTCGGGCCAGCCGGGCCGCTGCCGGAAGAAGCAGTGGTCGAGCAGATACGGCATCTCCGCGACATCCACGCGCAGTACGGCGGGGACGGACGGCGGTTCCGGGACCACCGGCGGTCCGGCCGGCGGTCCGCCGGGCGAGGCGGGCGGCGAGGCGGGCGGTACCGGCGGGGCCGATGGACGGACCAGGGCGCGCGGGGCGCCCCCGCGGGCGGCACCGGCGCCGATGAGTTCGTTCGCGACGGCCGCGGTGTCCTGGAGCAGCGCGGACAGTTCGGCGGCGACCGGGAAGCGGCTGCCCGCCCGGCCGAGCAGATCCAGCGCGCTGCCGGCGACCATCGGGGCGACGGGGGCGTGGGCCGGGGCCGGGGTACGGGCGGTCCTGCCGGTGAGGACGTTCCTGGCCTCCTCGGGCAGCGACACCAGGGCCCCGCCGAGGTCCAGTCGTACTCCCCGGCCCGACGGCCGCGCCTTCGCCGGGCCCGACACCGACGTCGACACCGTGGCGCTGGCGCTGGCGGCGACGGTGGCCGTCGGCTCCAGCAGCGGGGTCACATCGGGCGACGCGCCGTCCACCCAGAGCGCGGTGACCACCCGGCGGAGCTGCGCCAGGCTGTCCCGGGCCGTGGAGTGCGCGGAGACGACCAGCCGGTCCTTGCCCGCCAGGGTGTCGTCGATCAGCGAGCCGAGCTGACCGGCGCCGAGCTGGACGAAGGCACGGTATCCCGCGTCGTGCATGGCGCGGACGAGCTGACGGAACCGCACCGGTTCGAGCAGATGCCGTACGAACAGCTCCCGTACGGCGCCCGGCTCGTCCGGGTAGGGCGCGGCGGTCGTGGCCGACCAGACCGGGGTGGTCTGGGGATGCAGGGTGTAGGCCTCCGCCGCGCGCCGGATCGGTCCGAGGTAGGGCGCGAGCATCGGGGTGTGGAAACCGGAGCGGAACGGCAGCACCTGCCCGATCACCCCCCTGTTCCTGAAGAGCTGGATCAGCTCGGTCACGGCCTCCTCCGGGCCGCAGATCATCGACTGGTTGGGCGCGTTGTCGTGCGAGAGCACCACATCGGTACGCCCGTTCAGCTCGGCGAGCACCCGCTCGGCGGGCATACCGAGCACCCCGAAGACGGCTCCGGGCACCCGCAGCGCGTCCGGGTCGAAGCCCGCGAGAAAGGCGTCCACCTCGTCCGCCGCGTGGATCCCGCCGCAGGCCATGGCGGTCCACTCCCCCACGCTGTGCCCGGCGACCGCGTCGGGGACGACCGCGAGCCCGCGCAGCGCGGTGTCGAGCATCCGGCCGAGCTGGAACACGGCCGCGCCGTGCCGCCCGACATCACCGACCCGGGCGTCCTGCCCCGGTGACCAGGGCAGACCGAACCGCTCGGCCAGTCCGGCCACCTGGGGCTCGAACTCCGCTTCGAGGCCGGGGAAGACAAAGGCGGTACGGCCGCCGGCCGGGCCGAGCAGCGGGCTCGGGCTGAACCACACATCGCTGCGGCCCCGCCATGGCACGCCCTTGGCGACCGCCTTCCTGGCCAGCTTCAGCCGGCGCTCCGTCGGATCGACGATGCCGAGCCTGACCGGGCCCGCCGCCGGGGCGCGCTCGTCGAGCCCGGCGGCCAGTACCGCGGAGTCGTCGTCGGCCAGCAGGGCGGCCAGCTCCGCGGGTCCTGACGCGGCGAGCCGCAGCACCCGCTCCGGCTCGCTCACCGTCGTACGGGCCCCGCGGACCCCGCCGGCCGCACCGGCCACCGGGGCCCCTGTCACCGGAGCGACGGCTGTCACCGCTTGCTCCAGGACCACATGGGCGTTGATACCGCCGAAGCCGAAGGCGTTGACACCCGCCCTGCGCGGTACCCCGGTGCCGGTGTCCTCCCAGGCCGTGGCCTTCGCGAGCGGCGCGAACCTGGTGGCCTCCAGGGCCGGGTTCGGCTCGTCGCAGTGCAGGGTCGGCGGCAGCACCCCGTGGTGGATCGCGAGCGCGGCCTTGATCAGTCCGGCGATCCCGGCCGCGGGCATGGTGTGCCCGATCATGGATTTCACCGAGCCGATGACGGCCCGTTCGCCCACCGCCGGTCCGAACACCTCGGTGAGCGTGGTCAGTTCGGCCCGGTCTCCGGCGACGGTGGCGGTGCCGTGGGCCTCCAGCAGTCCGAGGGCGTCCGCCGCGCGCGGATCGAGACCCGCCGCGTCCCAGGCCTGCCGGACCGCGCGGACCTGCCCGCCGGGGTCGGGGTTGAGGAGACTGGCCGAGCGGCCGTCGCTGGCCACCCCGGTCCCGGACACCACGGCGTACACACGGTCGCCGTCGCGCTCCGCGTCCGCGAGCCGCTTGAGGACCACCACACCGGTGCCCTCGCCGATGAGCACCCCGTCGGCGTCACGGTGCAGCGGACGGATCCGCTCGCTCGGGGAGAGCGCCCCGAGCTGATTGAACACACTCCACAGCGTGATGTCGTGGCAGTGGTGCACCCCGCCCGCCAGCATCACGTCGCAGCGCCCCGCGGCCAGTTCTCGGACCGCGTGGTCGACCGCGACGAGCGACGAGGCGCAGGCCGCGTCCACGGTGTAGGCGGGACCGCGCAGATCCAGCCGGTTGGCGACCCGTGAGGCGGCCAGATTGGGCACCAGACCGATGGCCGACTCGGGCTGTTCGGGGCCGAGTTGCCCGGCGAAGGCCGCTCTGACCTCCTCGATACGGTCCTCGCCGAGGTCGGGCGCCAGCTCGCGCAGTGTACGGACGAGCTGGCCGGCGGTCCGTACCCGCTGGTCGAGCCGGACCAGACCGGGCGTCAGATAGCCGCCCCTGCCCAGGACGATCCCGGCGCGCTGCCGGTCGGCGGGGAGTACGGAATCTCCGCCGGCGTCCTCGATGGAGCGGTGGGCGACCTCCAGGGCGATGAGCTGGTCCGGCTCGGTGCCCGCCACCGAGGCGGGCATGATGCCGAACCGCGCGACGTCGAACTCTGTCTCCTGGTCGATGAATCCGCCGCGCTTGCAGTACACCCGGTCGCTGCGCCGGGGTCCGCCGGGCGCGTAGAACTCGGCGTCCCACCGGTCGGCGGGTACGTCCGTGATCGCGTCGACGCCGTTGACGATGTTGTGCCAGTAGCTGTCCAGGTCCTTGGCGCCCGGGAAGAACGCCGCCATGCCGACAATGGCGACCGGTGGGGCGGCCCCCGTGGCGACCGGTGGGGCGGCCGTGGTGCGGGAGGACACGGCGGTCACCAGCCCGACGCGGTGTAGACCGTGGCGTGCACCTCGGGCGCGCCCCAGGCGAGTTCACGCAGCAGGCTCAGCGGCCCCTCCTCGGGGTCGATCAGCTTGATCCCCCGGGCTGCGTAGGAGCGCATCAGTTCGGGGGTGACCATGCCGCCGTTGGTCTCCGCGGCGGCCCAGGGGCCCCAGTGGACGGTCAGTCCGCGCCGCTCCGGGGTGGACCAGCGGCGTCCCAGCTCCTCCAGCGCGTCGTTGGCGGCGGCGTAGTCGGACTGGCCGCGGTTGCCGAGGGCGCCCGCGATACTGCCGAAGAGCACCGCGAAGCGGGGTCCGGTGGGCAGTGTGCCGACCGCGTCGAGCACCGCGCGCGCCCCGCCCACCTTGGTGGTGAAGACCCGGCGGAAGGACTCGACGGGCTTCTCGGCGATCAGCTTGTCCTCGATGACCCCGGCCGCGTAGACGACCCCG
The DNA here is from genome assembly GCF_053608565.1 of Streptomyces sp. NPDC055025. NCBI lineage: Bacteria > Bacillati > Actinomycetota > Actinomycetes > Kitasatosporales > Streptomycetaceae > Streptomyces > Streptomyces sp. NPDC055025. The sequence goes on from NZ_JBSGVS010000126.1 coordinate 9,657, forward strand.
TCGAGCCTGCCGTGCTCGGCGTGGATGTCCTTGACCGTGGCGTGGACGGCCTCGGTGTCGAGTACGTCGACGCAGTGGTAGCGGACCTGGCTGCCGAGTGCCCGCAGTCCTTCGACCGTGTCACGGACCTCGCGGGCGGCGAGCACGGCGGACACCCGGCGCTCGACCTCGGCGGGCGAGGTCATCCCGGAGCGGAGGAAGGCGGCGCGCAGCGCGTCACGGTCCGTGGCCCCGGCGGTCACCGGGTCCTCGGCCCCGGCGGGGACCGGCGTACGGCCCATCAGTTCGATACGGCACCGGCTGACGGAGGCGATCGTACGGGCGAAGCGCGCGGTGATGCCACGGGCGCCGCCGACGAGCAGGACGACCGCGTCGCGGTCGAGCCCGGCCGCCTCGGCCTCGGCGACCCCGTCACCGGCCGGGCCCGCGCCGGTGGCGGCGAGCGCGCCCAGATCGGTGGGGGTCAGCCGCAGGGCGCGCCGGGTGCCCCCGCCGGTCAGGACGACCGGTTCCCGGTCGGTGGCGGCGAGTTCGGTGACGACGGCCGCGGCGATCTCCTCGGGTCCGGCGCCGGGCGCCACCTCGACCAGGGTCGCGGTGAGGTCCGGATACTCCCGGGCGACGCTGCGGAAGAAGCCGCGCAGTCCGCTGGCCGCGCCCTCGGTCCTGCGCTCGACGGCGAGCAGCCGGCGCGGCGCGCCCGCCAGCACGCTCCGGTAGAGCGGGAAGGCCTCGGGCAGGGGCGACTCGGCGGTGACGAGGGGGTCCAGATGGATCACCGTGTCGGCGATGGTCCCGGGC
>NZ_JBSGVS010000127.1:0-9757 GCF_053608565.1 Streptomyces sp. NPDC055025
GAACTTCCCGGCCCCGCGTGCCCGGTGCCCGTACTCCCCGACCAGGAACTCCCTTCATGCGCAAGAAAACCCTGACCTCGGCCGCCGCCCTGGCGGTGGCCGCCGCACTCGCCCTGACCGCCTGCGGCAGCGGCGACGACTCCCCGAAGTCGATCGCCGATGTCTCCGTCCAGCAGAAGACCGAGGCGGCGACGGCGCTGGACCAGCCCTTCGAGAAGCCGAACCTCGTCCTCAAGGACACCAAGGGCGAGGACTACGACTTCCGCGAGCGGACCAAGGGCAAGCCGACACTGATCTACTTCGGCTACACCAACTGCCCGGACGTCTGCCCGCTGACGATGAGCAACATCGCCATCGCCAGAAAGTCGCTCCCCAAGGCCGACCAGGACAAGCTCCAGGTGGTCTTCGTCACCACCGACCCCGAGCGTGACACCTCCGCCGAACTCGCCAAGTGGCTCCCCAGCGCGGGCGATCCGTCCTTCGTCGGACTCACCGGTGACTTCCCCACGATCCAGGCGGGCGCCCGTCAACTGGGGATCGGTATCGACCCGGCGAAGAAGGAGAAGGACGGCAGCGTGGTCTCCATGCACGGCGCGCAGGTCATCGCCTTCTCCCCGAAGACCGACGCCGGTTATCTCCTCTACGGCGAGGACGCCTCCGCGGACGACTACGCCAAGGATCTGCCGAAGATCATCAAGGGCGAGACCCCGTGAACCGCCGTACTCCGCTCGCACTCGCCCTCGGCCTTGGCCTCGGCCTCATGGCCACGCCGACACTGGCCGGCTGTTCCTCCGACGGCGGGTCGTCCGGGCAGCCCGAACTGTCCGTCAGCAGCGGCTATATGCCCCAGCCCGTCAGTGACCTCGCGGCCGGATTTCTCACCATCACCAACAGCGGCGCCGCCGACAAGCTCACCTCCGTCACCGGCGACCTCTCCGACGACATCACCATCCACAAGACCGAGAACCAGAAAATGATGAAGGTGACGTCCTTCGACATCCCGGCCGACGGCGAGTTGGATCTCGAACGCGGGGGCAACCACATCATGTTCATGGATATCAAGCACCGCCCCCGGCAAGGGGAGAACGTCAGCATCGAACTGCACTTCGAGAAGGCCGACCCCATCACGGTCGAACTTCCCGTGAAGGAGACCACCTACAACCCGGCCCAGCAGTGAGGGACTGAGACGTCATGACAGCCACCGCCCCGCGCCTCGGGCAAGCACCCGGGCAAGCAATCCTGATGCGACTGCTGCTCGTCACCACGGTGCTGCTCGGCACCGTCTTCACCGTGCTCTCCGGCACGGCGTCGGCGCATGCCGCGCTGACCGGGAGCAGCCCCGAGGACGGGGCGGTGGTCGCCTCCGCTCCCAAGGACATCACCCTCACCTTCTCCGAACAGATCGCCATGGGCGACAACTCCATCCGTGTACTCGATCCCGGCAACAAGCGTGCGGACACGGGCAAGATCCGCGATCTGAGCGAGACGGGCAGCGTGCGCTACGGCGTCGGCCTGCGGACGGGACTGCCCGACGGCACCTACACCGTCGCCTGGCAGGCCGTCTCCGCCGACAGCCATCCCGTCTCCGGCGCCTTCACCTTCTCCATCGGAGCGCCCTCCGAGACCACCGCCACCGTGCCGGCCGAGGAGGCGGGCGGCGGACTCGTCGGCACGCTGTACGGCGCGGCGCGCTATGTCTCGTACGCCGGTTTCATCCTGCTCGTCGGCGGCGCGGCCTTCGTGCTCGGCTGCTGGCAGCGCGGTGCGTCCGTACGGCCGCTGCAACGGCTCGTCGTCCAGGGCTGGCTCGCCCTCACCGCCGCGACACTCGTCCTGCTGCTCCTGCGCAATCCGTACACCGGCTCCGGCGAACTGGGCGACGCGTTCGATCTCGACGGACTCCAGGACGTCCTCGCGACCAAGACCGGTGCGGCGCTCGTCTCCCGGCTGCTGCTCCTCGGCGCGGCGGCGCTCTTCGTCGCCGTCCTCTTCGGCGCGTACGCCAAGAGGGAGTCGCCCCGTGACGAGGAGGAGAGCAAGGAGCGAAAGGACCTCACCTTCGGGCTGGCCACGGGCGGCACGGTCGTCGCGGCCGGGATCGCCGCCACCTGGGCGCTGTCCGAGCACGCCTCGACCGGGATACAGACCGGTCTCGCCATGCCGGTGGACGTCCTGCACCTGCTGGCGGTGGCGGTCTGGCTCGGCGGGCTCACGGCGCTTCTCGTCGCCCTCTACCGGGCGCCCTTCATCGACAGCACGGCCGTACGGCGCTTCTCCCGCACCGCCTTTGTCAGTGTGGTGGTGCTCGCCGCGACCGGGCTCTACCAGTCCTGGCGTCAGGTCGGATCCTGGTCGGCGCTCGGGGAAACGGCATACGGACAGCTCCTGTTGGTCAAGGTCGGACTCGTGGCCGTGCTGGTCGGACTCGCTTGGTTCTCACGGCGGTGGACGGGGCGGCTGGCGGAGGTGGAGGCGGGGACCGAGAACGCGGCGGAGGTGGAGGCGGACACAGAACTCGGTGCAGAAGCCGGGGCAGAGGTCGAGGTCGAGGCTGAGGTCAAGGCGGGGGCGGCGGCGAAGACCGGGGGGAGGACCGGCTCCGACACCGTCACCGCGACGGCCGAGGTCGGTGACAGTCGGAGAGCTACCCAACTGGCCCGGCAGAGAGCCGCGCTGGCGAGCGCACGCCAGAAGCGCGTCCGCGACGCCGATCCCGCGCGGACCGGACTGCGCCGTTCCGTACTGGCCGAGGCGGGGATCGCCGTGGTGCTCCTCGCCGTCACGACCGTGCTGACGTCCACCGAGCCGGGCCGTACCGCCGAACTGGAGGCGGGCCGCGCGGGCGGCACCGCGGCCGACGCCCCCGCGAGCGCGGAGCCCGTCAATGTCCGGATGCCCTTCGACACCGGCGGCCGGAACGGCAAGGGCACCGTCCGGCTGACCCTCGACCCAGGCCGCTCCGGCGCCAATGTGATGCACATCTATGTGGACGGCGCCGACGGTAAGCCCCTGGACGTGCCGGAGGTGAAGGCCGCCTTCACGCTCACGGCAGAGCGGATCGGCCCGCTGCCCATCGTCCCCGACCGTTTCGCTCCCGGACACTGGAGCGCGGACGGTGTACAGATCCCGATGCCCGGTGACTGGCGGCTCCAGGTGACCGTACGGACCTCCGACATCGACCAGACGACCGTCGACAAGAACGTGAAGATCGGCTGACCCATCGTGAGCGAGACCCGACAGGACCAAGACAAGCGGAACGACCGGGACCCCCGGGACACCTCCGGCGGCCGGGACGACCGGGACGGCCGGGACCTCGGCGAGGACGGCCGGGACACCGGGGACGACGGCCGACGGCGGACGGACGGCGCGGCGGACGGCGCGGCGCGCGCCGGTATCTCCCGACGGCGGCTGATCGGCACCGCGAGCGCCGCCGGGGCCGCCGGACTGGCGCTCGGAGCGGCGGGCGGGGCCGGCGCGTACGCGGCGACCCGCCCCGAGCCCGCGCCCGCGCTGACCACACTCGGCGCGGAATCCGTCCCCTTCCACGGCGCGCGCCAGCCCGGTATCACCACCCCGACGCACGCCCGAGGCCATCTCATCGCCTTCGATCTGGCCCCGGGAGCCGGCCGGAAGGAGGCCGCGGCGCTGCTGCGCCGCTGGTCGGAGTCGGCGCGCGCGCTGATGGCCGGCGAGCCGGCCGGGGGGCGGAGCGCCGACGGCGACACCGGTATCGCCCTGGACGCGGGGCCTTCCTCGCTCACCGTGACCTTCGGTTTCGGCCGTACCTTCTTCGACCGTACGGGGCTGGCCGACCGGCGTCCCACCGCCCTGGACCCGCTGCCCGCCTTCTCCTCGGACCAGCTCGACGCCCGGCGGAGCAACGGCGACCTCTGGATCCAGATCGGCTCGGACGACGCCCTGGTCGCCTTCCACGCCCTGCGGACACTCCAGAAGGACGCGGGCGGGGCGGCACGGGTGCGCTGGCAGATGAACGGTTTCAACCGTTCGCCCGGCGCGACCCCGCACCCGATGACCAGCCGCAATCTGATGGGCCAGATCGACGGCACGGGCAACCCCAAGCCGTCCGAGCCGGACTTCGACCGGCGGATCTTCGTCCCGGCGGCCCCGGCGGCCGGCACCCCGGCCTGGATGGCGGACGGCTCGTACGCCGTCGTACGGCGTATCCGTATGCTCCTCGACGACTGGGAGAAGCTCCCGCTCGGCAAGCAGGAGCGGGTCATCGGCCGCCGCAAGTCCGACGGCGCGCCGCTCACCGGCGGTACGGAGACGACGGAGCCGGACCTCGACCGGCTGGGGGCCGACGGCACGCCCGTCATACCCGCCAACGCGCACGCCAGGATCTCGGCGCCGGAGGCGAACGGCGGGGCCGCGATGCTGCGCCGCCCCTTCTCCTTCCACGACGGGATCGGCGCGGACGGGACCCCTGACGCGGGGCTGCTCTTCGTCTGCTGGCAGGCCGATCCGCTCAAGGGGTTCGTACCCGTGCAGCGCAAGCTCGACCGGGGGGACGCGCTGTCGGCGTTCATCCGCCACGAGGCGAGCGGACTGTTCGCGGTGCCCGGGGGCGCGCGGCAGGGGGAGTACGTGGGCCAGCGGCTGCTGGAGTCCTGAGCGGGCGGCCGGAATCCGCTGAGGAGTCGTGAGCCGCGCCGGGCCATTAGGGTGACCGTATGTCGGCCACGCGCTACACGTATCTGGGCCCCGAGGGCACCTTCACGGAGGCCGCCCTCCGTACGCTCCCGGAAGCCGCCACCCGCGAGCTCGTCCCCATGGTGTCCGTACCGACGGCTCTCGACGCCGTACGGAACGGCGATGCCGCGGCGGCGCTCGTACCGATCGAGAACTCGGTGGAGGGCGGTGTCACGGCCACGCTCGACGAGCTGGCTTCCGGCGCGCCCCTGATGATCTACCGCGAGGTGCTGCTGCCGATCACGTTCGCCCTGCTCGTACGGCCCGGGACGGGGCTCTCCGACGTGAAGACGGTGACCGGTCATCCGGTCGCCCAGCCGCAGGTGCGCAACTGGCTGCGGAACCAGCTTCCGGACGCGGTGTGGGAGTCGGCCGCGTCGAACGCGGACGGGGCGCGGCTGGTGCAGGAGGGCCGCTTCGACGCGGCCTTCGCGGGCGAGTTCGCGGCGTCGACCTACGGTCTGGAACCGCTGGTCACCGAGATCCACGACGCGGAGAACGCGGAGACGCGCTTCGTCCTGGTGGGCCGGCCCGCGCGCCCCTCGGCGCCGACCGGCGCGGACAAGACCTCGGTGGTCATCTGGATGGGCGACGACCACCCGGGCGCGCTGCTCGAACTGCTCCAGGAGTTCGCCGTACGCGGGGTCAACCTGATGCTGATCCAGTCGCGGCCGACCGGCGCGGGCATCGGTAACTACTGCTTCGCCGTGGACGCCGAGGGACATATCTCGGACCGGCGGGTGGGCGAGGCGCTGATGGGACTGAAGCGGATCTGTCCCAAGGTGCGCTTCCTCGGCTCGTATCCGCGGGCGGGGGTGTCGGCGGCCGATGTGTCGACACTGCGACCGGGGACCTCGGACACGGAGTTCATCGAAGCGGCGGAGTGGCTGGCACGCAGCCAGGACGGCCGCGCCTGACGGCAGGGCGCCTCGGGGTGCCCGCGTGCCTGTGGACACAGCCCCGAGTTATCCACAGGCTTGCTTCTCGACCTGGGGACAAGTCGACAACCATAGCCACCCGGGTCGACAAATCTCCCCGGTCACCGATGTCCATCCACAGGGGTCGCCCTGGGCCGCGTCAGCCCAACTCCGGCGATCAACTCGCTGAAGCGGGCAATTCCCACCCGAATGAGTGTGTGAAGCGGGTTTACGAGGGAATTCCGCACCCCACCCCCAGCCCACAGAACGCTTATTTCCGCAATCCACAGATCACTCACACAGCCTGTGGATAACTTGCGTGACCCTGTGTACCTCTGTGGACAACGCTCGGCGTCCAGCACTCAAGTCACCTTCGCCGTAAGGGAAGTGGGTCAAGCGGACGAGCACCGAGTGCCTCGTTCCGGCGAATTGAACCTTCTTTATTGACGAACGACGGGCAACCGGTGCGGGATTTTCCGACAGGTTTCCCAATTGCCGCAATTCCGACAAAGAGCTACGCCTGTTGATATCGGGTGGGGCGGTGTCGGCGCGCACCGGTAGCCTGGTGGGGTGATTGACCTTCGCCTGCTCCGTGAGGACCCCGACCGTGTTCGCGCCTCCCAGCGCGCCCGTGGAGAGGACGTCGGCCTTGTCGACGCCCTGCTCTCCGCCGACGAGCGGCGCAGGTCGTCCGGCGTCCGCTTCGACGAGCTGCGCTCCGAGCAGAAGTCCCTCGGCAAGCTGATCCCCAAGGCGTCCGCCGAGGAGAAGGCCGAGCTGCTCAGGAAGGCGGAGCAGCTCAAGGCCGATGTCAGGGCGGCCGACGCCGAGCAGCACGACGCCGACGAGGAGGCGAGGCGCCTGCTCCTCCAGCTCGGCAATATCGTCCACCCCGACGTCCCGGTGGGCGGCGAGGAGGACTTCGTCGTCCTGGAGACGCACGGCACGGTCCGGGACTTCGCGGCGGAGGGTTTCGAGCCCAAGGACCATCTGGAGCTGGGCGAGTCGCTGGGCGCCATCGATGTCGAGCGGGGCGCCAAGGTCTCCGGCTCGCGGTTCTACTATCTGACGGGCGTCGGCGCGCTGCTGGAGCTGGCCCTCGTCAACGCGGCGATCGGCCAGGCCACGGAGGCCGGCTTCATCCCCATGCTGACGCCGGCGCTGGTCCGCCCGCGCGCCATGGAGGGCACGGGCTTCCTGGGCCAGGCCGCGGAGAACGTGTACCACCTGGAGAAGGACGACTTCTACCTGGTCGGTACGTCGGAGGTGCCGCTCGCCGCCTACCACATGGACGAGATCATCGAGGCCGACAAGCTTCCCCTGCGGTACGCGGGCTTCTCGCCGTGCTTCCGCCGCGAGGCCGGTACGTACGGCAAGGACACCCGGGGCATTTTCCGGGTCCACCAGTTCGACAAGGTCGAGATGTTCTCGTACATCGACCCGGCGGACGCGCAGTCCGAGCATCAGCGGCTGCTGGAGTGGGAGAAGCAGTGGCTGACCGCTCTGGGGCTGCCTTTCCAGGTGATCGATGTGGCGACCGGTGATCTGGGCGCCTCGGCCTCGCGCAAGTTCGACTGCGAGGCGTGGATCCCGACGCAGGGCAAGTACCGCGAGCTGACCTCCGCGTCGAACTGCGACGGTTTCCAGGCCCGCCGGCTCTCCGTCCGGATGCGTGACGGCAAGCAGATCAAGCCGCTGGCCACGCTGAACGGCACGCTCTGCGCCGTACCGCGCACGATCGTGGCGCTCCTGGAGAACCACCAGCAGGCCGATGGTTCGGTGTGGGTGCCCGAGGTGCTCCGTCCGTATCTCGGCGGCCGTGAGGTGCTGGAGCCGATCGCCAAGTGAGCACCGGCCCCGACTCCGCGTCGGCGACGGCGCCGCTTCCGCCGTCACCGCCGCCCTCGTTCCCGTACAGGCTGGTCGCGACCGACCTCGACGGCACGCTGCTGCGTGCCGACGACACGGTGTCCGTGCGCACCCGCGAGGCGCTCGCCGCGGTCACGGCGGCGGGAGCCGCGCACATCATCGTCACCGGGCGTGCCGTGCCCTGGACGCGGCACATCCTGGACGACCTGGGTTACGAGGGCCTCGCGGTATGCGGCCAGGGAGCGCAGCTCTACCACGCCGGTGAGCACCGGCTGCTGACGTCGGTGACGCTGGACCGGCAGCTGGCCGGGCTGGCCCTGTCCAAGATCGAGGCGGAGACCGGCCCGCTGGCGCTCGCCGCGAGCCGGGACGGTCTCGACGGCGAGGTCCTGATCGGCCCCGGTTACCGGGTCCTGGACGACGAGCTTCCCGCAGTCTTCGTCGACGACCCGGCGGAGATGTGGGCCGCGCCGCTCAACAAGCTGTACATCCAGCACCCGGAGCTGGACGACGACGCGTTGGCGCGGGTCGCGCGGGCGACGGTCGGCCCTCTGGTGGATGTGGTGATGGCGGGGGCCGGAGTGGTGGAGATCCTGCCGCTGGGTCTGAACAAGGCCACCGGACTCTCGCTGGCGGCGCGCCGCCTCGGCGTCACGGCGGCGGACACGATCGCCTTTGGTGACATGCCCAACGACATCCCGATGTTCGCGTGGGCGCGGCACGGTGTGGCGATGGCGAACGCGCACGAGGAACTGAAGGCGGTGGCGGACGAGATCACGGCGTCGAACGCCGACGACGGTATCGCGGTGGTGCTGGAGAGGCTGCTGCTCGGCTAGGAGTCTTTCGTCCTGTCCGGCGCATCCCGCGGATCCCGCCCGGAGGCCCTGCGGTTCACGGGTCACTTGCCGTGCGGTTCACGGGTCAGCCGTACGGGTCACGGGACTCTTGCCGTGCGGCTCGGTCAATCCTCCGGGAGGGGCGGCCCGCGCGGATGCGCGCTCGAAGCGGCCGCCCCTGGGCAGCGCGCCGGCGGCAGCACGGAGCAGTGATGGCTACTCCGGTGCCCGCGCGGTGCTGCCCTGCTGGGAACTCGACGGACTCGGAATCCCAGTCGTCGCCGTGTTCCGCTCCCGGTCCTGGAGGTATGTTCCGACAGAACTACCGCCAGAACCACTGTGCCCCGGGCGGCGACCCGCCGCCACCGAATATCGGCGATGTGGCCCACGTCCGCCCGCGGGGGTACAGCGGGAAATGCGGCGGACGGACGCGGACCACGGCGATGGATCAGCGAGGGACGGCGCTGGATCAGCGGCGGTTACGGCTCCGGCGCAGATCCCTCAACTGGTGGACGACATCGTCCATCCGGGCGTCCACCCGGTTGATGTCCGCGGACATCTCGCACAGCCGGTTGCTGATGGCTCCCACCACCTGGTTGGTGGCATCGAGCCGTCGGTCGAGACTGTCGAGCCGGTACGACATCCGGTTCAGCACCGGCCCCAGCTCCTGGAGCGCGACACCGACCCCGCCGAGGCACGACTCGACATCGGTCACACGCCGGTCGAGGCTCGCGTACCCCTTGCGCAGATCGTCCTCGGCATCGAGGAGGTACGTACGGACGCACCGGGCGATGTCGCTGTCGCGAAGAAGCATCGCGATGTTGAGCACGGCGCGGCGGGTGTAGAGGGTGAGCTGGGTGGCTGCCTGTGGATAACTTTTCCCGACTTCGGCGCCCCATAGTGACACCATGTCACTATGAAAACGTCGCAGGTCAGCGCGTCGGAGCACGCGCATCCCGTTCTCGGTCAGCTCTGCCCGATGCCGCGCGGTCATCTGCCTGACGACGCCTGTGGATACTTCGAAGTACCGAGCCACGTCCTCTGTGCGAACGTGAACTCCGTCCGGGAGCATGATCAGAGACTTGATCTTGTCGAGGGCGTCTACACGCCCCATATGCTCGACGCGCAGAGTGCGCGATTCGAGCAGGGCACCTTCTGGTGGCATGTTCATGCCTTCCACTTGTGAACCGATGATGGCGGCCCTCTCCCCGGGCGTCAGGGGTGGAGGTCGGCTCACGGTGGCTACTCACTCAATGACCGGTGCGGCTTTCCATCCGGCACCGGCAATCCCCGGCTTCACGAACGCTCGACGTCACGGACTCCAGTTGCCTCCACGCACCCTGAACAACGAGCCGATAAACGTACAGTTACGCGGCCGAGTCGCACCACGAGACGGCGGCAGCCCCTGCCCGCAGGGCAAGGGCC
>NZ_JBSGVS010000128.1:0-9729 GCF_053608565.1 Streptomyces sp. NPDC055025
GGCTACGCCTTCGGTGCCATGGACGAGCGTCTCAAGAAGACCCTCGCGACGATCGCCCGGCAGAACGAAGCGGCAGACAAGATCCACCGTGACGGTGTGCAGCGCGGCGGCGTCCAGCAGGGCGGCGGGCGCGTCCTGGCCGGGCGCCATGATCTCCGCGGGCGGGGTGCGGCGGTCCGTACCGAGCAGGGCCGCGGTGACCAGCCCTTCCCAGGCGGTCGTGCCCCCGCGCGCACCAGTAGGGCCGGTGGTGCCGCTCGTACCAGTGGGGCTGTTGGTGTCGGTGGCGCTGCTCGTGCCGGTGGCGCTGTTGGTGTCGGTGGTGCTCGTCATCGGGTCCTCCGTACATGCGTCGGGTCCTCCGAAGGTGCGCGGGCGGCACCGCGCGCGGCGGTCAGGTGAGCGGGACGGTCCCCGGTATGTCCTCGGCCCAGGCCGCGAGCGGATGGAAACCGCGGTGGCCGCACTCGCCGAAGACCGTCACGGGCGCACCGCCGGAGACCGCGGCCAGCTTCCAGAGCCCGGGACGCCCCAGAGCCGCCGGTGCCACGGGCAGAGCGGATCCGCCGTCGGCGTCGGCCAGTTGCCAGCCACCGCCCGCCTCGGGCACGGGTACCGGGATGACATCCCGCAGGGTCACCGGCCAGGCGTCGAGCCACGGGTCGTCCCGCAGCGCCGCGCCGTACGCCTCGATCGCCGCTGCCGTGGATCCGCCGGGCGGCGGCTCCTGGATCGGGCCCGGGACACCGAACTGGCGCCCCCAGTCGGCCCTCAGCTGTCCCGCGCCCGCGTGCGGGGTGACCTCGGCGTCGATCACCAGGCCCACCGGCAGTCCCAGCTCCGGGGACCGGCCCGCCGCCCCGAAGGAGAGCAGCAGCGCCGAGCGGCCCGAGTCCCGTCCGTACAGCCGGATCCGACGGGTGATCAGCTTGCCGTCCGAGGAGTCGTACTGGGCCAGGACCAGCCAGTGGTCCCTGACCGGGGCGCCCCCGAGGGGCGACGGGAGGCCGACCCGGGTACGGACCGTGGTCGCCAGCGGCTCCGGCAGCCGGTCGAGCCGCTGCCATCCCGCGTTCAGCAGATGCAGGAGCGCGGACTCCTCCAGCAGCCGCACCGGCCAGCCGGCCCCCGAGCCCGGGATCGCCCCCAACTCCCGGACCCGGCCCGCCAGTCCCGGAGCCTGTGCGTCGACCATCCGGGCCGCCGTCTCCTCCCACAGCCCGTAACCCGACTGCTCCGCCGCGGCCAGCCCGCCGCGCAGCAGATCCGTCAGCCGCTGCTCCAGCTCCGTCGTCCCCGCCGTGATCCGCGCGGCCCTGCGCTCCGCCCTGCGCCGCGCGGCCTCCGGATCGGCCGCCTTCCCCGGCGCGCTCCCGCCCGCCGTGCCGTCCGCCGTCTTCTTCCCGTCCCGCTCTCTGCGCCCTTCGAGCCACTCCGCGGCCCAGTCGGGTGCCTCCGACCGCCCCACGGTCTCCTCGTCGGCCGCCCAGAGCAGCAGCAGTCCGAGCGCGTGCTTGCACGGGAACTTCCGGCTGGGGCAACTGCACCTGTACGCCGGTCCCGTGGTGTCCACCACCGTCTGGTACGGCTTGCCGCCGCTGCCCTTGCACAGCCCCCAGACGGACCCCGCGGCGCTCGCTCCCGCGCCCGACCACGGTCCGGCCGTGCCCAGTCTGTTCCCCGCCTTGCGCGACGCGTCGTCAGGAGCCAGGGCCAGCACCTGTTCCGTCGTCCAGCGCACCCCCGTCGGATTCATGGACACGACGTTAGGACCCACCACTGACAATCGCCCCGACCTGCGATTTCACGGACGTTGCCGGGCTCTTGCGCCGCTCTCGCCCTGCCCTTTGCGGTTCCTTTACGCTTGTGTAAGAGCGACATAAGCGAAGACTCGGGGGGATCACAGATGAGCGGCACCACGCGCACAGCCCGTACCACCACCCGCACCACCCGCACGGTCAGGGCCGCCCTCGGCGCCCTCGCAGTCACCGGTCTGACGCTGGGACTGAGCGCCTGCTCCGAGACCGTCGACCAGGTGGACAAGGCCTTCAACGAGACCTACGAGGTCACCTACGAGGTCACGGGCAAGGGTGTCGACACGATCGAGTTCCACGGCGGCGGGGGCAAGGCCATGGAGCCCGAGATCGAGACGGTCGAACGGCCCACGCTGCCATGGAGGAAGACGGTCACACTCCGGGGCATCATGCCGCCCGCCGTCATGCCGACCGCCGTGGACATCACCGGCGCCGAGGTCACCTGCAAGATCATCTACAAGGGCGAGGTCATCAAGGAGGAGACGGGCGGGGGCCTGGCCACCGTGGGCGGCTGCATCGCGATCTCGCCGATCGGCGACTGAACTCCCGCCCTCCGCACGCCCGCCCTCCACACGGCCGTCCGCCGGGCCCCGGTCCGCGCGGACGGCCGATTGTCAGTGGCGTGGTGCACCGTGGAATCCACATCCGGTCGATCGATCTGGAGGGGGATCCATGACCGTGCCCGAAACCACCGCCGCCACCGCGACCACGGGGAGCGAGGCGCTCCGTCCGCACGCCGAGGACGCGTTCGCCGACGAGCTGACGGCCCTGGCCGCGGCGGACGACCGGCAGCGGCCCGTGCGCTGGCGGCTGTCGCCCTGGGCCGTGGCCACCTATCTGCTCGGGGGCACGCTGCCCGACGGCACGGTGATCACACCGAAGTACGTGGGACCGCGCCGGATCGTGGAGGTCGCGGTCACCACGCTCGCCACCGACCGGGCACTGCTGCTCCTCGGTGTGCCGGGCACCGCCAAGACCTGGGTCTCCGAACATCTCGCGGCGGCCGTCAGCGGTGACTCGACGCTGCTGGTGCAGGGCACGGCGGGCACACCGGAGGAGGCGATCCGGTACGGCTGGAACTACGCGCGCTTGCTCGCCCACGGCCCCAGCCGCGACGCGCTGGTTCCCAGCCCGGTGATGCGGGCCATGTCCGAGGGCATGACCGCGCGGGTCGAGGAGCTGACCCGTATCCCCGCCGATGTGCAGGACTCGCTCATCACGATCCTGTCCGAGAAGACGCTGCCGGTCCCCGAGCTGGGGCAGGAGGTGCAGGCGGTGCGCGGCTTCAATCTGATCGCCACGGCCAACGACCGCGACCGCGGGGTGAACGACCTCTCCAGCGCGCTGCGCCGCCGTTTCAACACCGTCGTCCTGCCGCTGCCCGCCACACCGGAGGCGGAGGTCGACATCGTCTCCCGGCGCGTCGATCAGATAGGGCGCTCGCTCGACCTGCCGGCCGGACCCGAGGGCATCGACGAGATCCGCCGGGTCGTGACGGTCTTCCGTGAGCTGCGCGACGGTGTGACGACCGACGGCCGTACGAAGCTCAAGTCCCCTTCGGGGACGCTCTCCACGGCCGAGGCCATCTCCGTCGTCACCAATGGCCTGGCACTCGCCTCCCACTTCGGCGACGGCGTGCTGCGCCCCGGTGATGTGGCGGCCGGCATCCTCGGCGCGGTCGTCCGCGACCCGGCGGCGGACCGCGTGGTGTGGCAGGAGTATGTCGAGACCGTGGTCCGCGAGCGCGACGGCTGGAAGGACTTCTACCGCGCCTGCCGCGAGGTGAGCGCGTGACGGCGGCGCGGGCGGCGGCCGGGGGCCCCGGGCGCGCGCCGCTGCTGCTCGGGGTCCGGCACCACGGGCCGGGGTCCGCGCGGGCGGTGCGGCGTGCGCTCGACGCGGCGGCGCCGCGCGTGGTGCTGGTCGAAGGACCGCCCGAGGGCGACGCGTTGCTGGCGCTCGCGGGGGACGAGGCGATGCGACCGCCGGTCGCGCTGCTCGCGCACGCGGTGGACGATCCCGGACGGGCCGCGTTCTGGCCGCTGGCCGAGTTCTCACCCGAGTGGGTCGCGATCCGCTGGGCGCTGGCCCATGACGTACCGGTGCGGTTCATCGATCTCCCCGCGGCGCACTCGCTGGCGCGGGCCGCGGAGGACAGCTCCGAGGACGAGCCCGGTGGCGGCCCGGAGCCCGACGCCGACGGACTGCGCGTCGACCCGCTCGCCGTTCTCGCCGAGGCCGCCGGGTACGACGATCCCGAGCGCTGGTGGGAGGACGCCGTCGAGCATCAGGGGCAGGGCAGCCGTTCCGACGGCCCCTTCGCGCCGTTCGAGGCGGTCGCCGAGGCCATGGGCGCGCTGCGCGAGGAGTACGGCTCCGGCGGGCACCGGCGTGATCTCGTCCGCGAGGCCCATATGCGTATCCAGCTGCGCGCGGCCCGCAAGGAGTTCGCCGACGCGGACATCGCCGTCGTCTGCGGTGCCTGGCATGTGCCCGCGCTGGCGGGGAGGACCACCCTGGCCGCCGACCGCGCCCTGCTGAAGGGCCTGCCCAAGGTGAGGACCGAGGTGACATGGGTGCCCTGGACCCACCGCAGGCTCGCCCGGCACAGCGGCTACGGCGCGGGGATCGACTCTCCGGGCTGGTACGGACATCTCTTCGCCGTGCCCGACCGTCCCGTGGAGCGGTGGCTCACCAAGGTGGCGGGTCTGCTGCGGGAGGAGGACCGCATCGTCTCCTCCGCCCATGTCATCGAGGCGGTACGGCTCGCCGAGACCCTCGCCGTGATGCGCGGCCGCCCGCTGGCCGGTCTCAGCGAGACGACCGACGCCGTACGGGCCGTGATGTGCGAGGGGTCGGACATTCCGCTCGGGCTCATCCAGGACCGGCTCGTCGTCGGGGATGTGCTCGGTGAGGTCCCCGGCACGGCGCCCGCCGTGCCGTTGCAGCGCGATCTCACCAGGCTCCAGCGCTCGCTGCGGCTCAAGCCGGAGGCGCTGGAGCGCGAAATGGACCTCGATCTGCGCAAGGAGACGGACACGGCGCGCAGCAGACTGCTGCACCGGCTGCGGCTGCTGGGCATCGACTGGGGCGAGCCCGCCGCGGGGCGGGGGAGCACCGGCACCTTCCGGGAGAGCTGGCGGCTGCGCTGGGAGCCCGAGCTGTACGTACGGGTCGCGGAGGCGGGCGTGTGGGGCACCACCGTGCTCGCCGCCGCCACCGCCAGGGCCGAGTCCCAGGCCGTGTCCGCGGCATCGCTCGCCGAGGTCACGGCCCTGGCCGAGCGCTGTCTGCTGGCCGGACTGCCCGATGCCCTGCCCCTGGTGATGCGGGCCCTGGCCGACCGCGCCGCGCTGGACGCCGATGTCGGCCATCTCGCCCAGGCGCTGCCCGCGCTCGCCCGCTCGCTGCGGTACGGGGACGTGCGGTCCACCGACACCGCCGCGCTCGGGGACGTGGCGGCCGGGCTCGCCGAGCGGATCTGTGTGGGTCTGCCGCCCGCCTGCGCCGGGCTCGACGCGGACGGCGCCGCCGAGATGCGCAAGCACCTCGACGGCGTGCACACGGCGATCGGCCTGCTCCCGGACGCCCGTGGCGACGGCCGCGAGCGCGACCGTACCCCCGCCCCTGCCCCCGCCCCTGTTCCCGCCCACGCCCACGCTCCCGCCCACACCAAGGGCCGGGATCTCGCCGGGCGCTGGGGAACCGTCCTGCGCAAGCTCGCGGAGCGGGACACCGTGGCGGGGGTGATCAGGGGACGGGCGGCCCGGCTGCTGCTGGACGACGGGCGGCTCGCCGAGGACGACGGCGCACGGCTCATGGGGCTCGCCCTGTCGCCCGGCACCCCGCCGGCCGACGCCGCCGCCTGGATCGAGGGTTTCGTCGGCGGCGCGTCGGGCGGCGGCATGCTCCTGATCCACGACGAACGGCTGCTCGGGCTGGTCGACGGCTGGCTGACCGGGGTGCCGGCCGACGCCTTCACCGATGTGCTCCCGCTGCTGCGCCGTACGTTCTCGGCGTACGAGCCGGGAGTACGGCGCACGCTGGGCGAGCTGGTCCGGCGCGGCCCCGCCGGCGGGGGGCCGGCGGAGTCCGGGTCCGGTGCCGTCGCGCCCGGCTTCGGCCCGGGGCTCGACGGGACGCGGGCCGATGCCGTGCTCCCGGTCCTCCGCCTGCTGCTGGGGCCCGCTGGCGCCACCGGCCCCGGCGTCGGCCCCGGTCCTGACCACGACCACGACCTCTCGGAGGTGACGGGATGACCGGGAACGGGACGGCCGGGGACGGCGCGGCCGAGGACGGGACGGCCGGGGACGGCGCGGCGGACGAGCGGCTGCGCCGCTGGCGCATGGTGCTCGGCGGGGAGAGCGCCGACGGGACGGGCCGCGCGCTCTCCGGCAAGGACGCGGCGATGGACGGCGCGCTGTCGGCCCTCTACGGCTCGGGCAAGGAGCGTGGCGGCGGCACCGCCCGCTCCGCCGGGCTCGGCGCCTCCGCGCCCTCCGTCGCCCGCTGGCTCGGGGACATCCGTACGTACTTCCCCAGCACCGTCGTCCAGGTCATGCAGCGGGACGCGATCGACCGGCTCGGTCTCTCCGCGCTGCTGCTCGAACCGGAGATGCTGGAGGCGGTCGAGGCGGACGTCCATCTCGTCGGCACTCTGCTCTCGCTCAACAAGGTCATGCCCGAGACGACCAGGGAGACCGCCCGCGCGGTGGTGCGCAAGGTGGTCCAGGACATCGAGAAACGGCTGGCGACCCGCACCAGGGCCACCCTGACCGGGGCGCTCGACCGGTCCGCGCGGATCAGCAGGCCGCGCCACCGGGACATCGACTGGGACCGTACGATCCGGGCCAACCTCAAGAACTACCTCCCCGAACACGGCACCGTCGTCCCGGAGCGGCTGATCGGCTACGGCAGGGCCACGCGGTCCGTGCGGAAGGAAGTCGTCCTCTGTATCGACCAGTCCGGCTCGATGGCCGCGTCCGTCGTCTACGCCTCGGTCTTCGGCGCGGTCCTGGCGTCGATGCGTTCGATCGCCACCCGGCTCGTCGTCTTCGACACGGCCGTCGCCGATCTCACGGACCAGCTCGACGACCCCGTCGACGTCCTCTTCGGCACCCAGCTCGGCGGCGGCACGGACATCAACCGCGCGCTCGCCTACTGCCAGTCGCGGATCACCAGGCCCGCCGACACCGTGGTCGTCCTGATCAGCGATCTCTACGAGGGCGGCATACGCGACGGGATGCTCAAGAGGGTCGCGGCCATGAAGGCCTCGGGCGTCCAGTTCGTGGCGCTGCTCGCGCTGTCCGACGAGGGAGCCCCGGCGTACGATCGGGAGCATGCCGCGGCCCTCGCCGCCCTGGGCGCACCGGCGTTCGCCTGCACGCCGGACCTCTTTCCGGAGGTGATGGCGGCGGCGATCGAGAAGCGCCCGATCCCCGTGCCGGACAGCGATCTGCCGGGTACGAGACTCATGTGACAGGTATCACCGCTCAGGTGTGATCTGCGATTTAGGGACCCACGGCCCTCGGGGATAACCTGCGAGACGGACATGCCGCGTACCGGACAGCGAGTACGCCTTCCTCAGTGACAGCGCAGTCACGTTGCCCTTCGCGGCACGCCCACGCAGACAACGAACCCGCGATCACCAGGCTGCGGTTTAAAAGACAAAGGGACGGACACGCGTGGACCTGTTCGAGTACCAGGCGAGGGACCTCTTCGCCAAGCACGGTGTACCGGTGCTGGCCGGTGAAGTCATCACGACGCCTGAAGCGGCTCGCGAGGTGACCGAGCGTCTTGGCGGCAAGGCCGTTGTCAAGGCGCAGGTCAAGGTCGGCGGCCGGGGCAAGGCGGGCGGCGTGAAGCTGGCCGCCGACCCGGCGGACGCCGTCGAGAAGGCCGGTCAGATTCTGGGCATGGACATCAAGGGCCACACGGTCCACCGGGTGATGCTGGCCGAGACGGCCGACATCGCGGAGGAGTACTACGTCTCCTTCCTGCTGGACCGCACCAACCGCACCTTCCTCGCCATGGCCTCCGTCGAGGGTGGTGTGGAGATCGAGGTCGTCGCCGAGGAGAACCCCGACGCGCTCGCCAAGGTCCCGGTCGACGCCAACGAGGGCTGCACCCCGGAGAAGGCCGCCGAGATCGTCGCCGCCGCGAAGTTCCCGGCCGAGATCGCCGACCAGGTCGCCGACGTGCTCCAGAAGCTGTGGACCGTCTTCATCGAGGAGGACGCGCTCCTCGTCGAGGTGAACCCGCTGATCAAGTCCGGCGACAACAAGATCATCGCACTGGACGGCAAGGTCTCGCTCGACGAGAACGCCGACTTCCGCCAGCCCGAGCACGCGGCTCTTGAGGACAAGGCCGCCGCCAACCCGCTGGAAGCCGCCGCCAAGGCCAAGAACCTCAACTACGTCAAGCTCGACGGCGAGGTCGGCATCATCGGCAACGGCGCGGGTCTGGTCATGTCGACCCTGGACGTCGTCGCGTACGCCGGTGAGGCGCACAGCGGTGTGAAGCCCGCCAACTTCCTCGACATCGGCGGCGGCGCCTCCGCCGAGGTCATGGCGAACGGGCTGGAGATCATCCTCGGCGACCCGGACGTCAAGTCCGTCTTCGTCAATGTCTTCGGTGGCATCACCGCGTGCGACGAGGTCGCCAACGGCATCGTCCAGGCCCTGGAACTGCTCAGGTCCAAGGGCGAGGAGGTCACGAAGCCGCTGGTCGTGCGGCTCGACGGCAACAACGCGGAGCTGGGTCGCAAGATCCTGTCCGACGCCAACCACCCGCTCGTGCAGCGCGTGGACACCATGGACGGGGCGGCCGACAAGGCCGCCGAGCTTGCCGCGGCACGCTGACCTCGCGCGTCTCCGACACGACATAAGGACCAGGAACTCCAACACCATGGCTATCTTCCTCACCAAGGAAAGCAAGGTCATCGTCCAGGGGATGACCGGCGCCACCGGCATGAAGCACACCAGGCTCATGCTCGCCGACGGCACCAACATCGTCGGCGGTGTGAACCCGCGTAAGGCGGGCACGTCCGTCGACTTCGACGGGACCTCCGTACCCGTCTTCGGCTCCGTGGCCGAGGCCATCGAGAAGACCGGCGCCGATGTCTCCGTCGTCTTCGTGCCCCCGGCCTTCGCCAAGGCGGCCGTCGTCGAGGCGATCGACGCCGAGATCGGTCTCGCCGTCGTGATCACCGAGGGCATCGCGGTCCATGACTCCGCCGCCTTCTGGGCGTACGCGAGCAGCAAGGGCAACAAGACGCGCATCATCGGTCCGAACTGCCCCGGTCTGATCACCCCCGGTCAGTCCAACGCCGGCATCATCCCGGGCGACATCACCAAGCCCGGCCGTATCGGTCTGGTGTCCAAGTCCGGCACGCTGACCTACCAGATGATGTACGAGCTGCGCGATCTCGGCTTCTCGTCGGCCGTCGGCATCGGTGGCGACCCGGTCATCGGTACGACCCACATCGACGCGCTCGCCGCGTTCGAGGCCGACCCCGACACCGATCTGATCGTGATGATCGGTGAGATCGGCGGTGACGCCGAGGAGCGCGCGGCCGACTTCATCGCGAAGAACGTCACCAAGCCGGTCGTCGGCTATGTGGCGGGCTTCACCGCGCCCGAGGGCAAGACCATGGGCCACGCAGGCGCCATCGTCTCCGGCTCCTCCGGCACGGCGCAGGCGAAGAAGGAGGCCCTGGAGGCCGCGGGCGTGAAGGTCGGCAAGACGCCGACCGAGACGGCCGGGCTGGCCCGCGCCATTCTGGCCGGCTGACCCTTCCGCACGACCGCACCGCACGACCGCAGGACCGCACGGCTTTTTGTACGGTGTACGGCACGACCCGTGCAGGGTCACTCGTACGGCACCACGCGCGTGGGCCCGCACCCCGAGTCAGGGG
>NZ_JBSGVS010000129.1:0-9007 GCF_053608565.1 Streptomyces sp. NPDC055025
GGCCGGCGTTCCGCCGGCCGGGGCTGTCGCGTACGGCCTGTCCTCGTGGTGGCCAGGGCCGTAGAGAGGGCCGAGAGGACCTAGTTCCAGCCGGTCAGTCCCGCGCCGTAGGGATAGAGCGGGTTGCCGTAGGTGGTCGGCACCGGCTGGCCGGCGTCGATCTTCGCCCTGATGTCCGCGCGCTCGGCGTCCGTGGCGCCGAGGTCGTAGGGAAGATCCCACTTCTCGTTCGCGTCCGCCTGCACATCACCGCCGCCCGGCTTCACGATCTGGTCGAGGCTTCTGGGCAGCTGCCAGGGAAGCTTGCCCTTGGGCGTGTAGTCGCCGAAGAGCAGGGAGGCCGTGGCCGGTCCCACCTCCTCACCGCCCCGGTAGGTGACCACGATGGCGTCCGCCAGACCGTTCCACTCGCTGATCACGATGGGCCGGGGCAGTGTCAGCACCACGACCACCGGGATCCCCTGGTTCTTGAAGTTCTGGATCAGGGCGAGCTGGTCCGCCGGCAGATGCGGCTGGAGGTTCGGCCACGCGGTGGCGTGGGTGTAGGAGGGCTCGCCCACGGCCACGACCGCGAGCTTGGGCGACGGTCCGGTGTCCTGGTAGACATTGACACCGGCGGTGGAGGCCCTGGCTCTGATGGCTTCCAGGGTGGTCTGCGAACCGTAGTTGGGGTGGAAGTAGCTGGACCAGATGCAGCACGCGGCGCCGTCGGTGGCACGGGCACCGGCCACCACGATGTTGTCACCTCGGTTGAGCCTGACCGGGAGCACACCGTTGTTCTTGAGCAGTGTGTTGGACTCGCGCGCGGCCTGGTTGGCCAGCGCGACATAGCTGGGCTGGTGGAAACGGTAGGGGCCGTTCACCGGGTCGCCGTAGGGGCTCTCGAAGACCCCGAGCTGGAACTTCAGCCGCAGGACCCGGGCCACCGCGTCGTTGATCCGGGCGAGCGGCACCCGCGCCTGGAAGTCCGCCATGGTGAACCCGGTCGCGCCCGGGTCGGCTCCGCCCATCACATCGGACCCGGCGTTGGCCGCGTTCACCCAGGCACCCGAGGGCAGCCAGTCGGTGGTGATGAGTCCGGTGTAGCCGAGGTTCTGCCGCAGATACGCGAGGATCTTGGCGCTGTCACCCGCGCCCGGCCCTCCCGGGTCGAGATAGGAACTGCCCGCGTACCCCGGCATGATGTTGACGGCCCCGGCCTCCATCGCCGCCCGGAACGGAATCATGTGGTACTTGATGGTCACCCCGTCGTAGACGATGCCCGCCTCGCCGCCGGCGCCTTCCCCGGGCCAGTGCTTGACGGTCGCGAGGACCGAGGCGGGATTGAGTTCCGGTCCTCCCTGGAGACCGGCCACCAGAGCCCGGAGCTGAGCCGCCACGACATCGGCGTTCTCGCCGCCGCCCTCCTGGATACGGGGGTAGAGCACCTTCGTGCCGACCTCCGCGAGCGGGGAGAGCGTTCCGCGCGTGCCGACCTCCAGCTGCTCCTTGCGCTGCATGTCGCCCAGCTGGTGGTCGAGCGCGTAGTTCCTGTTCGCCGCGAGTGTGCTCTGCAACGGATAGGTGGTCTGGTAGCCGGCGGTGGTGTCACCGGCGGAGACGGGCGGGATGCCCAGTCTCGTGGCCGCCGTGGAGAGCAGGATGTCATGGAGATCGGCCGGCTGGGCCGGTCCGAAGTGCCAGCCGGACCTCGGGTACGACTGGACGTTGTAGAACATCTGATAGGCCTTCTCCTCCGGCGTCATCCTGCCGAGGAGATCACTGACCCGGGTCTCGACCGGCAGACGCCAGTCCTCGTACGGCTCGGTGCTGCCGTTCCTGTTGAGGTCCCGGGCGCCGTTGACGATGCCCACACCGTCGTCGACGGTCTCGACGGCGGGCAGATAGACACTGAGGGAACGGATGTTGGAGGTGGTTTTCGCACCGGAGCCGCTCACCGCGACGACGAACCACTTGTAGGTCCACCGGTCGGTGATGTCCCAGGTCGGTGTGTAGGTGGTGCCGGTGGGTTCGGCGACCTTGGTGTAGAGATCGAGCAGATTGCCCGAGGCGGCGAAGTCGTAGTCGGTACGCGTGACATTGAGCCACAGCTCGTAGCGGACGGCGCCCTGGACGGGCGCCCAGGAGAACGCGGGCCTGCGGGTGTTGGTGATCATGGCCCGGTCCGCGGGTGCGGACAGCGCGAACTGGTTCAGGGTCGCGGGCGCCTTGGTGGGGCCTGAGAGCAGGGGCGCGGTGGCGGAGGAACCGTCGACGGAACCGAAGACCTGGAACTCCCACAGCGAGAAGCCGTAACCGGTCGCCCGTACCGTGCCGTACATCCGCACATAGCGGGCCTTGCCGGTGATGTTCAGCTTCTCGACACCGCCCTGTCCTGTGGCGGTGGTGTGGACGGTGGACCAGGTGGAGCCGTTGTCGGACAGGTCGATGCGATAGCCCCGGGCGTACGCCGACTCCCAGTTGAGCTCGATTCCGCTGATCGTGGCCGACCCGCCGAGATCCACCTGGAGCCACTGGTTGTCGGCGAACTGGCTCGACCAGCGGGTGTCGCTGCGCCCGTCCAGCGCCGCCGCGGGCGCGTTGGCGCCCTCCCAGGTCGAGGCGGACACCTGCTTGTAGGCCGAGATGGGTGTTCCGGTGGGACCGCCGCCGGTGCCGCCGGTCGAACCGTAGACCTGGAACTCCCAGAGGGAGTAGCCGTAACCGGTCGCCCGTGCCGTGCCGTACATCCGCACATAGCGGCCGGACCCGCTGACGGTGAGCGTCTGGCTGCCTCCGGGACCGGCCGTCGTGGAGTGGATGTCGGTCCAGTTCTGGGCGTCGCCCGACACCTGGATCTTGAACGAAGTGGCGTACGCCGTCTCCCAGTTGAGGACGACGGAGCTGATGGCGGCGGTGGCACCGAGGTCGATCTGGAGCCACTGCGGATCGGCGGCGGCGCTGGACCAGCGGGTCCCCGCGTCGCCGTCGACGGCCGCGGAGGCGGGGGTGCCGGCGTTCTCGGTCGAGGAGGTCGTGACGGGTTTGCCCTGTGACAGCAGGGTGTCGGCCGCCTCCGCGCTGCCGGCCGATGTCCCGACGGTGCCGCCCATCGCGAGACTCAGCACGGCGGCCAGGGCGATCAGCGGTCTGCGGCGCCGGGCGTTTCCACGTGCGCGTAAGAAGGACAGGACGCTCATACATGTCTCCACGGGGTGCGGTGCGTGTCCACCACAACGCCGTGGCACGGTCAGCGACGGCACGCGAAGGGTGGCTGTCGGTGGCTCCGGACTCAACGCTCCGTGACGGGAACATCGTCGGAGAGCGCTCTCCCGTGAGGGTGCCCGCGTGGCTGACCACTGTCAACCCTTGTCACACGGCACCCGCCCGCGCGAAGCCGTCACGGCGCGGCACCCCTCGATGCCGTGGAAGCCCGCCGAAGCCCGTCAAAGCCCCGCCGAACGGCCTCAGCGGCGGGGCATTCACCTCATGGGGGAATTCCCCCGGTGCCGGACGGTCGATGTATTCGGCCGACAGGAAGCGCTTTCCCCGGTTATCAACCGACCCTCCATCATTCGGTAACCGGATAATGACGGCGAGGCTGATGAAGGATCAATTACCGGAGCATGACCGGACGACGGAAGCAACTCCCATACCCCGCCGGTAGGGTGACCCGCGGCAGTTGTCGAGGGAACGCTGACCTCGATCTACACATTGTGATGATTGGAGGAGGCAGTATGACCACATCCCAGGAGAACCTCGCGGTGGTGCTGGATGCCATCAGGAAAATCTCTCCCGCGCTTCGGGAGAACAGCAGAACCGCGGAGTCCCAGCGCTGGATAACGGAAGAAAGCATCGAGCTGCTCAAGGAGGCCGGCGTCTTCCGTGTCGCGGTCCCGGAGCGTTTCGGCGGACTGGACCTTCCGGCGGCCGACCAGGCCGAGGTCCTGTCCGAGATCGCACGGAGTTGCGGTTCGACCGGCTGGGTCGCGTCGGTCTGGATGTCCAGCACCTGGATCGCGAGCCTGTATCCGGACAAGGCGCAGGAGGAGATTTTCGCGAACGGATCGGTCCGGATCTCCGGTGGTTTCACTCCGTCCGGAACACTCAAGGCGACCGACGGCGGGTACATCCTGAATGGGAGCTGGCGTTTCAACACCGGCGTCCGGGGAGCCGAATGGAACATATGCGCCGCCATGGCGGAGCTTCCCGACGGAGAGCATGAAGAACTCTTCGCGATCGTGCCGATCTCGGAGGTCTCCGTCGCCGACGACTGGGACACCTTCGGCGCGGCGGGAACGGGAAGTGTCACCTCCACGGTGAAGGACGTATTCGTCCCGGCTCACCGTGTGGTCGACGCGACGGTGTACGACGCGTCGACCCGTGACCGCTGGAACGCGGACATCAACGGCCGTAACTACAATCTCATCAGCTACATTCTGGCGACCTGCGCGCCGGTGTACATCGGACTGGCGAAAGCCGCGCTCGATCTCTTCGTCGAGCGGCTCCCCGGCAAGGGCATCACCTACACGGAGTGGACGGAGCAGAGCCTGCACCCGTACACCCAGGTGCAGGTGGCGACGGCCGCGAACAAGATCGCCGCGTGCGAGGCGCTCCAGCGGGTCTGGCTGGAGAGCATCCAGTCCCGGGAGGACGCCGGCGAGAAGATGACCGTCGAGGCCAAGGCCGCCGTACGCGGTCAGGTCGGTTATGTCGTGCAGACGGCCAAGGAAGCGGTCGAGGTCCTATACAACATCAGTTCCGCCTCGACGATCGCCCGCGCCAACGCGTTCCAGCGCGTCTACCGGGATATCGCGGCCCTTTCGCTGCACGGTCTGCTGACCCCCGTCAGCTCGCTGGAGGCACATGGCCGAGTACTCCTCGGACTGGAGCCGGGTACGGAGTACATCTGATGCCCGCCGGCGTACGTCCCGCCCTCTCCGGCCCCTGACCCGTTCGTATTCCGGCCCCGCGCCGCAACTGCCGGTTCCCTGATCCATGAGTGCCCCCGGTCCTTCGACCGGGGGCATTTGTGCTGCCGTCGGGCATTCGGGACACCGAGTACGACGGCGGCACCGTCCCCGACCTCAGAGAGTGCGGTCCGCTTCCCAGAGAGTATTTATGCGAAACCTGAATGTGCGGAAAATTACCGGGCAATGAGCGGCCATAGTCCACTCGGTGACAGGCGCCCTTTACAGTCTTGGACAAGGCTTCGGCGCAAAGAACAAGGACGTTTTGCGCCGAGCCGTGCACGGGGGGAACAGCAATGACCAGACAGATCCGGGAGCACCCCGGAAGCACAGAAGACGAACACTTCTCGTACGGCGGTCCCGTCCGAAGGCAGTGCGGCCTTCCACTCGATGACGTGATGCCTGCCTCTCACCGACTTACGCTCCGTTTCCTGGGGGAATGACGGCGCGCGACTCATTCGGCACCCGCTCATCCACGCAGAGCGCCGAGACATAGGCCAAAGACACCGTGACGACGAGCTGTCGCAGCGCGTCTCCGGTGTGCCTCTGCATCGCACACAGACCGACGGGCCATGGCACCGCAGACATCAGCCGATGCCGCGCGCCCGCCTCATTCGGTGTGCGTTCCTCCGCCTGATGGCGAAAAACCGACAACCAACATCTGTGGAGTACTTCGCATGTCTTTCCGTGGCACTGAATCCAACGGTCCGGCCGAGCGCCGGTTCGACCGCCGCAGTCTTCTCAGGGCGGCCGGCGCGACCGCGCTGACCACCTCGCTCATACCGGCCACGGCCGGTGTGGCCCGAGCCAAGGAAGCCGTGCCGGTGGACGCCATCGTCATCGGCGCCGGATACGCGGGCGGCACCGTGGCGAGAGAGCTCGCCCTCCAGGGCCTGAGGCCGCTCGTGCTCGAAGCCCGCAACCGGATCGGCGGCCGGATCTGGACCTCGACCTTCGCCGGCGCGCAGGTCGAGGTCGGGGGGAGCTGGCTCGGTCCCCAGCAGCCCCTGGTCCACAAGGAACTCCAGCGCTACAACCGGAGCACCTTCGAGGACGTCGTCGCGGAGCAGATGGTCCTGCCCGGTGACCAGGGCTTCGAGGTCCTGCCTCCCGAGGACGCGTTCGCCGCTCTCGGTCAGCTCTGGGGGGAGTTCTACTCGGGATCGGAGAACTACTTCGAGCGGCCCGCGGAACCGCTGTTCCGCTCGGACCTGCTGGCGTCCGTGGACCCGCTCTCGCTGTCCGACCGGCTCGGACAGCTCCAGCTCTCGCCGACCGAGCTGAAGTGGCTCAACAGTGAGACGTCCGTGTACTCGGGCGGGCCCAGCACCCGGGGCGCGCTGACCGCCATGGCCCAGTGGATCCAGCTCTCCGGCGGCTCGTACGGCACCTACTCGACCACGATGAGCCTGCGGCCCGTGGGCGGGATGACCGCGCTGCTCCAGGCCATGTTCAACGAGTCGCAGGCCGACATACGTCTCAACTCCCCGGTCAAGAAGGTGACCGAGTCGAGCGGGCTGGTGACGGTCGAGACCACATCCGGTGCCAGGTTCGTCTCGCCGGTGGTGGTCGTGGCCACACCCGCCAACGTGTGGAAGAACATCACGTTCAACCCGGGACTGCCCACCGCGCACACCCAGGCCACCACCCAGGGCATCGGTGTTCCCCACGCCACCAAGATGTGGGTCCAGGTGCAGGGGAACGTCCCGGCGACGGCCGCTCAGGCTGGCGAGGGCTCCCCGATCCTGATGATGGTGCCGCAACAGCAGCTCGCCGACGGCCGGTTGTTCATCTGCTTCACCGGTCCGTCGCTGAACGTCAGCAGCGCCACGGATGTACGGGCGGCCGTCCAGCAGTTCCTTCCCGGTGCCACGGTCCTGCGCTACCAGGCGATGGAGTGGGCCAAGGACCCGTACGCGGGAGGCGGCTGGGGTCTGCGCCGGCCCAATCAGCTTCTCCAGCTCTTCCCCGGGATCGAGCAGCCGCACGGCCGGATCGTGTTCGCGGGTGCCGATATCGCCACGGGCTGGCACGGCGCGTTCATCGAGGGAGCGATCGAGTCCGGCTTCCGGGCGGCCCAGCAGGCGGCGGCGCTGGCCTGACGGGACCGACCGGACTGACGGGACCGACCGGCCTGAGGGGACCGGCGGACCGTCAACGGCGCCCGCCGACGGCCGGATGAGGCGTCGCGGAAGGCACTGAGAGCGGGACCGGTCCCCGGACCGGGTCCGGGTCTCCGGGGAGCATGCCCCCGGAGACCCGGGCCAGGTGTCCGGGATGTCAGACCGCCGGCTTCTTGAGCACCTCGATGAGGCTGGAGAAGCTGTTCTCGGCGAAGCCCTTCTCCATGCCCGCCTTGAAGATCTCGGCGACGGCGGCCGGCAGCACGGTGCTGACGCCCGCGTCCTGGTGCGTGTGCAGGACGTGGTCGACACTGGCCGCCCCCATCGCGAGCCGGTCCACGTCGCCCGGGTAGTCCGCGGAGTCCACGTGCTGGGCGTACAGCTCCAGGAAGTGCGGCATCATCGACGTCATCATCGTGGCGTAGGGCAGCAGTTCCTTCGCCGAGACACCGTTGGCCTGGCCCAGCGCGAGGGTCTGGTAGTAGCTCAGCATCGTGGTCCAGAAGATGGTCATCTGGGCCTGGTAGTACATGGCCGCGAGGCCGGCGTCCTCGCCGCGGTAGTCCGCGTTGGTGAGAACCTTCAGGGTGTCCTCATGGGCGTCGAAGACGTCCTTGGGACCGCTGTAGTAGGTGGAGGACTGGGGCTGGCCGATCAGCGGCGGCGGCACCTGCACACCACCGGTGAGGTGCTTCGCACCGTGCTTGGCCGCCCACTTGGCCGCCTCGCGGGCCTTGTCCGGGGTGTCGGAGCTGAGGTTGGCGATGACCTTGCCGGACAGGGAACCCGTCACCGGCTCAAGAATGGCGTACACCGCGTCGTAGTCCGTCAGGCTGAGCACGATCAGCTCATTGGCGCTGAGCGCGTCCTCGACGGTGGGAGCCAGTACGGCACCCCGGGCCACGAGCGCCTCGGCCTTGCTGGCGGTCCGGTTCCACACGGTCACCTCGTGGCCGTTGTCCAGGAAGGTGTTCACCATCGCCTGGCCCATCGGGCCCAGACCGATGACCGTTACCGACTGCTTGCTCATCTGGAGCTCTCCTTGATTCAGCACGTATGAGCCGCGCTGCCGCCGCTCAGGCATGGGGATGGATGGAGCGGCGGCAGGCGACCAGCTCGATTCACTAGAACGAGCGATCTATCCAGTGACAATGTATCAGGCTTCCAGAACGATCGCTCTATCAAGTAGATTGATGACATGGAGACCAAGCCGCAGGGTGTGAGCGCCACGGACACGGAGGCCGCTGTCGGCACGCGCGAGCGCGTGGTGCGCGCCGCGTCACGGCTCCTCCAGCGGCAGGGGTACGAAGGCACGGGGATCAAACTGATCGCCCGGGAGGCGGGGGCCACGCTCGGTTCCGTCTACCACTTCTTCCCCGGCGGCAAGGAGGAGCTGGCCGTCGCGGCCATCCAGCACGGCGACCAGGAGTTCGCCGACACGCTGAGGACCGGGCTCGGCAGCTCGGACGATCCGGCCGTCGCGGTGGAGAACTGCGCCCGTCTGCTCGCCACCGCGCTGCGCGAGTCGGACTGGACCGACGGCTGCCCGGTCACGGCGACCGCCCTGGAGACCCTCGGCCGCACGCCCCGTATCCAGGAGGCCTGCTACGCGGCGCTGCGGAACTGGCAGGAGGTGCTGTCCGCCAAGTTCCGTGAGTGCGGCTTCGGTGAGAAGGAGGCGGAGGATCTCGCCTGCACCGTACTGGCCTCCCTGGAAGGGGCCGAGGTGACCTCCCAGGTCTTCCGGAGCGAGCAGCCCCTGCTCACCGCGGGGCGGCACATGGCTCAGCTGATCGGATCCCAGGCCTAGACCTTGTCCGCGCGGGCCCTTTTCGTACGCACGCGACTTCCGTACCGCTCGGCTTCCGTACCGCTCAACTTCCGTACCCGCGGCCGCGTGGACGGCCGGAGGGGGGAGCGTCCTGTCGGGACGCT
>NZ_JBSGVS010000130.1:0-8903 GCF_053608565.1 Streptomyces sp. NPDC055025
GTCGTTGACCCGCTTCAGGCCGTTGAGATCGCAGACGACCAGGCTCACGACGGCCCCGTCCTCCCGGTGTCTGCCGACCGCCTCGTCCAGCCGTAGCGGTGGTTATCCGAGGCTGTTCTTGACCGCGGTCACCAGCTCGCCGTTCGCGGTGTCTCCCGTGAAGTCCCAGAAGAAGGCGCCGCCCAGGTTCTGCTGGTTGGCCCAGGCCATCTTGGTGGCGATGGTGGCCGGGGTGTCGTAGCTCCACCAGTTGCTGCCGCACTTGGCGTACGCGGTGCCCGCTATGGTGCCGGTGGCCGGGCAGGTGTTCTTGAGGACCTTGTAGTCCTCGATACCGGCCTCGTACGTGCCGGGCGCGGCGCCGGTCGCGGTGCCGCCGGGCGTCGCCTGCGTCACACCGGTCCAGCCGCGTCCGTAGAAGCCGATGCCGAGCAGCAGCTTGTTGGCCGGCACGCCCTGCGCCTTGAACTTGGCGATCGCGTCGGCGGAATTGAAGCCCGCCTGCGGGATGCCCTGGTACGAGGTGAGCGGGGAGTGCGGGGCCGTCGGGCCCTGCGCGGCGAAGGCGCCGAAGAAGTCGTACGTCATGACGTTGATCCAGTTGAGGTACTGGGAAGCGCCCGCGTAGTCGGTCTGCTCGATCTTGCCACCGGGCGAGGCGTCCGCCGTGGTGGCCGCCGTGACCAGGTTGTTCGTGCCGAACTTGGCACGCATGGCCTGCACCATGTTCTTGAACGCGGCCGGGCCGCTGGAGTCACAGGTCAGACCGCAGGAGTTCGGGTACTCCCAGTCGAGGTCGATGCCGTCGAAGACATCGGCCCAGCGGGGGTCCTCCACCAGGTCGTAGCAGGACTGCGCGAAGGCGGCCGGGTTCTGTGCCGCCTGGGTGAAGCCGCCGGACCAGGTCCAGCCGCCGAAGGACCAGAGGATCTTGATGTGCGGGTACTTGGCCTTCAGCTTGCGGAGCTGGTTGAAGCTGCCGCGCAGCGGCTGGTCCCAGGTGTCGGCCACACCGTCGACGCTCTGGTCGGCGGTGTACGCCTTCTCGTAGTCGGCGTAGGAGTCACCGATCGCGCACTTGCCGTTGGTGACGTTGCCGAAGGCGTAGTTGATGTGCGTGATCTTGGCCGCGGAACCCGAGGTGTCCAGGTTCTTGACGTGGTAGTTGCGGCCGTAGACGCCCCACTCGGTGAAGTAGCCGAGCTTGACCTTGCCGCCGGGGGGCGGGTTGCCGGGGTCGGTGCCGCCGCCACCGGTGGTGCGGACCGCGCGGGCGCCGCTGACCGGGCCCGTCTGGTCGATGGTGTCACGCGCCTGGACGGTGTACGAGTAGTCGGTGCCCGCCGTCAGACCGGTGTTGGTGTACGTCGTACCGGTGACCGTGGCGATCTTCGTACCGCCCCGCAGGACGTCGTAGTTCTTGATGCCCTTGTCATCGGTGGCCGCGGTCCAGCTCAGCGTCACCGCGGTGTTGGTGATGTTGCTCGCGGTGGGGGTGCCGGGAGCCGAGGGCGGGTTGTCGCCGGGGACGCTCGGTCCGCCGTCGCAGGAGGCGCCGTTGAGCTTGCAGTTGGACGGCGCTCCCGCACCGGAGCCGTTGAAGCCGAAGCTCACGGAGGCGCCGGGGGCGAGGGTCCCGTTCCAGGACTTGTTCTTGGCGGTCCAGTGGTTGGCCGAACCGGTGATGTCGGCGTCCCAGCCGGAGGTGACGGCGGTGCCGGAGGGGAAGTCCCACTCCACCGTCCAGGAGCTGAGGCTGGTGGTGCCGGTGTTCTTCACCGTCCACTTGCCCTCGAAGCCCGTGCCCCAGTCGGAGGTCTTGGCGTAGGTGGCGGTCGCCGAGGCGGCGGCCTCCGCGGGGGTGGCCAGTCCGACCAGGGCCGCGAGCGGAAGCAGCAGCGCGGTCAGACCCGCGACAGCCTTGGATCTGAATCGCGTTCTGTGGAGGGCGGGTTGGATGTTCAAGCGTGCTCCTCAGGTGAGTACCGGACAAAGCGGGGGGTGGGTCCGTGCACTGCTCACCCTGCGACGGCTCACCGCAGCGTGTGCGGTGAGAGTAGGAAGGTCTGGACCACTCGTCAATAGGTCCAGACCAAAGGCGCGGTGGAGCCGGCCGAGGGACACGCCGATCAGGGGTGTCGTTCCGGGCGCTTCTCACGGTCCGTCGGCGGCTCGTTCGAGGCCCCGTTCGTGCCCCTTCGCGGCCCGGGTCGGATCAGACCCCCAACTCCTGTGCCAGCACCGCCGCTTGTACCCGGCTGCGCAGTCCGAGCTTGCCGAGCAGCCTGCTCACATGTGTCTTCACCGTAGCCTCCGCCATGGTCAGACGTACGGCGATCTGGGCATTCGACAGCCCTTCGCCGAGACAGGAGAGCACCTCGCGCTCCCTGCGGGTGAGGCCGCTGAGCGTCTCCGGATCGGCCGCCGCTCCGGACCGGCGGGCGGACGCGGGCGCGGACGACGCGGTGGCGAACTCGGCGATCAGCCGGCGGGTCACGGCCGGGGCGATCAGGCCCTCGCCGCGGGCCACCGTCCGTACCGCCGTGAGCAGTTCACCGGCCTCGGCGTTCTTCAGCAGAAAACCGGCGGCCCCGGCGCGCAGCGCCCCGAAGACATACTCGTCCAGATCGAAGGTGGTCAGTACGAGGACGTCCGCGAGCCCCTCCGCGACCACGGCGCGCGTCGCCGACACACCGTCGAGCCGGGGCATCTGTATATCCATCAGCACTAGATCGGGGCGCAGTTCACGGGCCAGCGCGACCGCCTCCTCGCCGTCCGCGGCCTCCCCGGCGACCTCGATGTCCGGCGCGCTGCGGAGGATGAGCACCAGACCCGCGCGTACCGCCGACTGGTCCTCGGCGACCAGAACCCGGATGGTCATGCCGTACCGCTGCTCGTCATGCCGTACCGTTTCCCTCGTCGACGGGCAGTTCGGCCCGTACCAGCCAGATGGTCGTACCGTCACCGGTGGCGACGGGTCCCGCCTCGAACTCCCCGTCCAGCAGCGCCACGCGCTCGCGCATCCCGATCAGACCGGCGCCGGAGCCGGGCGCGCGCGGCCCCGGCCGGTCGCCGAAGGGACTGGAGACCCGCACCCTCAACTCCCCTGCTGTACAGGCCAGTCGGACGGTGACGGTACCGGGCGCGGCGTGCTTGAGCGCGTTGGTCAGGGACTCCTGGACGATGCGGTAGGCGGCCAGCTCGACGGGGGTGGGGAGGACGAGCGCGCTGTCCTGGCGCAGGTCGTCCAGGGCGAAGCCGAGACCGCTGGAGGCGCCGTTCGTACGGGCCTGTGCCAGCAGTGTGTCCAGCGCGCGCAGGGTGGGCGCGGCGGCCGGTCCGGTCCCGCCGCCCGCGCCGCCGTCCGGGCCGTTGTCCCGGAGCAGCCCGATCAGCCTCCGCATCTCGGCCAGCCCCTCGACACTGTTCTCCCGGATGACAAGGAGCGCGTCCCGGGTCGTCGCCTCGTCGTCCAGGGAGAGCGCGGCGGTGGAGTGGATCGCGATCGCCGAGAGATGGTTGGCGACCATGTCGTGCAGCTCACGGGCCATCCGGGCGCGCTCGGCGAGCACCGCCTGACGCCGGTCCATCTCGGCCAGCAGGGCCGTCTGTTCGGCCCGCAGCCGGGCCGCCTCGGCGGCGTCGCGGTGGTTGCGCACCAGGGCGCCGGTGGTGGCGGGGCCGAAGCTGATCAGCCCGGTGAACACACCGACCAGCAGCACGTCGGTCCGGGGGATCCAGGAGACGAGCCCGATCGGCACCGCGACCGTGACCAGCGCCGTGGTCCAGGGGATACGGCGGGCGGCGGCCGGTGTTCCGTACAGCACCGCCGCGTACATGAGGTCCGTGAACATCAGCACCGTCGCCAGACTGCCGCTGGTGAACTGGTCGGCGACCAGGGTGAGTGTGCCGACGATCACCGTTGTCCGCGGCGCGGTCCTGCGCAGCGTCTCCAGCCCGGCCATGACGCCCATCGGCAGCAGCGCCCAGGCCCCGGTCAGCGGCCGGGAGTCCTGGATGGTGTGCAGCCCGACGGCCCACAGCACCAGACCGCCGAGCAGCCCGGCCGCGGCGATCAGCAGGTCGTGACGGTGCGGACGGCCGGCGTGGTGCGCACGGCCGACGCGGCCGGGGAGAGCGTCTCGTCGGGGGTGGCCGTCGTGGCGGGGGAGGCCGTCGCGGTACGGGCGCGGGAGCCGGAGGGGAAAACTCACCCTCCCCATGAAACACGGCCCGCGGGACACGGTCCTCCCCATCCGGGGGGAGCGCGGGATACATCGAAGGATGCAGTCCCGATCCCGGCCCCGGACCCACCGGCCCGAAGCGCTCCTCGTCGATCACGAAGCGGTGAGACGGTGGCCGATCGGACCGCGGGTGTGGCCGGTCGGCCGATGTGGTGGTGTGAGGCGGGCGCCTAGCGTCTCCCGCACCAGGCCACGGCCGACACCGCGAACTCCCAGGGGAACCCGATGGAAGAACGACCTCCGCTCACGGCGCGTACCGGCGCCGAGCGACTCGACGGCGAGACCACGGAGTTCGAGTCCGATGTCCTCGACCTTCTCGTCGCGACGCTGCTCCGCGCGCTCAAGCAGGAGTTCCGGAGCGTGGGTACGGACGACCTGCTGGCCGCACTGGTCCTCGGTGACTCGGCGGCCGGTGAGGCGATCGCCCCCGGTATGCGGCGGGCCGGCTCGCTGAGCGGGATGATCCACGGCCGGGCGGGTCGCGGATGGGTGAGCGACGACAACGGCGACAGCGGGGACGGCGGCGGCGACGACAGCGGCACGTCGGCCGTACCCGGTGACGAGCACGAGGTCGACGCCGTCTGGCGCCAGGCGCGGCGGTACACCATACGGGGCTCCGGGGGAGAGGACGCGGCGGGCGACCGGGTCTGGCCCGAGCCGTCCCGGGCGCTGCGTGCCTGTCTGCTCCACGCCCTCCGGCTCGCCCGCGCGGAGGGGAGCCTCGGTGCGGGCTCCCGGCACGTGGCCCGCGCCCTGCTGGACATCCCCGGCACGAGGGCACGGGAAGCCTGCGTACGGGAACGGCTGGACCCGGCCGCCGCGTACGCCACGCTGGACACTCTCGACACCCGGGCCGCGGCGGGGGAGGAAGGGCCGGGGGCGGAACGGCCGCAGTCCCCGGCCGTCGTGGTCCTGCGCCGGGCCGGGTTGCTGGAGGACAGGAGCAACTGGCTGGCACGCACGGTGATGTCATGGGTGTCCGGCAGCGCGGTCAACGGCACGCCCGTCGTGTTCGCGGTGTCCACGGAGGCCGTCCGCCAGGCCGTGCGGTGCGGACGGGGCGAGGTGGAACCGATCGATCTGCTGCTGGCCGTCCTGGCCCTGGACCGGGCGCTGTCCATCGCCGGACGGTCCCTGCCCGAGGCGCTGGTGTCCGCCAATGAGGCCGCAGGTCTGCTGCGTACGCACGGAGTGCGCCCGGCGTCGCTGACCCTGTCGGCACTCGCCGTCGATCCGCCCCCCGTGACCGAGGACGTGCCGCTCTCCGCCGCCGCCGAGCGGACCGTGGCCGTGGCACAGCTCACCGCCGCCGAGCACGGCGCCCCCGGCGTCGGGACGGTGCACCTGGTGAGCGCGCTCCTCGATGACGCCGAGGGACCGGTTTCGGAACAACTGCGCGCGCAGGGAGTGGACCTGACCGCGCTGAAGGCGGACCTGAGTCTCCGATTGAGCACGTGAGGGGCCGATCCGTGCGGGTCGCCCCCGCGCTGACCCGGCCGGTGCGGCTGACGCTACCGTTGCCGCGCGGACACACTCCAGGGCGAGGGCGGGGATGACGGTGAGGCGCTTGCCCGGACGTACGCGCCGCGGATGGGGACGCGGGAGGGCCGCGACGGCGCACACTCCCCGGCCGGCACTCCGCCCGCGGTCGGCACTCGGCGGCCCGCGGTCGGCCCTCGGCCCTCGGCCCGCGGTCGGCGCGGGCTGTACGGTCGCTGCGGCGCGAAGCGGTGGAGGGCTGGGCCGCCTTGCGCCATGCCCCGCGCCGTACCGTCGCCGCCGAGGCGCTGGGCTGTCTGCTGACGGCGGCCCTCGGGCTGGTCCCCCTGCTGCTGGTGCGTCCGGACCGGCCTGTCCTGGCCGTACTGGAGGCGCTGTACACGGTCCTCCTGGTGCCCCTGCGGCGCTACCGGCCGGTCCTCGCCATGCTGGGTACCGGGCCACTGCTCGTCGGCCCCAACGTATGGGTGCTCGCGGTCGTACCGCTGATCGTGCTGCCCGCCGCCCGCCGGATCGCGCCGCCCCGCCGCGCGTGGCACGCCGTCCGGGCGGCCTGCGCGGTGACCGTGGTGCTGACGACGGCCGCGAGTCCGTTCCGGCCGGGCGCGTGGGCGCGGGAGCTGGCGGAGAACGGTGTCTCCGCCGTCCTCCTGGTGCTGCTCCCCGCGTTCGCCGGGATCCTGCTGGGGCGGCGCCGGCCTCTGGTCAGTCTGCTGCGGGAACGCAACGCCTATCTGGAACAGGCCCGTTCACTGACCGCCGCCGCCGCGCGGCTGGAGGAACGTACCCGTATCGCCGGTGAGATGCACGATCTCCTCGGCCACCGGCTGAGCCTGATATCGGTGCACGCCGGGGCGCTGGAACTGGCCGCCGCGCGTCAGGCACCGCCGCTGGCGGGCCAGGCCGAACTGCTGCGTACCACCGCCGGTACGGCGATGGAGGAACTGCGCGACATCCTGGGCCTGTTGCGGCGCGAGGACACGGCGGTGCCGGTGCCCGAGCCCGAGGGGGACCGGGGGACACACGAGGACATCACCGCGCTGGTGGCGGAGTCCCGGCGAGCGGGAGTCACCGTCGAACTCGACTGGGCGCTTCCCGGCACGGCCGATCCGAGCCCGCGCACCCGCCAGTCGGTGCACCGTGTGGTGCGCGAGGGGCTGACGAACGTGCTCAAGCACGGGGCCGGGGCGCCCACGCGGGTGGAGGTCAGGGGCGGCTCCGGCCGGGTCGAGGTCTCCGTGACCAACGAGGCGCCGCGCCCGGGACATCACCGGGGGACCGGAAGCCGCAGCGGACTGGCCGGTCTGGAGGAGCGGATCGCCCTGCTCGGGGGCTCTTTCACGGCGGGCCCCCTGCGGGACGGCGGGTTCCGGCTGGCCGCCGTACTGCCGTACCGTCCGCACGCGATCACCCCGGCCGTACCCCCGCCGGCGGTGAAACCCGCGTCGGCCACGGGACCTCCGTCGGCCGTAGACGGACCCGCCGGCGGCGCGCCCCGGGCCCTTCGCGGCGGCGGCACCCCGCCCGCCGGAACCCGCCCGCCCCTGTCGGACGAGGTACTCACCTGGCCCCGGGTGCTGGGCGCGGGCTGCGCGGCCACGCTCGTGATCCTGCCCACGGTGACCTTTCTGATCGTGCTGCTGACGATCGCCGCTCTGAGATGAGGCCGCTTCAGGGCGAGGAACACGTCCTAGGATGACGGGGTGGTGATACGGGTCCTGATAGCCGACGACGAGGCGTTGATGCGCGCCGGCATCAGGCTGATCCTGGAGAACGCCGAGGACATCGAGGTCGTGGCCGAAGCGGGTGACGGCCACGAGGCCGTCGCGGCCTGCCGCGACCGGACCGTCGACGTGGCGCTGCTCGACATCCAGATGCCGGCCAAGGACGGGATCGCCGCCGCCGAGGACATCGCCCGTATCTCGCCGTCCACTTACGTGGTGATGCTCACGGCATTCGGCGAGGAGCGGAGCGTGACCCGGGCCCTGCGGGTCGGCGCGAGCGGTTTCCTCCTCAAGGACACCGGCCCCACCGAACTGATCCACGCGGTACGCCGCGCCGCCGGCGGTGAGCCGGTGCTCGCGCCGCGGATCACCCGGCGGTTGATGGCACAGCACGTACGGTCCGCCCATGACACCCAGGCCGCCCGGCGCAAGGTCGAGGAGCTGACCACCGCCGAGCGGAGCGTCCTGCGCTTGCTGGGCACCGGCCTGTCCAACGCCGAGATCGCCGACGAGCTGTATCTGAGCGCGAGCACGGTCAAAGCGCACATCAGCCGGATCCTCACGCGCACGGGCTGCGCCAACCGCGTACAGGCGGCGGTCCTGGCCCATGACGCGGAACTGCTCGCCGACCGCTGAGGACGGTCAACCGGTCCGCCGGTCCACGGTCCGCCGGCCGGGCCTGTCCGGGACGCGCGTGGCCCTCAGCGGTCGCCGCCCGGGACCCAGAGCACGTCCCCGACGTCCTTGTTCGCCACACGGGCGAGGACGAAGAGAAGGTCGGAGAGACGGTTCAGATAGGTCGCCGCCAGAGCGTTCATGGTCTCGCCGTGCACCTCCAGCGCCGCCCAGGTGGAGCGCTCGGCGCGGCGTACGACCGTGCAGGCCTGGTGGAGCAGGGCGGCGCCGGGGGTGCCGCCGGGCAGGATGAAGCTGCGCAGCTTGTCGAGCCGCTCCAGGAAACGGTCGCAGTCCGCCTCCAGCTTGTCGATGTACGACTGCTCGACCCGCAGCGGCGGGAACTCGGGCTTCTCCACCACCGGCGTCGACAGATCCGCGCCCACGTCGAAGAGGTCGTTCTGGACCCGGACGAGGACCTTCACCAGCTCCTCGGGGAGTGCGCCCAGCGCGATCGCCGTACCGATGACGGCATTCGCCTCGTTGGCGTCGGCGTACGCGGCGATCCGCACATCGGTCTTGGCGGTACGGCTCATATCGCCGAGCGTGGTCATGCCCTTGTCGCCGGTGCGGGTGTAGATGCGCGTCAGATTGACCATATGGCCAGCCTAGATCCTGTCCGGCCGGCCGTGGGGTACGGCCGGGGCACGGATGCCCGGCGGAGGTACCGGTGCCCGGCCGGGGCCGGCGCCCCGGGGGGGGGCCCGCCCCCCGGGGGGGGGGACCGGACCGCCCCCCCCCGCGCCCCCCCCCCCCCCCC
>NZ_JBSGVS010000131.1:0-8885 GCF_053608565.1 Streptomyces sp. NPDC055025
GCCACCCCGCGGAGTGGCCGCGCACCCCCCCGAGCCCATCCGATCAGCCATCTCCGGCCTTCCCGGGCCACCGACCATCCGGACCATCTATGGGAGACACCGTGGAAAGCAGCGACCACGCCGCGGGAGCGGCACGGCCAACCGCCGTCGCCGCCGCGCCCGTTCTCAACTCGGTCGTACCCAACGCGGGGCCCTCGGCGGGCGGCAGCACCGTCACCTTGAACGGCAGCGGTTTCGTCGGAGTGACCGCGGTCAATTTCGGCGCCACCCCCGCCCTCACCTACTCGGTCACCTCGGCGATCCAGATCACCGCGACCACTCCGGCCGGTACGGGCACCGTGCCCGTCACCGTCAGGGTTCCCGGCTTCACCAGCAACGCGGTCAACTACACCTACGCGCCGACACCGACCCTGACCGCCCTCTCGCCCACTCAGGGGCCCTCGTCCGGCGGCACCTCGGTCGGTCTCACCGGCACCGGCTTCACCGGGGTCACAGCCGTCACCTTCGGTGGTACGCCCGCCACCGGTTATGTCGTCGACTCCGCGACCCACATCACGGCCGTCGCCCCGGCGGGCACGGGTGCCGTGCCCGTCACGGTCACCACGGCCGGCGGTGTCACCGGCCCGGTCTACTACTTCTATCTGGGCGCGCCCGCCCTCATCTCCGTCTCGCCCAGTGAGGGCGCTTCCTCGGGCGGTACCTCGGTCGCCATCAACGGCACCGGTCTCGCGGGGGCCACGGCGGTCACCTTCGGTGGTACGCCCGCCACCGGTTATGTCGTCGACTCCGCGACCCACATCACCGCCGTCGCCCCCGCGGGCAGCGGTACCGTCGCGCTCACCGTCACCGCCCCGGGCGGTGTCAGCAACTCCCTCAACTACACCTATGTGCCGGCCCCGGTACTCACCTCCCTCGCTCCCGCCCAGGGGCCGACGGGCGCCGGGGCCGGTGTCACCCTCACCGGCAGTTCTCTGGCCACCACGACCGCCGTCCGATTCGGTGTCACGCCCGCCGAATTCACCGTGCTGTCGAACACCGCCATCGCCGCGCTCGCCCCGGCGGGTCCCCTGGGATCCGTCGCCGTCAGCGTCGTCACTCTCGGCGGAACGAGCAATTCCCTGACGTATCTGCGGGTACCGCCTCCGATGATCTGACGATGATCTGATTCGGTGCGTCATTCAGATGACAAAAAGCGTCGAAAAGCGTAAGGGAAATGTCGCAACCATAAGAAGAAACGTATCCGCTCGGACGGGTGATCCCTCTGACCCATGCGGGCCGATCGCGCCGACAGCTCCCCGCCGGACCTTGATCCGCGTTCTACGGTCGCTTTTCCGAATCAGGGAAGCGAAATCGTCCCCAAGGGCCGATCGAGGAGTCGAATCAGTGAGGCGTTTGCGAGAGCGGGAAATCTGGAAGACGGCGACTGTCGCGGCATTGGCCGCGGTCGTCGCCCTCGCGTCACCGGCGGCCGCGGCGGTGCCGTCGTCGACCGCCGTCCAGGCGACACCTTCGGCGGCGGCCGTCGGGGAATCCGTGGTGCTGAGCGCGACGGTCTCCTGCACGGCGGACCCCAGCGGCGGTCTCGGCGTGACGTTCTTCGACGGCAGCGACCTGCTGACCACCGTGCCGGTCGGCGCCGACGGCCAGGCCTCGTACCCGACCAGCTTCAGCACGGCGGGCAGCCACACGATCACCGCCGCGTACAACGGCAACGCCGACTGCGGCGCTTCGAACGCCGAGACGACGGTCGTGGTGTCGGAGGCGCCGGTACCCCCGATGCCTCCGATCCGCTACTGCCTGCTCGCCTGCGGCGGCCTGATCAACTTCTCCGCCGGGAACATCCACAACGAGATCAACCTGCACTGACACCTGTCCACGCCCGGTCACGGTGACCACGCCCGGTCACGGGGTAATCCGTGGCCGGGCGTGTGTGTGCGGCGGCACAATGGGCGAATGCCGCGGTTCATCGCTCCCGACGTACGGATCCAGGCCTCGTTCCTCGACGCGATGGCGGAGTTCGTCGAGGAGGGCGCGGGCGAACGGGCCCTGCTGCTCCACGAGATGCGGGAGTTCGCGGCGAGCTGGCACCGGCCCGAGGTCTTCGCGACCTACGTGGACCGGCTCAACGCCGAGCCGCTGGAGGAGACTCCGCGGGTCGACGGCTGGGTGCCCAACACCACGCTCTGGTACGTCGACGGCGACACCTTTCTCGGCCGCCTCGCCATCCGCCACCGGCTCAACCCCTTCCTGCGTGAACTGGGCGGCCATATCGGCTATGCCGTACGCCCCGGCGCCCGTCGGCGCGGCCACGCGACCGCGATGCTGATCGAGGCCATCCCGGTCGCCCGGGGGCTCGGTATCGAGTCCGTCCTTGTCACGTGCGACACCACCAACACCGCGTCGCGCAAGGTGATCGAGGCGGCGGGCGGGGTGCTGGAGGACGAGCGCGGAGGGAAGCTGCGCTTCTGGATCCGAACGGGCGTCTGACGCGTCCTGTTCGGTATGGAGCGTGACAAGTCACCGACGGCGTACGGGAATCCCCAGGCACCGGCGGAGTACGAGCCCGGTGAGGGATGTCTGACGACGGCCGTGCGCATTCCCGTACGGATCGTCGTGCTGCTGATCGTCCTGCCCGTACGCGTCGGATGGGATGTGCTCGTCATCGGCGCGAGGGCGCTGCACCGGGTGACACTGCGCCCGCTGGGCCGGGCGCTCGGACGGCTCGGCCGCGTGCTCGGACGGCTCGGCCGGGTGCTGCTCGTCATCCCGTCGGTGTGGCTGTACGGGACCGCGCTCACTCCGCTCGGCCACGCTCTGGTGTGGCTGGGACGGTACGGGCTGGTGGTACCGGTGGTGTGGGTGTTCCGGAGTGTGTTCGCGCCGGTGGGCCGGGGTGTGGCCTGGCTCGCAGGTGCCACGGGAAGGCTGCTGGTCCGGCTCCACGAGACGTTGCTCACTCCGCTGGGACATGGCCTCGCACGGCTGGCGAAGGCGGTCCTCGTCCGGCCGTGGGCGGCGTTGTGGCGCTTTGTGCTGGTGCCGGTGGTGCGGTACGGGGTGGTGGTGCCGGTGGTGTGGACCTGCCGGAACGTGCTCGCGCCGCTGGGGCGGGGCGCCGTGTGGCTGCTCCGGGTCGTACTCGTCGTACCGGTGAGCTGGTTGTGCCGGCGGGTACTGGTCCCGCTCGGCCGGGAGACCGGTGCCGCGTTCGGCGTCGCCTGGCGGGTCGCCGGGCATGTCTCACGTGCCGTCGGGCGGGTGCTCGCCTGGCTGGCCTGGAATGTTCTGGGGCGTCCGGCGCGTTGGGCGTACCTCACCGTGTGTACCCCGCTCGGCCACTGGCTGCGGGACAGCCTCTGGGCGCCGGCCGCGCGGGCGGCCGGCGCGGTGGGCCGGGTGGCCCGTGACACGCTCCGCACGGCGCGCGCGACGATCCGCCAGGCACGCCGCGACGTATGGCGGACACTGGTCGGGGCGCCCCGTCCGAGGAAGGCTGGGGAACTGCCGGAGGGCCTTACGCGTACTCTGGGTAGTACAACGATCGTCCCCGGCGCGGAGCCCGCACCCGAGATCTCC
The DNA here is from genome assembly GCF_053608565.1 of Streptomyces sp. NPDC055025. Taxonomy (NCBI): domain Bacteria; kingdom Bacillati; phylum Actinomycetota; class Actinomycetes; order Kitasatosporales; family Streptomycetaceae; genus Streptomyces; species Streptomyces sp. NPDC055025. The sequence continues at coordinate 3,577 of NZ_JBSGVS010000131.1, forward strand.
TTGCGGAAGCGGGGCTGAGCCGGGACCCGGGGGCCACCCCACGTCCGAGGGCGGCGCGTCACCGCGTACCGCCCGCACCGAGGAGAAGAAGCACTGGGCAAGCGACAGCCCGAAGGCCCGCCACCCGCACCGGCGGTGCAGCGCATCCGACTGCGCTACACCAAGCGCGGCCGCCTCCGGTTCACCAGCCACCGTGACTTCCAGCGCGCCTTCGAGCGGGCGCTGCGCCGCGCCGATGTACCGATGGCGTACTCGGCGGGATTCACCCCGCACCCGAAGGTCTCGTACGCCAATGCCGCACCCACCGGCACGGGCAGTGAGGCCGAGTTCCTGGAGATCGCCCTGGCGGAGGCGCGCGACCCGGACAAGCTGCGCGAGCTGCTCGACGAGTCGCTGCCGGCCGGTCTCGACATCGTCGACGCCGTCGAGGCCCGTACGTCGGGGCTCGCCGACCGGCTGACCGCTTCCGTCTGGGAGCTGCGGCTGGACGGCGTCGAGCCACGGCGGGCGGAAGAGGCCGTGAAGGCCTTTCTCACCGCCGGATCGGTCGAGGTGGAACGCCGTACGAAGAACGGTCTGCGGACCTTCGACGCACGGAGTGCCGTGGTCACGCTGGAGTCCGCTCCTCCACAGGCTGATAGGCCGGGGGACGGGCCCTGTGCGATACTGCGGCTGGTTGTTCGGCACGCAACACCCGCCGTTCGACCCGACGACGTCCTGTCCGGTCTCCGAGCTGTGGCCGACCTGGCGCCGCCGGTCCCCGCAGCGGTGACCAGGCTGGCGCAGGGGCTCTTCGACGAGGAGACCGGCACGGTGACCGACCCGCTCGCGCCCGACCGCGAGGCAGTCCGGCCCGCGCCATCCACGGCCGCCGTACTCGCCGCCGCGAAGGCGCCGGAAGGTGCAGGTTCCGCGTAGGGCGGTCGTTGTAGCGCAGCTCTGGGACTCGGGAGCCACCTGGGTCGGGCCGCGCACTGACCAGAAGACTTTCGCCAGGCCGTGCGTACATCGCGCAGGGAACCGGCGAGCCAGACATAACAGCTCCCGTGCGGCGCCCGCGCCCCGGACGGCGGCCATCGCGCACACAGCGCGAGCCGCGGCCGGACCGGATTCAGGCGTGGCGCCCGGGAGCGTGACGGGAGAAACCCCCGCATGCTTGAGCCCACCGAACCCGGAACACTCCGGGACACGACCACCGACAACGACAACGAAGAGAACAACACCCCCAGCGACACGCTGCCGCCGCGCCGCAGGCGCCGGGCCGCGTCCCGGCCCGCGGGGCCGCCGGCCGGGGGTGCCGAGAGCGGCGACGCCGTGAGTTCGGCCGAGACGGTCCTGCCGGCCATACCGGCCGCCGAGGCGGCCGTGGCCGCGGGGACCGCGCAGGACGCCGGGGCGGCCGTGGCCGCGGCCGACGAGCCCGCGCCGCCGCGTACGCGCCGTCGTGCGACACGCAAGGCGGCGGCGCCCGAGGCGACCGCGTCCGAGGCGACCGCGCCGGACGCGACAGCCGGGACGGCCGCGCCGACCGAGGGCGCCGGGAGTGCTGAGACGCCTGTGGCCGAGGAGGCCGCGCCGCCGCGTACGCGCCGTCGTGCCACCCGTAAGGTCGCGGCGCCCGAGACGACCGTGCCCGAGGCGGCCCTGTCCGAGACCGCCGTGTCCGAGGCGGTGACGGCTGAGAGCGCCGGGAGTGCCGGGACGCCTGTGGCCGAGGAGGCCGCGCCGCCGCGTACGCGCCGTCGTGCCACCCGTAAGGTCGCGGCCCCCGAGGTCACCGCGCCCGAGCCCGCCGCCGAGCCGGAGCCCGTCGTGGCCGCCGCCGAGGAGAGCCCGGCCGAGGAGCCCGCCGCTGTGGAGGCCGAGCCCGTACAGGCCGAGCCCAAGCCCGCCACCCGTACGCGCCGCCGTGCCACCCGCAGGGCCACCGCGCCCGCCGGTGCGCCGGGCGCCGACGAGGGCGAGAGCCAGGAGGGCGAAGGTCTGCCGCAGGACGTCGTCGCGCAGATCAGCGCCGACGAGGAGCATGTCCGCGCCGCCGAGAAGGCCGCGAGCCGTGGCCGTACGCGCCGCAGGGCCACCGCGCCGGAGACCACCGCCGCCGAGCCCGTGAGCGGATCCGTGACCGCGTCCGCGTCCGTGGCGGAGCCCGTCGAAGCACCGGAGCGTTCGCGCCGCCGTGCCGTCCGGCCCGCCGTGGCCGTCTTCCAGGCGCCCGTGTTCACCGAGCCGATGTTCCAGACCCCGGAGACCGCGGCGGCCGCCGCGGCCGCGGTCAGGCCCGCGTACGACGACACCTACGACGCCGAGTACCCCGTCGGCTACACCGACGACGCCGATCTCGACCAGGACCTGGACGACGAGAGCGAGACCGGCACCGGCACCGTGGCGGCGGCCGAGCCCGTCGCCGCGCCGGAGCCCTCCGGCCGTCGCAGGCGCCGCCGTCGCGGCGAGTCCGCCGAGCCGGTGGAGAGCGCGCCGGCCGCCGAGGAAGCGCCGCACGACTCCGTGGACGAGACCGGGGCCGAGGCGGAGGGTTCCGCCGAGGGCGATGACTCCGACGAGTACGAGGACCGTCCCTCGCGCCGTCGCCGCAGGGGTGGCAGGCGCCGCCGTCGCGGTGAGTCCGCCGATGCCGACGAGAGCACCGACGAGCAGCACGACGAGTCCGCCGAGGACGGCGACCGCGAGAGCGACGACGACGAGGAGCACGACGAGACCGAGGCGGAGTCGTCCGGGGGCGGCGGTTCCTCCAGCAGCCGTCGCCGTCGCCGCCGTCGCCGTCGCAGCGGTGACGGCGCCGCCGAGGCCGAGTCGGGCGGCGACGACCCGGAGCGTACGGTCGTCAAGGTCCGCGAGCCGCGCGAGCGGCGGAGCAAGGACACCGAGCCCGGCACCGGCGCCGACGAGGTGCAGTCCATCAAGGGCTCCACACGTCTGGAGGCCAAGAAGCAGCGCCGCCGCGAGGGGCGTGAGCAGGGCCGCCGCAGGGTGCCGATCATCACCGAGGCGGAGTTCCTCGCCCGGCGCGAGGCCGTCGAGCGGGTGATGGTCGTCCGCCAGAACGGCGAGCGCACGCAGATCGGTGTGCTGGAGGACAACGTCCTCGTCGAGCACTACGTCAACAAGGAACAGGCCACCAGCTACGTCGGCAACGTCTACCTGGGCAAGGTGCAGAACGTACTGCCGTCCATGGAGGCCGCCTTTGTCGACATCGGCAAGGGCCGCAACGCCGTTCTGTACGCGGGTGAGGTCAACTTCGAGGCGCTGGGCATGGCCAACGGCCCGCGCCGGATCGAGAGCGCGCTCAAGTCCGGCCAGTCGGTACTCGTCCAGGTGACGAAGGACCCGATCGGCCACAAGGGCGCCCGGCTCACCAGCCAGGTCTCGCTGCCCGGCCGCTATCTGGTCTATGTGCCCGAGGGCTCGATGACCGGCATCAGCCGCAAGCTGCCCGACACCGAGCGGGCCCGGCTGAAGACCATCCTCAAGAAGATCGTTCCCGAGGACGCGGGCGTCATCGTCCGTACGGCCGCGGAGGGCGCCAGCGAGGACGAGCTGCGCCGTGATGTCGAACGGCTCCAGGGGCAGTGGGAGGACATCAAGAAGAAGGCGAAGAGCGGTAACGCGCCGACCCTTCTCTACGGTGAGCCCGACATGACCGTCCGGGTCGTCCGCGACATCTTCAACGAGGACTTCACGAAGGTCATCGTCAGCGGTGACCAGGCGTGGGAGACCATCCACGGCTATGTCACACATGTCGCGCCCGATCTGTCGGACCGGCTTTCGCGCTGGACGGGCGAGGCCGATGTCTTCGCGACGTACCGGATCGACGAGCAGCTCATGAAGGCGCTGGACCGGAAGGTCTGGCTGCCGAGCGGTGGTTCGCTGGTGATCGACAAGACCGAGGCCATGGTCGTGGTCGACGTCAACACCGGGAAGTTCACCGGGCAGGGCGGCAATCTCGAGGAGACCGTCACCAGGAACAACCTGGAGGCGGCCGAGGAGATCGTGCGCCAGCTGCGGCTGCGCGACCTGGGCGGCATCGTCGTGATCGACTTCATCGACATGGTGCTGGAGTCCAACCGGGATCTGGTGCTGCGGCGGCTGCTGGAGTGCCTGGGCCGGGACCGTACGAAGCACCAGGTCGCCGAGGTCACCTCGCTGGGTCTGGTGCAGATGACCCGTAAGCGGGTCGGCCAGGGGCTGCTGGAGTCGTTCTCCGAGACCTGTGTGCACTGCAACGGCCGCGGTGTGATCGTCCATATGGAACAGCCCACGACGGCTGGTGGCGGCGGCAACGGCAAGCGCTCCAAGAAGCGCGGTCGTGGTGGCGTGTCCGGTACGGACCACGACCACGACCACGAGCTTGTCGAGATCACGGCGGAGACGGAGGCCGACGGCGAGACGGAGGCCGAGGTCGCCGCCGAGGTGGCCGCTCCCGCCGCGCTGGCGGAGCCGGCGTTCGCGCCGGACGAGGAGCTGTTCAGCAGCGTGGCGGAGGCCGAGGCGGCCGTACGGGGACGTTCGCGCCGCCGTGCGTCGCGCAAGGCCACGGCCCCGGCGGGTTCGCCCAGGGCGGTGGAGCCGAAGGCCGTGGAGCCGGAGGCCCCGGTCGTCGAGGCGCCCGTGGCGGTGACCGTGACCGAGCCCGAGCCCGAGGCGCCCGTCGAAGAGGCGGCCCCCAAGGGCCGTACGCGCCGTCGGGCCACGCGCAAGGCGACGGCCCCGGCAGGTTCGCCGAAGGCCGGGGACGACGTGGCGGCGGCCGAGGTGGTCGTGCCCGTGTCCGAGCCCGTGTCCCCCGTGTCCGTACCGGCGGAGCCGGAGGCCGTGTCCGAGCCCCGTTCCGCCGAGCCGGCCGAGGAGACGCCGGAGGAGCAGCCCGTGGCGGCTCCGCCGCGTGTGCGCCGCCGGGCGACCCGCAAGGTCACCGCCCCGGCCGGTTCGCCCACGGGCGCCGAGGACGCGGCGGTCGTCGTGGTGACGTCACCGAAGTCGGACGAGCCCGCGCAGGCCCCCGCCGAGGACGCTCAGGAGGTCTCGGAGCTTCCGGAGCCCTCGGAGGAGCAGCCCGCGGCCAAGAAGACGGCACGCAAGACCGCCGCCAAGAAGGCCACCGCGAAGAAGGCGGCCGTCAAGAAGACGACGGCCGCCAAGAAGACCGTGGCGAAGAAGACGACGACGGCCAAGAAGGCGACCGCCAAGAAGACGGCCACGAAGTCGGCGGCGAAGAAGACCGCGGCGGCGGAACAGCAGACGCCGTCCGGGGTCAGCGCCACCACGGAGGAGTAGGACTCCTCCGTCGC
>NZ_JBSGVS010000132.1:0-7845 GCF_053608565.1 Streptomyces sp. NPDC055025
GGGCAGACCGTCATGGTCTGCCCCGCACCCCTGTCCGCCGCCCGGCCCCTCAGCGCACCGGTGTGAAGTCCCGCGCACCGATGAAGTCCGGCCGTGGCGCGGGCGCCGCGAACGGTTCCACCGCCGCGTTCTCCACGCTGTTGAACACGATGAACACATTGCTGCGCGGGTACGGCGTGATGTTGTCGCCGGAACCGTGCATGCAGTTGCAGTCGAACCAGGTCGCCGAACCGGCCCTGCCCGTGAAGAGCCTGATGCCGTGCTCGTCCGCCATACGCGTCAGCGCCTCGTGCGACGGGGTCCCGGCATCCTGCATCTTCAGCGACTGCTTGTAGTTGTCCTGAGGCGTCTCGCCCGCGCAGCCGAGGAACGACCTGTGCGATCCGGGCATGATCATCAGCCCGCCGTTGGTGTCGTAGTTCTCGGTCAGCGCGATCGAGACGGACACGGTCCGCATGTTCGGCAGACCGTCCTCCGCGTGCCAGGTCTCGAAGTCCGAGTGCCAGTAGAAGCCCGAGGCGCCGAAGCCCGGCTTCACATTGATCCGCGACTGGTGGACATAGACGTCCGAGCCGAGGATCTGGCGGGCACGGCCCACCACCCGCTCGTCCCGTACCAGCCCGGCGAAGATCTCGCTGAGACGGTGGACCTCGAAGACCGACCGTACGTCCTGGGTCCTGGGCTCGATGATCGAGCGCTCGTCCGCGCGCACGCCGGGGTCGGCGACCAGCCGTTCCAGTTCGGCGCGGTGGAGCGCGACCTCGTCGGGGCCGATCAGCCGGTCCACCGTGAGGAAACCGTCCCGCTCGAAGCAACCGAGGTCCGCCCGGGAGACCGGTCCCGGCGCGCCGGGCGCCGCCCAGACGACGGGGTCCTGGCGCGGGGTGGTCACCTCGCGACGGCCACGGGTCGGATACAGATCGGTCCGCTCGGTACGTTCTGTGCGTACGGGTGTGGTGGTCATCGTCAGCCCTCCTCGGTCAGCAGCGGATAGACCCCGTTCTCGTCATGGTCCTCCCGCCCGGTCAACGGCGGGTTGAAGACGCAGACGCAGCGGAAGTCGGTCTTGGGGCGGAGCGTGTGGCGCTCGTGCCCGTCCAGCAGATACATCGTTCCGGGCCGGATCCAGTGGGTCTCGCCGGTCTCCTCGTCGGTGAGCTCGGCCTCGCCCTCCACACAGAGCACGGCCTCGATGTGGTGGGCGTACCACATCGACGTCTCCGTACCCGCGTAGAGAACGGTCTCGTGGAGGGAGAAGCCGACGTTCTCCTTGGCGAGCACGATGCGCTTGCTCTCCCAGGTGCCCGAGGCCGACTTCACATGGCGGTCGGTGTTCTCGATGTCCTTGAACGATCGGACGATCACGGTGTGTTGCTGCCTTTCTCTCCGGCTTGTACGTCTGTGTGCCTACGGCGGGCGGTGTCAGGCGGCTCAGGCGGTCTCCAGGACCGCGCGGGCCAGCGTGCGCAGGCCCTCGTCCAGTTCCTCGGGCGTTATGGTGAGCGGCGGCAGCAGCTTCACCACCTCGCCGACCGGGCCCGAGGTCTCCAGCAGCAGCCCCAGCTCGAACGCACGCGCACAGACAGCGGATGCCCGCTCCCTGTCGGCGAACTCCAGGCCCCAGACCAGACCCCGGCCCCGGAACTCCGCGGCCGGACCGCCGGGACCCCCGGTGCTGCCGTCGCCGTCGCTTCCGATGCTCCGGGCGCCTCTCCCCGCGGTGCTCTCGTCCGCGCTCTCGGCGCAGATCGCCGCGAGCGCCCGCTCCACCTGTTCACCGCGCGCGATGGTCTGCTTCTCCATCTGGCCGTCCGCCCAGTACGCGGTGAGCGCGGCGGCGGCCGTGACGAAGGCCGGGTTGTTGCCCCGGAAGGTGCCGTTGTGCTCGCCCGGCTCCCAGATGTCCAGCTCGGGCCGGAACAGGCAGAGCGACATGGGGAGTCCGTATCCGCTGATCGACTTCGACAGCGTCACGATGTCCGGTGTGATGCCCGCCTCCTCGAACGAGAAGAAGGCGCCGGTACGGCCGCATCCCATCTGGATGTCGTCGACGATCAGCAGCATGTCCTGGCGGTGGCAGAGATCGGCCAGCGCCCGCAGCCACTCGGGGCGCGCGACATTGATACCGCCCTCGCCCTGGATCGTCTCGACGATCACCGCGGCGGGCTTGTTCAGCCCGGAGCCCTGGTCGTCCAGCAGCCGTTCGAACCAGAGGAAGTCCTGTGTCTGGCCGTCCAGATAGTTGTCGAACGGCATCGGGGTGCCATGGACCAGCGGGATCCCCGCCCCGGCGCGCTTGAACGCGTTGCCGGTGACGGCGAGCGAGCCCAGCGACATGCCGTGGAACGCGTTGGTGAAGGAGACGATCGATTCGCGGCCCTTCACCTTGCGGGCCAGCTTGAGCGCGGACTCGACCGCGTTGGTGCCGGTCGGGCCGGGGAACATCACCTTGTACGGCAGATCACGGGGCCGGAGCACCACATTCTGGAAGGACTCCAGGAAGGCGCGTTTCGCGGTGGTCGCCATGTCGAGGCCATGGGTGATGCCGTCGCGCTCGATGTAGTCGATCAGCGCGCGTTTCAGCACCGGGTTGTTGTGGCCGTAGTTGAGCGCGCCGGCGCCGGCGAAGAAGTCGAGGTAGCTGTGGCCGTCCTCGTCGGTGAGGCGGCTGCCCTGCGCCCGGTCGAACACGGCGGGCCAGCCGCGGCAGTAGCTGCGCACCTCGGACTCAAGGGTCTCGAAGACGCTCAGTGCGGGCGGGGTGATAGTCACAGGATTCTCCTGCCGATGGGGTTGGGAGAAAAGAGAGGAAGAAGGGGGAGGGGGAGAGGGGGATACGAGCGGGTCGCGGGCATGCGCGGAGGCGGGACGCGAGGCCGGATCCCGGGACCCGGATCGCCGGGCACGAGCCGCGAGAAGGTACTCGCGCGGAGGGTGCTCGTGTACGGGCTGGTCGTATACGGGGTGCTCGTGTACGGGCTGCTCGCGTACGGGGTACTCGCCCGGCGTACGGGGCCGGGGACGTACGGGAACGGGGGACGGGGATGCCCCTATGCCGCCGTGCCCGGATGATGCCGCCGTGCCCGGACGCCGGCGCGGCCACGTATGTCCGTGGTGTGCGGGTCGCCCCGTGCCGCGGGTCCGGGTACCTGGTCGGTCCGACCGGTCGGCCGGCGAGCTCATCCGCTCAGGGCGTCGGCTCGCCGGGCCGACGGGAGAAGGGACCGATCCGGTACAGCACCTCCGGCTGGTGCACCCCGTCGGGGAACAGCCCGCCGTCGAAGAGGACCTCACGGGTCAGCGTCGCGCCATGACGCGCCGCGAACGCGGTGAACAACCGGTCCGACGCGGTGTTGTCGGGGGTCACGGTCGTCTCGATCGCCGAGATTCCCGGCTCCTTCGCCACCCGGGCGGTCAGCGCGTCGAGCAAGGTCCCGGCCAGGCCCCGGCCCCGCTGCTCGCGGTCGACGGCCACCTGCCAGACGACCAGCACGTCCGGACGCTCGGGCCGTACGTAGCCCGTCACAAAGGCGATCGGCACTCCTCCGTCGTCGCGCGCGACGACGGACGTGGTGGCGAAGTCACGACACCACAGCAGGTAGCTGTACGAGGAGTTGAGGTCCAGGACCTCGGAGTCACGGGCGATGCGCCAGATCGCGGCTCCGTCCTCCACTCGTGGGGCGTCGATCGTCGGGGACGGGGTGAATTCGCTTCGGGCGCCTGCAAGGTCTGCTTGTGCGGCGGTCATAGTCATTGAATTTACCCAGCAAATTCAAAACATGCATCTTGGGAAGGGGTTGGGTGAGAAGACGGGTTGTGTTATCACGCGTGCGCGGCTGCCGGTGCGCACTCCCATGGGATTGGGTAGAATAGGCCCACATATTCCGGCAAGACGGCCGTGTCGATGGGCTCGGTCACATATCTGTAACGCCGACGAGACCCGCCTGAATCGCCTGAGCTCCGGTGTTTAAGCCTTGAAGCAGTGGGCAGGCGGTAACGGGAAGCTGCCTGCGGAGAAGAATTCAAAAGATAACGGCACTCGAATGCATGCACCTGATGCCGAATGCGATGCAGATACCCTCATTCTGTGCCGATATTCAATATCCGATATCCGGGATTCGTTGTGCCTTGACGATGCCGGTGAGGCTGTACGCCCGCGCCGACCGGGGCGGCACCACGATCACCGTCGCGGAGCGGCGCCGAGCACCGTACCCAGCGCCGCGAGCGAGGACCGTACGGCCTCGGGTGTCGCGTGGGGGCCGTAGTGGTTGACCCGGATCATCTCCGAGGCCAGGGCGCCGCCGCCCGCGATCAGCGGCAGCGAGGGATCGGCCGCCAGGGCCTTGGCCACCACCTCGGTCGCGTCCGCCCCGGGCGGGGTACGGAGAGTCGTCGCCACCGGAGCCGCCGCCGCGGCCTCATGGACGTACGGCTCCAGACCGCGGTCCAGCGCCACCGCGCCCGCGCGCGTGGCCGCGGCGGCGGAGGCGTGCCGGGCCATCACGGAGTCCAGTCCCTCCGCCTCGATCCGCTCGGCACAGGCCTCCAGCGCCAGCATCTCCAGCTGGGCGGGGGCGTGCGGCAGCGCCCTGCGGCCGGTGTCGATCCACCGCTCCTTCCAGTCCAGCAGGGAGAGATACGAGCGGCGGGGCGCCCCCGGATTGGCGGCGAACCGCTCCCAGGCACGCGCGCTCACCGACACCGCCGAGACCCCGGCGGGTCCGCCCATCGCCTTCTGCGCGCCGATCACACAGAGGTCCACGCCCCATTCGTCCGTCAGCAGCGGTTCCGCCGCCACCGACGCGACGGCGTCCAGCATGAACAGCGCGCCATGGGCCCGTACCACCTCGCCGATCGCGGCCACCGGGTTGGTGTTGCCGGTCGCCGCCTCCGCGTGGACGAGCGAGACGAAGTCGATGCCGGGGTGCGCGGCCAGGGCCGCCCCGACCTGGTCGGCGGTCACGGCGGTGTGGAAGGGGACCTCCAGATCGACGACCGTGGCACCGCAGTCGCGCAGCCAGTTCCCGAAGGTCTGTCCGTACGGTCCGGTGACCACGTTCAGCGCCGTCGAACCGGGCCGCGCGCCGCCCCGTACACATGCCTCCAGCGGCAGCAGGGCCTCGCCCTGCATGATCACGACATCGTTCCCGGTGGCGAGCAACGAGGCGACGCGGCGCTCGATCGAGGCGAAGTGCGCGGCGGTCAGCGGGGGCAGGTCCAGCAGCGGGTGTGTCACGGCGGCGCTCTCTTCGGCTCTCTTCGCGGGTGTCGCGCGGATGTCACCGGCCTCGGACCGGTGTTCGGAATCTTCCCGGTCGAGGGTACCCACGGGCTCGTACAGTGCTGTACATGAGTGATCAGGACGGCCAGGGCGATCAGTACGGTCGTGATCAGGAGGACCAGGGCGATCAGGTGGTGCTTTCATGACCGGTCGGGCGGTGCTGCGGGTGACGGGGCGGGTCCTCGTCGGGCCCGAGGAGATCAGGGACGAACTGTGGGTGGTGGGCGGCCGGATCAGTTACGAGCGGCCGGCCGGCGCCCGTGACGTCCGTACGGTCCGGGGCTGGGCGCTGCCCGGTCTCGTCGACGCCCACTGCCATGTCGGCCTGGACCACCACGGCGCGGTCGACCCCGCGACCAGCGAGAAGCAGGCGCTCGGTGACCGGGACGCGGGCGCGCTGCTGCTCAGGGACGCCGGGTCGCCCGCCGACACCCGCTGGATCGACGACCGCGAGGATCTGCCGAAGATCATCAGGGCCGGCCGGCACATCGCCCGTACCCGCCGCTACATCCGCGACTTCGCCCATGAGATCGAGCCGGAGGATCTGGTCGCGTATGTCGCCCAGGAGGCCCGGCGCGGTGACGGCTGGGTCAAGCTCGTCGGCGACTGGATCGACCGGGACGCGGGCGATCTGACCGCCTGCTGGCCGCGCGGCGAGGTCGAGGCGGCCATCGCGGAGGCGCACCGGCTCGGGGCCCGGGTCACCGCGCACTGCTTCGCGGAGACCGCGCTGCGCGATCTCGTGGAGGCGGGCATCGACTGTGTCGAGCACGCGACCGGACTCACCGAGGACACCATTCCGCTGTTCGCTGAGCGCGGTGTGGCGATCGTCCCGACCCTGGTGAACATCGCGACCTTCCCGCGGCTCGCGAAGGGCGGCGCCACCCGGTTCCCGCGCTGGTCGGCGCATATGACCCGGCTGTACGAGCGCCGTTACGACACCGTGCGCGCGGCGTACGACGCGGGCATCCCGGTCTACGCCGGGACGGACGCGGGCGGCGGGATCGCCCACGGTCTGGTGGGGGCCGAGGTCGGTGAGCTGGTGAAGGCCGGTATCCCGCCCGTGGACGCCCTCTCGGCGGCCGTGTGGGGCGCGCGCCGCTGGCTGGGCCGCCCGGGGCTGGAGGAGGGCGCTCCGGCGGATCTCGTGGTGTACGACGAGGATCCGCGGGCGGACGTCGGGGTGCTGGCGGCGCCGCGGCGGATCGTCCTGAACGGGCGCGTCATTGACGGAGCGTGACGCGGGGCGCTCCGAATCGTTGATGTGTCTTATGCGGAGTCGGGCGCGTGGTCCCCGTCCGCGCTCTGGCGGGTGACCGGCGCACCACCCGCGCCGTGTCATGGACGGGGTGGCGAAGAACTCATGTGCCACAAGAATCGAATATGAACCCGGAAACCCCACTTTGGAGTGAACTCACCCCAGGTGCCCGCCAGTTCACTCTTCGTGCGTAAAGATTCCGGTGTCTCGGTCGCCACCGCCGCGTGTCCCCGTTCGGCGGGCCGGCGACACCAAGTCTCTTGTGGGGGTTCCACATCGTGAACAGCAATACCTTCCGCATGCCCGCACGCCGCCGCGCCGCCGTGCTGGCCGCCGCTGCGCTGACGGCGGGGCCGGTGCTTCTCGCCGCCCCGGCGGGAGCCACCGAGGGCACCGAGGGCAAGGACGTGGGGCGGGCGGGCGCGGTCGTGCTCAGGACCGGCCTCGATGTGTCCCTGCTCAACAAGACCGTCCAGGTGCCGCTCAAGGCCGCGCTCAACGAGGTCGAGGCCCCCGCGAGCGCGGGGAGGACCGCGCTGAGCGTGACGCTGGACGGTGTCGACCAGGGGCGGCCGTTCACGGTGCTCCGCGCCGATGTGGCGACTGCGGAGGCGAAGGCCGACCGGCACAGGGCGGAGGGGCGCAGCCGTCTCGCCCACGCGAAGGTCCATGTCCCCGGACTGCCGCTGCTCTCGCTCATCGAGATCGAGGAGGTCACCTCCAAGGCGGTCTGCGCGGCCGGCGAACGGCCGGTCGCCGAATCGCATCTGCTCGGCGCGGTGACGGTGCTCGGCAAGCGGATCACGCTCTCCGCGGGCGGTACGACACGGGTCGAGGTGCCCGGGGTGGGCGAGGTGACGCTCGAACTGTCGAAGACGCACACCACGTCCCGCACGGCCGCCGCGGCGGCGCTCGAACTGAGGGTGTCGCTGAACCCGCTCAAGCTGAACGTCGCCGAGGTCGAGGGCTCCCTCACCCTGGCCGGTGCCACCTGCGAGTCACCCGCGCCGCCGAAGCGCGCGGCGGCCCCGGACCGGCCGTCGGAGGCCGCCCCCGCCGTCCCTGCGGCACCTGCTGCCTCGGCCGCACCGGCCGCACCGGCACCGGCCGACCCTGCCGGTCTGAAGCCCCAGAGCGCCGTGGAGCCGGCGGCGGAGAATCTCGCGGAGACGGGCGGCAGCAGCATGACGCCGTACCTGGCGGGCGGTGCGGCCCTCCTGCTGGCGGCGGGCGGAGCGACCCTCGCCTGGACGAGGACCCGCGCGAAGCGCTGACGCGGGGGCGTACGGCGCGGGCACGCGTCGCC
>NZ_JBSGVS010000133.1:0-7588 GCF_053608565.1 Streptomyces sp. NPDC055025
GGGAGCGGCTGCTCCCCGGGCCCTCCCCGTACACCCCACACACCTCTGCGTATCCGTGTGCTCCGCGCCTGGGCGGTGTTCCGCGCCTGGGCGCTTCGCGCGTCAGCCGCCGATCGGCAGGCCCTGGAGCGGCAGGCCGCCCATGAGCGCCCCGGTCGACGCGGCCCCGGTGCCCTTCGTGGCGGTCGAGGTGGTGTCGCCCACCAGCTGACCGGCGCTTCCCGCGGTGTCGCCGGCCACCTTCTGAACGGCGGGCGTCGCGGTCCTGCCGACCGAGCCGACGGTCTTGCCCGCGGCGGGGACGCCCTTCTTGACGGCCTTGCTGCCGAGGTCACCCGCCACCTCGGTGGTCTGCCGCGCGCCACCGTCCACGGTGCTGCCCAACGCGGCGCCGTCCAGCGCGCTCACCGCGCCCAGGTCGGTGGGCTGCGGCAGCGCCGCGGCGCTCGCGGAGCCGGCCGCACCGACCACGGGGGCTGCGCCGGCGGCGACGAGCAGCGCGGCACGGGCGATCCGACGGGTCACGGGGAGGGACATGATGCTCCTTTGGCGGGAGGGAAACAGTGCTTGTCCGTCGATCGGACGGCCTGACAACCCCTCCAAGGGCGACGGAAGTTGCGGTGCGCCAAGGTAACGAATGGATAACGCATCGTATTGTCGACGGCGGATGAAAGTGGGCAAATGAGGGTGCCCGATCGCGCCTGATGAATCGTCACTTCCCTTGGTGCGCAGGGGGAATGGCCGATGAGGCGGGTGCTGCCGAATCATCGGAAGAAATGCCGTCGGAAAAGCGGCGGACTCGTCCGTCCGGGTGATCGGCCGTACTGCTGAACGGTGTGAGATATCGCCCGGTATGCCGGTACGGGGCGGGGCCGGTGCGGACTGCTGCGAGCCGGTGGGGACCGGTGCGAGCCGGTGGGGCCGTGCGGAACGGGCCGGTTATCGCGCGGTGCGCATACGGACCTCGTCCAGGGCCTTCCCGGACTCCTCGGCCTTCCCCGGGCCCCCGGACTTCTCGGCTTTCCCGGACTCCTCCGGGCCGTCCGTCCGCCGCCAGCCCTGGTCCGCTTCCTTCGCGCTCCACACCCGGCCCGCGTAGGAGACCTCGTCGATCCGCAGGACCCCGGCCTGTGCCACCGCCCAGTGCGCCAGCTCCCAGCCGCGCCGGGACGACGGGCCCCCGTCCGCCGGGCCGCCGCCCGGACCCGTGTCCGCGACCGTGTCCAGGGCCGGGTCCGGACCGGTCGTGGCGGACACGGGCACGGACACCCCGGTGTCCGAGTCGGCGGGCCGTACCCCGGACCCGAAGGCGCGCACCAGGGCGGCCCGTACCTTCGCCGGATCGCCGGGCACGGCCGCGCTCGGCGCCGAACAGGTCAGCGAGGCCGCGGACCGGCCGGTGAGCGCCGCGGCCAGCAGCGCGGCGTCCGGCTCGTGCTTCGCGTACGCCTGCGGGAAGCCGCTGCGCTGCACGCGCTGGGCCGCCTCGGTGAGCGGCAGCCGAGAGTAGCCGGGGACCTGGGCGAGATGGTCGTAGAACTGTCCCGCCGAGTAGACCGGATCGAGGATCTGCTTCGCCGTGCCCCACCCCTTGGAGGGGCGCTGCTGGAAGAGACCCAGCGAGTCCCGGTCACCGTGGTTCAGATTGCGCAGGGCGGACTCCTGGAGGGCCGTCGCCAGCGCGATCGTCACCGCGCGCTCGGGCAGCCCCCGGGTGGTGCCGACCGCGGAGATCGTCGCCGCGTTCGCGGCCTGCTCCGGGGTCATCTCATAGGTGGGACTGGCGCCCGAGCCGCTGCCGTTCGAGCCGCCGTCGTCGGACGGGTCCGTGGCCCGGACCACACACCTGGGCGCGCCCCCGCCGCCGGACAGGTATTGCACCGCCATATATCCGGCCAGCGCCAGCAGCACGGCGAGAGCGGCGGCGATACGCAGGAGGCGGCCGCGACGGGAGGGCGGAGCGGTCTCGGACACGGGCCCACCGTACTGGAGTCGGATCGTCCCCACCGGAGCCGGATCACAGGGGACGGGCGGAGACGGGCCGGACGGCCACGGGCAGCGTGCCGGCCCACCAGGCGTGCCGCGCGTACTAGGGTCGCAGCATGTCTGAGAACGTGCTCGACCTCACTCTGGACGGCCCGGCGCTCACCGCGTGGCTGGTCGACTTCCCGTCGGTCAGCGGCGAGGAGAAGCCGCTCGCCGACGCGATCGAGCAGGCGCTGCGTGCCCTGCCCCATCTCACCGTCGACCGGCACGGCAACAACGTCGTGGCCAGGACACAGCTGGGGCGGGACGAGCGGATCATCCTGGCCGGTCATATCGACACCGTCCCGATCGCCGGCAATGTGCCCTCGCGACTGGACGAGGACGGGGTGCTGTGGGGCTGCGGCACCAGCGACATGAAGTCGGGGGTGGCCGTCCAGCTCCGTATCGCGGCGACGGTCCCCGAGCCCAACCGTGATCTCACCTTCGTCTTCTACGACAACGAAGAGGTCGACGCGGATCTCAACGGACTCGGACATGTGGCCGACGCCCATCCCGACTGGCTGGAGGGCGATTTCGCCGTACTGCTGGAGTCGTCCGACGGCGAGGTCGAGGGCGGCTGCCAGGGCACGCTACGGGTCCTTCTCCGCACCACCGGGGAGCGGGCACACTCCGCGCGGAGCTGGATGGGGTCCAACGCCATTCACGCCGTGGCACCCATCCTGGACCGTCTCGCCGCGTATGAACCACGCCGGCCCGTGATCGACGGTCTGGAGTACCGGGAGGGCCTCAACGCCGTACGGATCGAGGCGGGCGTCGCCAACAACGTCATCCCCGACGCCTGCACGGTCACCGTCAACTACCGCTACGCCCCGGACCGGAGCGAGGAGGAGGCCCTCGCCCATGTCCATGAGGTCTTCGCCGGCTGCGGGGTCGCGGAGTTCACGGTGGACGACCACTCGGGAGCGGCGCTGCCGGGCCTCTCGCACCCTGCCGCCGCCGCCTTCATGACCGCCGTGGGCGGTGCGGCACGGCCCAAGTTCGGCTGGACGGATGTCTCGCGGTTCGGGGGGCTCGGGGTGCCCGCGGTCAACTACGGTCCGGGCAACCCGCTGCTCGCCCACCGGCGCGACGAGCGGGTGGCCGTCGAGCGGATCACCCACTGCGAGGAGCGTCTGCGCGACTGGCTCACCAAGTGACGGTCTGATCGTCTGCCGGAATTTCGCCGTTTGTCACGCCCAGGGACCTACCCTTGCCCAGAACAACGCACAGCGGCGGAGGGAGCGGGTCATGGGCATGCCTGACGGAGCGCGGAAGCCTGAGGAACAGCGGCTCGGACCGGTGATCCGCAGACGGGAGCAGGTGCAGCCCGGTACGACCGATCAGCGGCTGCTGGACACCGAGGGTGACTCGGAGTGGGTGCACACCGACCCCTGGCGAGTGATGCGTATCCAGTCGGAGTTCGTCGAGGGCTTCGGCGCACTGGCCGAACTGCCCAGCGCCATCAGTGTCTTCGGCTCCGCGCGCACCCCGGTCGGCTCCCCCGAGTACGAGGCGGGGACCCGGATCGGCGCGGCGCTCGTCGACGCCGGATTCGCGGTGATCACGGGCGGCGGCCCCGGTGCGATGGAGGCGGCGAACAAGGGGGCGCGGGAGGCGGAGGGGGTCTCCGTGGGGCTGGGGATCGAGCTGCCCTTCGAGCAGGGGCTCAATCCGCATGTCGACATCGGTGTGAACTTCCGCTACTTCTTCGTCCGCAAGACCATGTTTGTGAAGTACGCGCAGGGTTTCGTGGTGCTGCCGGGCGGTCTCGGCACGCTGGACGAGCTGTTCGAGGCGCTCACCCTGGTCCAGACCCGCAAGGTGACCCGCTTCCCGATCGTGCTGTTCGGCACGGCGTACTGGGGCGGGCTCATCGACTGGCTGCGGGACACCGTGGTCGCGCAGGGCAAGGCGTCCGAGAAGGATCTGCTGCTGTTCCATGTCACGGACGATGTGGACGAGGCTGTCGCGCTGGTGACCAAGGAAACGGGCAAGTAGGAGAAAACGGGCGGGCGGTGCGATGGCTGCCCGCCTGTTTCCCGCCTCCCGCCGTCATGACGGGCGGTGGCGGGAAGCAGGGAAAGCGGGGCCGGGGGCCGGTCGGGGGGAAGCAGGGAAAGCGGGAAGCCGGGGCCGGTCGGGCAGGGCCGGGGGCGGGTCAGGCCAGGCCCCTTCGGGCCACCTTCGGAGGACGGTGACCGGCGATGGCGGCCACCATGTCCACCACCTGCCGGGTCTCCGCGACCTCGTGGACCCGGTAGACGCGGGCCCCGAGCCACGCGGACACCGCCGTCGTGGCGAGCGTTCCGATCAGCCGTTCCTTGACCGGCTTGTCGAGTGTCTCGCCGACGAAGTCCTTGTTGGAGAGCGAGACCAGCACCGGCCAGCCGGTCTCCGTCATCTCGCCCAGCCTGCGGGTCGCCTCCAGCGAGTGCCGGGTGTTCTTGCCGAAGTCGTGCCCCGGATCGATGATGATCCCGTCCCGGCGCACGCCCAGTTCCAGGGCCCGCTCGGCCAGTCCCAGTGTCACGCGCAGGATGTCCGCCATCACATCGTCGTAGCCGACCCGGTGCGGCCGGGTCCTGGGCTCGGCGCCGCCGGCATGCGTACAGACCAGCCCCGCGCCGTACCGCGCGGCGACCTCGGCGAGCCGGGGATCCACCCCGCCCCACGCGTCGTTGAGCAGATCGGCGCCCGCCTCGCAGACCGCCTCGCCCACCTCGTGGCGCCAGGTGTCGACGCTGATCACCACGTCGGGGTGGCGCCGGCGCACCTCGGCGACGAAACCGACCGTACGGCGTGCCTCCTCCGCGGCCGTGACCTCGTCACCCGGCCCCGCCTTCACCCCGCCGATGTCGATGATCGCGGCGCCCTCGGCCACCGCGCGCTCGACATGGGCGAGGGCCGGCTCGTCGTGGAAGGACGCGCCCTGGTCGTAGAAGGAGTCCGGGGTCCGGTTGACGATCGCCATGATCACCGGCTCGTGCGCGTCGAATTCCCGACGTCCCAGCCGCAGAGTCCCGCCGCTCATCCCCTGTTACCTCCTCGCGTTCGCTCGTCTGCGACCTTAACGGCCTTCCCATGGCACGATCGGCACCGGACGTTTTCCTGCCAGGGGAGAAGCTCGTGTTCTTGTTCTTGCTCATCGCGATGGGTGTGGTCGTCGCCGCGGTCACCCTCGCGGTCATCGGCGGCGGAGACCAGGCGGTCCTGCCGGAGGCCGCCCCCGACCGGCTGGTGGACCCCCTGCCCATGACCCGTCCCGTCGGCCGCGCCGATGTCGAGGCGCTCCGGCTGCCGCTCGGGCTGCGCGGCTACCGGATGGCGGAGGTGGACGATGTGCTCGGCCGGCTCGGCGCGGAGCTGGCCGAGCGGGACGCGAGGATCGCGGAGCTGGAGGCGGCGCTGGCCGGGGCCCAGGCGACGGCGGTCTCCTCCCCCGATCTCTTCAGGAAACCGGGAGAGGAGAACGACCGATGACCGCCGGCGGCGGTGTCGTGACGGGACCCGACGGACGGCCGCGCTGCCCGTGGGGGCTGTCGACGCAGGACTATGTCGCCTATCACGACACGGAGTGGGGCCGGCCGGTCCGCGGCGACGACTCGCTGTTCGAGCGGGTGTCCCTGGAGGCCTTCCAGTCCGGTCTCTCCTGGATCACGATCCTGCGCCGGCGCGAGGGCTTCCGCGAGGCGTTCGCCTCGTTCAAGATCGCGTCCGTGGCGGAGTTCACCGACGCGGACCGTGAGCGGCTGCTCGCCGACCCGGGGATCATCCGCAACCGCGCCAAGATCGACGCGACGCTCGCCAACGCGCGTGTCCTGGCGCGGTGGCCCGACGGTGAGCTGACCACGCTGATCTGGTCCCACGCTCCCCGCCCGGCCCGCAGGGCGCCCAGGACCGCGGCCGACGTCCCGGCGGTCACGGACGAGTCCACGGCGCTGGCGAAGGACCTGAAGAAGCGCGGTATCCGCTTCGTCGGCCCGACCACGGCCTATGCCCTCATGCAGGCCTGCGGTCTGGTCAACGACCATCTGGCCGCCTGCGCCTTCCGCGACGCCTGACGGGCCCCTGCGCGGGCCGGGCACGGGCCCCTGCGCGGCTCCGGGGCGCGGTTGCCCGGCGCGGTCCGGGCGCGGACGCCCCGGCGCGGACGCCCGGCTCGCTCCGGACTCCAGGTGTCCGGCCCGGCCGCCGGCTTCCTCAGCGGCCCACGTACCTCGGCTTCTCCTTCGCCAGGAACGCCCGCACCGCGATCGTGTGGTCCTCCGACGCCCCCGCCTTCGACTGGAGCTCGTCCTCCTTCTCCAGCGTCGCCGCCAGCGGGTGGGCGGCGCCGTACGCCAGCGACTCCTTCAGCGCCGCGTAGGCGAGCGTCGGACCCGAGGCGAGGGCGCGGGCCGTCGCGGCGGCCTCGGCCGGGAGATCGGCGGCGGGGACGAGCCGGTCGACCAGGCCCAGCTCGTACGCCTCCGGCGCCTTGACCGAACGCGGGAACAGCAGCAGATCCGTCGCCCTGCCGCGCCCGATCAGCCGGGGCAGGGTCCAGGAGACGCCGGAGTCCGCGGTCAGCGCGACCCCCGCGAAGGACGTGTTGAACGTCGCCGTGTCCGCCGCCAGCCGGTGGTCCGCCGCCAGCGCGAAGCCGAGTCCCGCGCCCGCCGCGACCCCGTTGATACCCGCCACCACCGGCTTGGGCATCTCGGTGATCGCCCGCAGGATCGGGTTGTAGTGCTCCCGTACGGTGCTCATGGTGTCCCCGGAGCCGGTCTTCCGGTCCGCTTCGAGCAGGGCCGTGTGCTCCTTGAGGTCCTGGCCCACACAGAACGCCCGGTCGCCCGAGGCGGTCAGCAGCACGGCCCGTACACCGCTGTCGCCGGCGGCGGCCCGCAGCGTGTCCCTGAGCGCGACCTTGGCCTCGACGTTCAGCGCGTTCATCGCCTCGGGCCGGTTGATCGTGATCGTTGCGAGTCCGTCACTCACGTCGTAGAGCACGGTGTCGGCCATGATCGGGTCTCCTTCGCGGCTCGGGCGGTGCTGTCCGGCCCCAGCATGGCGGAGATCACCGGCGACGGGCATGTGACCTGCGTCTAAGAAAGCCGGGCCGCCGTGGAGGGCACGGCGGCGAAGTATCGCAGGCGGATCGCCGAATTGAGTGGTTTTGCGAGAGCGCGTTGCATAAGCGATGCCGCCCGATGTTGGTCATCGGGTCCCGCCATGCGGGATAATGGGCTGGAAGCAATGTGTTCGATGCCGGTGACACAGCGCCCGTGATGGGGCCGCCGGCTGCGATGAGCTGGTTTCAGGAAGGGGAACGAGCATGGCGGCCATGAAGCCGCGAACGGGCGACGGCCCGCTCGAGGTGACCAAGGAGGGGCGGGGCATCGTCATGCGCGTTCCGCTCGAAGGCGGCGGTCGGCTTGTCGTCGAGCTGACTCCGGACGAGGCGGATGCGCTGGGCGACGCGCTGAAGAAGGTCGTCGGCTGAGCGGAAGGCTCACAGTCTTCGCGGTGCACGGTCGCCCGCGGACCGGCACCGACGCTGCCCCGGCACGGACGAGAGTCC
>NZ_JBSGVS010000134.1:0-7334 GCF_053608565.1 Streptomyces sp. NPDC055025
AGGCGATATTCCGGCCGCGCCACCGCGGACCAGCGGATCAGCGGATCAGCGGTTGACCAGTTCCAGGTAGCGGTCCCAGTTCCAGTACCGCCCCGGGTCGGTGTGCGTGGCACCCGGGACCTCGCTGTGCGCGATGACATGGTCCCGGTCCTTCGGCAGGCCGTACCGGTCGCAGACAGCGGCGGTCAGCGCCGCGGACGACTCGTAGAGCGCGTCGGTGAAGTACTTGGGCCGGTCCACCCAGCCCTCGTGCTCGATTCCGACACTGCGGGTGTTGTAGTCCCAGTTGCCCGCGTGCCAGGCGATGTCCTTCTCCCGCACGAACTGGGCGGTGTATCCGTCCGCCGAGGCGACCATGTAGTGCGCGGAGACCTTCTTGGCCGGGTTCTGGAAGATCTTCCTGGCGTTCTGGAACGACACCTGCGTCACATGGATGATGACGAACTCGACCGGATACGCCGAAGGGCGGCTGGACACGGTGTAGTTGGAGGCGCTGGCCGGGATCCAGTCCGGGACGGTACGGACGGTGCCGCGCCCTTCACCGGCCCGCGCGACGGCGGAGGCCGTGGCCACCGAGAGGGACGTGGCGCCGAGATACGCCCCGGTGCGCAGTAACGTACGGCGCGTCGGGCCGGATTCGCCGGTTTCCATGGGGATCTCCCGGAGGTGCGTGGCCGTAGCCGTACGGGTGGTGACGCGCGTAGCGCTGTCCCGCCTCACGTGTCCCCCGGAGAGGGGGCGTTGGCGGCGCGTGCAGCGTACCCGGGCACCGGAGAGCCGCCCTTCGACCGACACGCGTCTCACCCGTCCGGGACCGGCAGGCATCTCACCCGTCCGGGGAAGACCGTCCCGCTCAAGGCCATTCGTCCCGGCGTGCGAGTGCGAGTATCAGCGCGGCGATGTTCCACGCGTCGTCGTCGCCACGGTGGTGCCGGCCCTCCAGCGGAAGTCCCGCGATGCGCAGCGCCTGGGCCATCCCCGGCCGTGTGCGCAGTCCGTGTGCCGCGGTGAAGACGAGTTTGGCGTTGGTGTGCCGCTGCCCGAAGGGGTACGTGGCACTGCTGGTCCGGCACTGCCTGGCGAACTGGCGCCGGTCGTAGTCGCCCCAACTCGCCCAGGGGCGCAGACCGGCCGAGTGCTCCACCGCGAGCAGACGACAGGCCTCGGCGAAGCCGAGGCCTGTGTCCACTTCGGCCTGGGTCAGGCCGGTCAGCTCGGTACAGAAGTCACTGACCTCGGACCGCACGGGCCGTACGAGCACACGGTGCCGCTCGATCCGCTCCCCCGCGTCGAGGTCGACGACGGTCAGTCCGATCTCGATGATCTCGCTGACCGCGCCGACCGGAGGCGTCCCGTCCCAGCAAGTGGCTTCCACGTCAACGACGTTCAGCAGTCCCCCGGAGCCGCGCATGCCGCCGATCGTAGAGGGAGGTTCACCTGTCGGTCACCTCATTTCGCTTGTGGGGGTCCGAATCGGCCTTCCTGCGTAGACCCGTATCGGCCCTCCTGCGTAGACCCGAGCCGCCCTTCCTGCGTGGGCCCGAGCCGGGTCTCCTCCGTGGTGCCGAACCGGCGCTTGCCACTCTTCATCGCCGCGGCCGCGCACAGCAGACCGAGCAGGAAGGTGAGAGCGCCGATGACGACATTGCTCCAGATGATGCCCTTGTCGGGACCGCTTCCCACCACCCACGGAGACACAATCAGCCACACTCCCAGGAGGCACATGGCCCAGCTCAGCCCGTACATCCTGGCCGGCGCCCTGGTGAAGCCGAGCGCCAGCACGACGATCGCGATGCCGATGATCAGATTGTGGACCGTCAGCGATCGCTGAGTGTTCGAGAAGTGCAGGATCCACGGTGACAGCGCGCAGTACAGACCGACGAGAAACACCGGTCCGTCCACGAGTGCCACATCGCGTCCGCCGAGCATGCGCGCGTAACGCTCCTGCATCTCGGGGACATCGGGATGACCGGCAAGGTCCCCCCTCGCATGTGAGACGTCGGCCATACGACTCGCCTCCTTCGTTCGCCGCAAGTCAGACCGCGATGCGCGACACCGAGTCGCGCCCAATCCATTCTGCGCGCTTTGTCGGTTTTTGTTAAACGCAAGCCTGTTCGCACCCGTCACCACCACCGCACGAACGGGGCGTACGCGAGGCCGAACACCCCTGGACAGCGAGCAGATGTCCACCCAAGGTGACGGAGTGGTCACATCGGGTGGACGCCGGGATCGGGCCTGGGCGTCGAGGCGCACACGGTGGCACCCGCGTACGCCGTCCGCCCTATCGGGTGAAAGTCATGTCGCGGCGGCTGACGGAAGAGGCACCGGGGCCGATGACCGGGTTCGCCGCCGTGGCCCGGGAGTTACGCGCCCGCGACAGGCGCGTCGGCGGTCCGCACGACGCGCCGGGAAGGAAGTGGTCGCGCCGGGCCGGTGAAAGCGACGCCATGCTGCTTGCCGAGTCCCCACCCCAGGCGTTGACCGGAGGAACGTTGCAGTGACGACGACAGGCACGGAAGAGTCGGCCGAGGCCGAGGACGCCTATGAGAACGAGGTGCCGGTACGGCGCAAGCATCCGGGCACTGTCATCGTCGGATGGCTGACGACCACAGATCATAAGACGATCGGCACGCTCTATCTGGTCACGTCGTTCGGGTTCTTCATCATGGGCGGTGTACTGGCGCTCTTCATGCGCGCCGAGCTGGCCCGTCCCGGCATCCAGATCATCTCGCACGAGCAGTTCAACCAGGCCTTCACGGTGCACGGCACGATCATGCTGCTGATGTTCGCGACGCCGCTGTTCGCGGGGTTCACCAACTGGATCATGCCGCTCCAGATCGGCGCGCCCGATGTCGCCTTCCCCCGGCTGAACATCCTCGCGTACTGGCTCTATCTGTTCGGCTCGCTCATGGTGGTCGCGGGCTTCCTCACCCCCAACGGCGCCGCGGACTTCGGCTGGTTCGCCTACTCCCCGCTCACCGACGGGGTCCACTCGCCCGGTGTCGGCGGTGATCTGTGGATCATGGGGCTGGCCTTCTCCGGCTTCGGCACGATCCTCGGCTCGGTCAACTTCATCACCACGATCGTCTGTATGCGTGCCCCCGGTATGACGATGTTCCGGATGCCGATCTTCACCTGGAACGTACTGCTGACCGCCCTGCTGGTGCTGTTCGCCTTCCCCGTGCTGGCCGCCGCGCTGCTCGCCCTGGAGGCGGACCGCAAGTTCGGCGCGCACGTCTTCGACCCGGCCAACGGCGGCGCCCTGCTCTGGCAGCACCTCTTCTGGTTCTTCGGCCATCCGGAGGTGTACATCATCGCCCTGCCGTTCTTCGGCATCGTGACGGAGACCATCCCCGTCTTCAGCCGTAAGCCGGTCTTCGGTTACATCGGGCTAGTGGGGGCGACCATCTCGATCGCGGGGCTGTCCATCACGGTGTGGGCGCACCATATGTTCGTGACCGGCGGTGTGCTGCTGCCGTTCTTCTCCTTCATGTCCTTCCTGATCGCGGTACCGACCGGGGTGAAGTTCTTCAACTGGATCGGCACCATGTGGCACGGCTCGCTCTCCTTCGAGACACCCATGCTCTGGTCGATCGGCTTCCTGGTCACCTTCCTCTTCGGCGGGCTCACCGGTGTCCTGCTGGCCTCGCCGCCGCTGGACTTCCATGTCTCCGACTCGTACTTCGTGGTGGCGCACTTCCACTACGTCGTCTTCGGCACCGTGGTGTTCGCGATGTTCGCCGGATTCCACTTCTGGTGGCCGAAGTTCACCGGCAAGATGCTCGACGAGCGGCTCGGGAAGATCACCTTCTGGACGCTCTTCGTCGGATTCCACGGCACCTTCCTCGTCCAGCACTGGCTGGGCGCCGAGGGAATGCCGCGCCGGTACGCGGACTATCTCGCCTCCGACGGATTCACCATGCTCAACACGGTCTCCTCCATCGCCTCGTTCGTCCTCGGACTGTCGATGCTGCCGTTCTTCTACAACGTCTGGAAGACCGCCAAGTACGGCAAGAAGGTCGAGGAGGACGACCCGTGGGGCTATGGGCGTTCACTCGAATGGGCGACTTCCTGCCCGCCGCCGCGGCACAACTTCCTCACCCTGCCGAAGATCCGCTCGGAATCCCCGGCGTTCGATCTGCACTACCCGGCCATCCGGACACTCGACGAGGCCATGAACCGGCACGGCGACTCCACGACCGTGGCGCCCGGGGACAACCAGAAGTAGGAACGAGCGCCGGCCGCGGGCGGGAAGTCGCCGGTCCGGGGCGGGCGGTCGTACCCGGCCAGGAAGTCGCGCGCGAAGCCGTACAGGCACGCGAGCGCGAAGCCGTACCGGAGCGAGGAGGAATACGTGGAGCCCGACCAGGAGAGCGCCCTTGGTCTTGTCCGGATCGAGGGCTATCTCCTGTGGAGCGCCGAGGTCGGGGACGCCCGTACCCGGGCTTCGCGCTTCTGCGAGCGGTTGCCCTGGCTGACGACGGCCCAGCGCGAGGACGTGGAACGGGCCTATGCCGCGGACCGGCTGGCACTGTCCAGGGCCACACTCGTCCAGGTCTCGGAGCGTGCCGCCGAACTGCGTGACGAGTACGCGGAGCGCTACCGCCGGCTCAGAACTCGCTGTGTGGCGGCGGCCGTTGTCGCGGTGGGCGCGGCGAGCGGCACCTTTACGGCGGTCGCCTTCCTCGTCCGGTGACGCCGCGGCTCGGGCACGGCGAGCTCCATCGAGCCGTGTTGCGACGGCCACTCGACTCTGCCGGGCCCGCTGTGCCACGAGGTGATCGCCAAGGACGGTTCGGTCCATCCCGTCGGCAACGGACGGGCCGACCACGCGGGGCCCTCCGTGCGGCTTCACCACGGAATCGATGCGCGAGCGGATCAAGGACCAGCTCGCCGCCGCCCCCACCACTCCTCCCAGGCCCCCGGCGCCGAAGCCCCCGACGGCAAATGAACAGATCTTACAATCGATGGCTCAAGTAGCTCCTCGACCTTGGTATTACTTGATCGAATGCGGTGCGGGGCTCCCTTCGGTCCGATCTCGGAGCCACTCCCCCCACAGGTCCAAGCCGATCGGGTGACGGCAACCCGCGGTGGCGCCGTCACTCGGAGCGACGAGATTTGGTGGTGGCGCCGCGCATTCCGGGTCCGGGCGGGCAAGACTGCCTGCGTTTTACCGATCCCCTCGACCCAAGGAGTGTTTGCATGCGGTCCATCGCAAGAGGTCTGGCGCTCACGGCCACCGCACTGGCGTTCACCACCCTGCCCGGCACCGGCGCGGCGAGCGCGGCACAGATCAGCGCGGAGGGTCTGTACGCCCCGTCCGCGCTGGTGCTCGGCATCACGGCGGGAGACAACACCACGACCGGTGCGGTGCTGCGCGCCGTGACCCTGAACTGCGCGCCCACGGCATCGGGCACCCATCCGGACGCGACCGGCGCCTGTGCGGAACTGCGCACCGCCCGAGCCCAGTTGGACACCATCACCACCCGGGGCTCACGCGCCGTGTGCAGCAAGGAGTGGAACCCGGTGACCGTGACGGCCGAGGGCGTCTGGGAGGGCAAGCACTTCTCGTATCGGCACACCTTCGGCAACCTGTGCGCCAAGGACAGCGGAAGCGGCGCGGTCTTCGACTTCTGACCCCGGCCGCGACCCCACGTCCACCCCCGCCCCCACGTCCACCTCCAACCCGCTCCGGTCCCCCTCCCGGAACCTCCGGAGCCGGATGTCCGGCCGCGACGCGCTCCCGCCCCCGTACCGCTCACCGGGCGGCGGGAGCCGCCGCGAGCGGGCCCGTACGGTACGCCGATTCGGCGCTCTTGACCGGCTCATGTCATGCCCTCAGGATGACCCCGGACGGCCCGACTTCACCCATCCCGCACAGGGCGCGTCGCAGCAGTACCCCCCACACCTCCACCCCCGGGAGACTTCATGCGGCTCCGAACACGCGCGAGCGGCGGCACCGGCCGCAGACGGACAGCGACCCTGGCCGCCCTGCTGACCCTGGCCCTCGGCGTGACCGCCACGGCCACCAACGCCGATTCGGCTCCTCCGTCCGCCGCCGCCAGGGCCACGGCGGCCGACGAGGAGATCCGGCAGTACGAGATCCATATGCACGCCACCTCCGCGACCCGTACCGCGCTCGCCAGGACCGGTGTGACGATCGACGAGTCGGACAGCGAGACCGTGGTCGTCTCCGCCGACCCGGCGCAGGCGAAGAAGCTCCGCGCGCTCGGCTACGAGCCCACACCGCTGGGTGCCGTCCCCGACCGCACCCTCAACGGTGTCGTCGAGCCGTTCGACTTCCCCACCGCCGACTCCCGCTACCACAACTACGCGGAGATGACGAGCGAGATCAGCGGTGTCATCGCGGCGTACCCCGGCCTGGTGAGCCAGCGGGTGATCGGCACCTCGTACCAGGGCCGGAACATCGTCGCCCTCAAGATCAGCGACAATGTCGCCACCGACGAGAACGAGCCCGAGGTCCTCTTCACCCACCATCAGCACGCGCGTGAGCACCTCACCGTGGAGATGGCGCTGTATCTGCTCAAGGAGCTGACCTCCGACTACGGGACGGACTCACGGGTCACCAATCTCGTCAACAGCCGTGAGATCTGGATCATCCCGGACGTCAACCCGGACGGCGGTGAGTACGACGTCGCGACCGGCTCGTACCGGAGCTGGCGCAAGAACCGTCAGCCCAACTCGGGCTCCAGCGCGATCGGTACGGACCTCAACCGCAACTGGGCGTACCGGTGGGGCTGCTGCGGCGGCTCCTCCGGCAGCCCGTCCTCGGACACCTACCGGGGCAGCGCCGGTGAGTCCGCGCCCGAGGTGAGGGTCGTGGCGAACTTCGTACGCGGCCGGGTCGTCGGCGGTGTGCAGCAGATCAAGGCCGGGATCGACTTCCACACCTACAGCGAACTGGTGCTCTGGCCCTTCGGTTACACCACCGCGGACACCACGACCGGTATGACGGTGGACGACCGCAACGCCTTCGCGACCGTCGGCCAGAAGATGGCCGCGAGCAACGGCTACACCCCCGAGCAGGCCAGTGATCTCTACATCACGGACGGCTCGATCGACGACTGGCTGTGGGGTACGTACAAGATCTTCTCGTACACCTTCGAGATGTACCCGTCGTCGAGTTCGGGCGGCGGCTTCTACCCGCCCGACGAGGTGATCGACCGCGAGACGAGCAGGAACCGGGACGCGGTGTTCCAGCTGCTGGAGAACGCGGACTGCATGTACCGCTCCATCGGCAAGCAGGCGCAGTACTGCTGATCCCGCCCCGATCCCACGGGCGCGTGGACGCCCCTGCCACCCGCGGGGGCGTC
>NZ_JBSGVS010000135.1:0-7306 GCF_053608565.1 Streptomyces sp. NPDC055025
GTACGGCGGATCCCGGGGCGGCAGAGCGGGCGCGCGCGGCGCGCGCGGCCGGCCGGTCGGCGCGTGCGACCGGCGCGTGCGACCGGCGCGCGCGACCGGCGCGGGCGACCGGCCGGCGCGGGACGGACGGCGAGCGGGGGACGGACCGTCAGGCGCCGCGGACCTTCAGTGCGCGGCGCAGGTCGTCGAGCTGGTCGGCGAGTTTGCGGCGCAGGGCCGGGATCATGTCCGTACCGTCCAGGCACTCCTGGCCGAGGCGGAGTGTCTCCTCGTCGATGGCGTGGACGGGGAAGGCGTACCGCCCGGCGGCCTCGGCGATGGCGGGGCCTCGGCGCGCGGCGAGGGCGACGGCCTCGGGGTAGAAGCGGGGGACGTACTCCTGGACGAGTTCGGCCTGTTCGGGCTGCCAGAAGCCCTTGGCGGTGGCGGTGAACAGATAGTTGGAGAGGTCGTCGGAGCCGAAGAGCCGGGTCCAGGCCTCGGCCTTGGCCGCGGGGTCGGGCAGTGCGGCGCGGCAGCGCGCGGCGCCTTCCTGGCCGGTGGCGCTGGGGTCGCGGCCGAGTTCGGCGTCGATGGTGCCGGTGCCGATGGCGCCGAGGACGGCGAGCCGGGTGAGGATGCGCCAGCGCAGTTCGGGGTCGAGTTCGGGTCCGCCGGGGACGCTGTCGGAGCCGAGCCAGTCCTGGATGGTGTCGGGCTGGGTGGCGGCGTCGATGCGGTGGCGTACGGCGATGAGGCGCAGCCCGGGGTGGTTGCCGTCCTCGGTGCGGCGGATGAGGTCGCGGCAGATCGCGGTGAGGGTGGCGAGTGCCGCGGGGCGGTCGTCGGCGCCGAGGTAGCGGTTGGTGATCTGGTCGGCGGCGAAGGTGAGGACGCCTTGGACGAGGGCGAGGTCGGTCTCGTGCGGGAGGTGGGCGCGGGCGGCGTCGAGGTAGGCGGTGGGGGCGAGTTCGCCGTCGCGGACCATGTCACGGGCGGCGTTCCAGATGACGGCGCGGGTGAGGGGGTCGGGGATCCCGGAGAGGGCGCGCAGGGCGGTGTCCCAGGAGTCGCTGTCGAGGCGGACCTTGGCGTAGGTGAGGTCGCCGTCGTTGAGGAGGACGAGGGCGGGGCGGCGTCCCGGGCGGGCGGCGGGTGCCTCGGTCAGGGGCAGGTCGAGTTCGACGACGTCACGTGCGACGAGCCGGGCCGGGTCGGCGACATCGAGGTCGTAGGTGCCGACGGCGATGCGGTGGGGCCGGCTGCCGTCCCGTACGACATCGAGGGTCCAGCCGGTGTCGGTGCCGCCGACGACGGGGGTGAGGGTGTCGACGCCGGTGGTGCCCAGCCACTGGGCGGCCCAGGCGTGTACGTCGCGGTCGGTGGCCTGGGCGAGCGAGTCGATGAAGTCGGCGAGGGTGGCGTTGGCGAACTTGTGCCGGGCGAAGTGGATGTTGATGCCGGCGAGGAAGTCCTTCTCGCCGAGCCAGGCGACGAGCTGGCGCAGTGCGGAGGCGCCCTTGGCGTAGGAGATGCCGTCGAAGTTGAGCATCGCGGACGCGGTGTCGGGGACGGCGGCGGGGTCGGGGGCGACGGGGTGGGTGGAGGGGCGCTGGTCGGCGTCGTACCCCCAGGCCTTCCGGACGATGCCGAACTCGACCCAGGTGTCGGTGAAGCGGGTGGCCTCGGTGAGGGTCTGGTAGCCCATGTACTCGGCGAAGGACTCGTTGAGCCAGATGTCGTCCCACCAGGTGAGGGTGACGAGGTCGCCGAACCACATATGGGCCATCTCGTGGGAGATGACCATGGCGCGGGTCTGCCGCTCGGTGTCGGTGACGGCGGAGCGGTAGACGAAGTCGTCGCGGAAGGTGACGAGGCCGGGGTTCTCCATGGCGCCCGCGTTGAACTCGGGGACGAAGGCCTGGTCGTAGGAGTCGAAGGGGTACGGCTCCTGGAACTTCTCGTGGTAGCGGTCGTAGCAGGCGCGGGTGATGCCGAGGATCTCGTCGGCGTCGGCGTTGAGATGGGGGGCGAGGGAGCGCCGGCAGTGGATACCGAAGGGCAGTCCGGCGTGTTCGGTGCGTACGGAGTGCCAGGGGCCCGCGGCGACGGCGACGAGATAGGTGGAGATGAGGGGGGTGGGTGCGATGGTCCAGTGCCGGCCGCCGGTCCGCCGGGGATCGTCGGTGGGCTCGGCGATCCCGTTGCCGAGGACGGTCCAGCCGTCGGGCGCGGTGACGCTCAGCTCGAAGACGGCCTTGAGGTCGGGCTGGTCGAAGGCGGCGAAGACGCGCTGGACGTCCTCCATGAAGAGCTGGGTGTAGACGTATGTCTCGCCGTCGGTGGGGTCGGTGAAGCGGTGCATGCCCTCACCGGTGCGGGAGTACCGCATGTCGGCCTCGACGCGCAGCTCGTGCTCCCCCGCGTCGAGTCCGGTGAGCGCGAGCCGGTTGCCGCTGAGACCGGCGGGGTCGAGTGTCCGTCCGTCGAGGGTGACGGAGCGCAGCGCGGCGGGCTTGAGTTCGACGAAGGTGTCTCCGACGTCCCGTGTGGTGAACTGGATGACGGTACGGGAGTCGAAGGTGTCCTCGCCGGTGGTCAGATCGAGGGCGATCGTGTACCGGTGGACATCGATGAACTGGGCTCGGGTCTGCGCTTCGTCGCGCGTCAGTACGGACATGGGGGACATGCTGCCCGATGGGGCGCGGGCCGCACAGTAGGGATCTTTCCGCTCTCAGCGCACGCGCCGCGCGCCCTCTTGGCCGTGGGCGCTCCGGAGCTGTCCGCGACCGGAGCCGGGCGTGGCCGGAGCCGGGCGTGGCCGGAGCGGTGTGTGAGCCGAGCGTGGCCCGGACAGGACCTACCCGGGCAGGGTGCCTACCCGGACAGGAGGCCTACGCGGGCAGGGTGCCTAGGCGTGCTCGGCGGCCTCGGTGCCGTTGTCCCGTGTCTCGCCCGCGATCGTCTCGTGATGGCGGATCACCTCGGCGATGATGAAGGTGAGGAGCTTCTCGGCGAAGGCCGGGTCGAGCCGGGCGCTTTCCGCGAGCTGGCGGAGCCGGGTGATCTGGCGTGCCTCACGGGCCGGGTCGGCCGGCGGGAGATGGTGTTCGGCCTTGAGGATGCCGACCTGCTGGGTGCATTTGAAGCGTTCGGCGAGCATATGGACGACGGCGGCGTCGATGTTGTCGATGCTCTCGCGCAGGCGGTTCAGTTCGGCGTGTACGGGGTTCTCGACACCGGAATCCTCGGTACCGGAATCCTCTGTGCCGGGGTCTTCGGTGCCGGGGCCGTCGGTGCCGGGGTCGCTCGTGGTCATGGTCCGGCAGCTTAGACGGGCCGGGGCGTGCGGGCCCGCCGGTGATCAGGATGCGGGATCCCGCCGCTCGCCGCCGGGGCCGCGCGCCACGGAGGAGGGGCGGGTACGGGGTGCGTGAGCGCGACCCCGTACCCGCCCCTCCTCGCCGCTGTGCCGGCTCGGTGACCCGCTCGGTTCACATCAGGGAGCCGGCGCGTGGTTCACGTCAGAGAGTCGACGCGGCCGAGGCGATGGCGGAGGCGAAGGTCGAGACCTCGGTGTAGACACCGGGGTAGTTGGGACGGGCGCAGCCGTTGCCCCAGCTGACGATGCCGACCTGGATGAAGGCTCCGGCGCTGTCCTTGCGGAACATCGGGCCGCCGGAGTCACCCTGGCAGGTGTCCGTGCCGCCCTGCGCGTAGCCGGCGCAGATCTCCTCGCTGGCTATGATGTCGCCGCCGTACGACGAGTTGCAGCTCGCGTCGGAGACGAACGGGACGGACGCCTTGAGCAGGTAGCGCTGCTGTGCGCCGCCCTCGGTCGCCGCGCCCCAGCCGGCGACGGTGAAGGTGCCGGTGTTGTACTGCGTGGTGGTGGCGATCTTCAGGGTCGGCAGGTTGATGGGCTGCGCGAGCTTGATCAGCGCCCAGTCCTTGCCGGCGCCGTTGTAGCCGGGAGCGCGGAGCACCTTGGTGGAGCGGACCTTGATGGCGCTGGTGCTGTTGAGGTCCACGACACCGGCGGTGGCGGTGATGCTGGTGTTGTTGCCGGATGCGCTCACACAGTGGGCGGCGGTCAGGACGACGGTGGGCGAGTACAGCGCGCCACCACAGCCCATCGAGAGCCGGACCATGAAGGGGAATTCGCCCTGCGCGGCGCGGGTGCCGCCGACGACGGGCGGCGCGACCGGCGCGACGGCCTGGGTCTTGGCGACCGGCGCGGGCGCGGCGGACGCCGTGGACGGGTTGAGGCTGAACGCGGCGAGGACGACGGCGCCGGCGGCGGCAGATCTCTTGAGGACGGTCAGAAGCTTCATCGGGCTGCCTTTCGTGGGGGGCTGTTGTGGGCGTGGTGCTCGATGGCTGTACGTGGGGCCCGCCGTCGGGCCGGTGCCGGGTCAACGCGCGTTGCGCTGGCCTGACATGGGCCCGACAAGAAAGCGTGATCCGGATTATGGGGAGGAGTTCAGCCACGCCACAAGAACCTGTTTTCGGCCACGCCGAGGGCGCATATGCCAGTCGGTGTCCGATCACCGGACAGCGAGGGGACATACAGGGGACTTTGTGCCGGATTCTCCGACCCGCGCGGCGTCCGTATGCCGTACGTCTGCCGTATGTCCGCAACCCGTGCTCCGCCCGTGCCCCGTCCGCGCTCCGCCCGTGCGCCATCCGCGCGCACCCTTCGCCGGGCCGCTTCCGTGGATCGTCGTGACCGCCCCGTAGAGTGGATTCCGGTTGGCCGGGTTGACGTTCCTCGCAGGGAACCGTCGACCGTCCTCGCAGGGGGTTACGTACGTGACGAACGGCGGCGAGGTCGTGCACGGGTATCCGCATCTCGACACGGCCCGCGCGGCGATCACCGCGCTCTACCAGCGGCTCTCGCCCGAGGGCATCCGCTCGTACGCCCCCAGCGTCGCCCCGGGCGATGTCGCCTTC
The DNA here is from genome assembly GCF_053608565.1 of Streptomyces sp. NPDC055025. Lineage (NCBI taxonomy): Bacteria > Bacillati > Actinomycetota > Actinomycetes > Kitasatosporales > Streptomycetaceae > Streptomyces > Streptomyces sp. NPDC055025. The sequence goes on from NZ_JBSGVS010000135.1 coordinate 4,933, forward strand.
TCCGACCTGGACGATCTCCATCTCGGCACCCAGCGGGTCGCGCACGCCCTGGTCCAGCAGCTCCGGCTGCCCGACGCGCGCATGATCGTGAGCTTCCGCGAGATGGACCAGGCCGCGAGCGTCGAGCTGGCCGCCGGCCCGGAGTACTTCATCGAGCTCAACAACCGCTTCCGCACCCACCGCCGTGACATCGGCGCCGCCCTCGCCCACGAGATCACCCATGTCCTGCTGCACCGGCTCGGACTGAGCTTCCCCGGCACCCTGGACAACGAGATCCTCACCGACACCGCGACGACCTATCTGGGCGCGGGCTGGCTGCTGCTCGACGCCTATCGCGAGGACCGTGACTCCAGCCAGAAGCTCGGCTATCTCACGCCCGAGGAGTTCGGCTACGTACTCGCCAAGCGGGCGATGGTCTTCGACGAGGATCCCCGGATCTGGTTCACCAGTCCGCAGGGGTACACGTCGTATACGAAGGGCAGGGCGCAGGCGCTGCGCGACGAGCAGCAGCCGCCGCTGACGTCCGCCGGCTGGACGGGCCGGCACCGCTACGCCAAGGACCGCCGTTACGCGCTCGACCACCTGGGCGGCGACCGGACCGGTGGCGGACACACCGGCGGGCCGGCCGCGGACCCGCCGGGGGACCCCTCCGCGCCGTACGCCTTCGAACGGCAGCAGGACGGCCTGCGGGTCTCGTTCCCCTGTCCGACCTGCCTCCAGCGCATCCGGGTACCGGTCCGCGGCCGGGTGCGGGCGCGGTGCGGACTGTGCCGTACGGTCCTCGACTGCGACACCTGACCGAGAGCGGAACGTAGAGTCGAAGCATGACGAAAGAGCCGACGTCGGGCGAAGCCGACCTGTTCGAGGCGGTGGGCGACGGGGCGGACGACACCGTCGTACGGCTGCTCAGGGCGGGTGTGTCCGCCGAGGCCACCGATGAGGACGGCGAGACCGTCCTCTACCGCGCGGCCGTCAGCGACGCGCGGGGGGTGGTGCGGCTGCTGCTCACGGCGGGCGCCGATCCGAACCGGGCGAGCGGGCGGGAGGGCTGGGACCTGCCGCTGTGCGGAGCCGCGTGCGGCGGCCACACCGAGGTGGTACGGACCCTGCTCACCGCCGGAGCCCGGCCCGACAGCCGCGAGGCCTTCGATCTCACGCCGGTGGTCTGGGCGGTCCGCCAGGGGTTCGCCGACACGGTGGAAGCGCTGCTGGAGTACGGCGCCGACCCCGATGTGCCGGGCCCGGGAGGCGAATCGCCGCTGCTGCTGGCCGCCCGCCACGGCTCCCCCTCGACCGTACGGGTCCTGCTGCGGTACGGCGCGAGCACGCACGCGGAGGCGCTCGCCGAGGCCCGGCGCTGGATGGCGCTCGATGTGGAGCGGGAGCTGCGGGACGGGCTGGCACGCGCCTACGGCGACGGATACGAGACGGTGGTGCGCCGGATCGAGGAGGACGGCTCGGTGACCGTGGTCGTCGAACTGCTGCGGGACGGCGCGCCGGTGGCCGGACAGGAGCAGCGGACCGGACACGCGGCCGTCGCGACGATCCTCGAAGCGGAGCTGGGGCTGGTCACACCGTACGAGGAACTGGCGGAGCGCGCCCTGAGCGCCGGGGATCCCGGCCGGGACGACTGGGTCGAGTCCGTCTCCGCGCTGTGGCGGCGCGGCGACGAGGAGACGTTCGAGGAGGCGGCGCTCTGGTGCGCGAGCGAGGAGCCGCTGCGGCAGGCCTTCGGCGCGGACGTGCTGGCGCGGCTGGGCGCGGTGGACGGGCCGAGCCCGTTCACGCAACGCGCGGTGCCTCTGCTGCGGGAGCTGTCCCGGCGGGCCGTGGAGCCCGAGTTGGTCCGCGCGGTCGTGGTGGGTCTGGGGCAGCACGCCGATCCGGTGGCGCTGCCGGAGATCCTGCGCCACACGGGCCATCCGGACACGGGGGTCAGACGCCGGGCCGCGCTGGCCCTGACCGGGCTCGTACCGGGCGGTCACCGCGACGGCGTCTGGGCGCTGATCCTGCTGAGCAGGGACGCGGACGCGTCGGTCAGGGACCGCGCGGTGCTGGCGCTGGCGGATGTGGACGCGGACAGCCATGAGATCCGTGAGGCGCTGGCGGCCCGGCTGAACGACCCGGACGCCGAGACGGCCGCGAAGGCGGCCAGGGGCCTGGCGGTACGTCAGGATCCGCGCGCGATCGACGCGCTGGCCCGGATCCTCGCCGACGAGGACCCGGACGGCTATGCCCGTGAGACGGCGGCGGACGCGGTGCGGTATGTACGCGAGGGCCCGGAGCGCCGCCGGCTGGAACGCACTCTCCCCCGCCAGCGCTGAGCCTTCGCGGGGGGGGGCGCGGGGCGCGGATGAGCGGACCGGCCGGGCGG
>NZ_JBSGVS010000136.1:0-6806 GCF_053608565.1 Streptomyces sp. NPDC055025
GTCCCCTCGGCGCCGGGGCCCTTCTCTGTAGGTCGCTACGGCTCTTTCACTTATGTACGGCTCGGGCCCCGCGAAGAATCTGTGGCAGCGAGGCCGTACGGCCAGGAGTGCGGGTCAGGCGCTCGCGGCGCCGACCTCCACGCCATGTTCGGCCGCGAGCCGGCGGAGGTCCTCGAGCTCCTCCTGCTCGACGTCCACAAGGAAGTCGTCGCCCGTCTCCCGGGCTCGGTTGAGATCCGTTTCCGTGGCCTTTATACGCTGCAGAAGCCCGGCGGTGAACGCGTCCATTGCGCCCCCTCGTCGTGGGTCAGTGGCACGGGGGTGTGCCGACGGCGGGTAGATCACGCACCCACTGCCTCTGGATGACAGAAAGGGTGTGGCGTGCCACAAACAGGGCGTGATCTCGGGTGTGAAGTCGTCTTCCCCAGGGTCCGACTTCGAGAAACCTCAACGACACAAACAATCCGTTCCATTCCCGGGCGTCCCAGGTCACCCCGGCATCGTCTTACCGCCGGTTTATAGCCACTACGGGCAGGATGGGGCCGCACAGCCAGTGCTACAACCTGCCCCGACCACGGGTGACGGGCCCAGAGGGAGGAAAGCGACGTGCGTGTACTCGTCGTCGAGGACGAGCAACTGCTCGCCGATGCGGTGGCCACCGGACTGCGCCGGGAGGCCATGGCCGTCGACGTGGTGTATGACGGCGCCGCCGCCCTGGAGCGCATCGGGGTCAACGACTACGACGTGGTGGTGCTCGACCGCGACCTTCCCCTCGTCCACGGGGACGACGTCTGCCGCAGGATCGTCGAGCTGGGGATGCCCACCAGGGTCCTCATGCTCACGGCCTCGGGCGATGTCAGCGACCGCGTGGAGGGGCTGGAGCTGGGCGCGGACGACTATCTGCCCAAGCCCTTCGCGTTCAGCGAGCTGATCGCCCGGGTGCGCGCCCTGGGACGGCGTACGACCGTGCCCCTGCCGCCCGTCCTGGAGCGCTCCGGGATCAAGCTCGACCCCAACCGGCGCGAGGTCCTGCGGGACGGCAGGGAGATCCAGCTCGCGCCCAAGGAGTTCGCGGTGCTGGAGGTGCTGATGCGCAGCGAGGGCGCGGTGGTCTCGGCCGAGCAGCTCCTGGAGAAGGCCTGGGACGAGAACACCGACCCTTTCACCAATGTCGTACGGGTCACGGTCATGACGCTGCGCCGCAAGCTCGGCGAGCCGCCCGTGATCGTCACGGTGCCCGGCTCCGGGTACCGGATCTGATTGCCCATGGCAACCACCCCGATGCCGCCGGCGGCACCTCCGAAGCCCACCTGGGACCCGCGCAGGCCCGATCAGGCGCTCCCCTGGGTCCGCCCGACCATCCGCATACGTCTCACACTGCTCTACGGCGGGATGTTCCTGATCGCCGGCATCCTGCTGCTCTCGATCATCTATCTGCTGGCCGCACAGGCCCTGCACGTGGGCAGCGAACTGCCCTTCAAGATCGTGACCGGCAAGGTGAGCAGCGAGGTCTGCAACTTCCCGGACCAGGCGCCGCCCGAGCAGTTCAACGCGGCGATGAACAGCTGCGTCAACCACCAGCGCAAGCAGGCGCTCGACGATCTGCTCAGCCGCTCCCTGTTCGCCCTGGTCGGCCTCAGTGTCATCGCCTTCGCCTTCGGTTACGCGATGGCGGGACGGGTGCTGTCGCCGCTGGGCCGGATCACCCGTACCGCCCGTCGCGTGGTCGGCTCCGACCTGTCGCGGCGGATCGAGCTGGACGGCCCCGACGACGAGCTGAAGGAGCTCGCGGACACCTTCGACGAGATGCTGGAGCGGCTGGAGCGTGCCTTCAGCGCGCAGCAGCGGTTCGTCGCCAACGCCTCGCACGAGCTGCGCACCCCCCTCGCGATCAACCGCACCCTGCTGGAGGTCCATCTCTCCGATCCGGCGGCGCCGACGGAGCTCCAGCAGCTGGGCAGGACGCTGCTGGCCACCAATGAGCGCAGTGAGCAGCTCGTGGAGGGCCTGCTGCTGCTCGCCCGCAGCGACAACCAGATCGTGGAGCGAAAACCGGTCGACCTCGCCGAGGTAGCCACCCGCGCGGTGGACCAGGCCCTCGCCGAGGCGGAGGCGAAGGGGGTGGACATCCGTTCGGAGTGCGCGCCCGCGGTCGTCCAGGGAAACGGCGTCCTCCTGGAGCGGATCGCCCTGAACCTGGTGCAGAACGGCGTACGGTACAACGTCCCGGAGGGCGGCTGGGTGGAGGTTTCCACCGAGGTCCAGCAGGGCCAGGCGATCCTGGTCGTGTCGAACACCGGTCCCGTGGTCCCCGCGTACGAGATCGACAATCTCTTCGAACCGTTCCGGCGGTTGCGCACGGAGCGTACGGGCAGTGACAAGGGTGTGGGACTCGGCCTCTCGATCGCCCGGTCCGTGGCGCGCGCCCATGGCGGCCGTATCTTCGCGGAACCCCGCGAGGGCGGTGGACTGGTGATGCGTGTCACCCTCCCGGTCTGAGATGCTGCGCGCGTTATTCGGGGAGCAGATGACTTTGTTCGCTTTGCGCGGAATTCGCGGTCCGAGTTACCGACGAGTCCGTGTGTGATCGATCACAGGGTCGAATTCACGCCTATCCACTCTGCGTGATCAGGCCTTCATCGGAAAGCCGGTAAAGTCCGGGTTTCCGGGGGCCGGGATCACGGGAAGTACACGGGGTGGCGCCCGTGAAGCACACCAGGAGGACCGTGTACGGTCCCCTTCGCCACCCGAAGCCGATCACTCCTCAGGGGTCCGGTTGGGTGTCGATTGAGTAACAGACCTTGATGTGAGGCAAAATCTCCGCCTCAGGTCGGGCACAAGTCCGGCCTCTCACGCGTTACGTGCGCTGGAGACACCACAGACACCCAGAGGGGGAGAGCGACATGGCAACGGATTACGACACCCCACGCAAGACCGATGACGACGTCGATCAGGACAGCCTTGAGGAACTGAAGGCCCGTCGGAACGACAAGTCGACTTCAGCGGTCGACGTCGACGAGTTCGAGCAGGCCGAAGGGCTCGAACTGCCCGGCGCGGATCTCTCCAACGAGGAGCTGTCCGTCCGGGTGCTGCCGAGGCAGGCCGACGAGTTCACCTGCATGAGCTGCTTCCTCGTGCACCACAGGAGCCAGCTCGCCAGGGAGAAGAACGGTCAGCCCATCTGCCGCGACTGCGACTGAGGTCAGGTCGGCCGTGGCAGGCGACACACCGTTTCGGAAACGACGCTTCCGCTTGAAGGGTTCACCGGAGGCGTATCAGGGCGGCACAGGCCCGGCAGAAGGCACTCAGCCCGCTGCCGAGCACTCCGCCCTCCTGCCCCAGCACGACGTAGGTGACGACGACGAGCGAGGCCTCCCGGCCTCGCTCGAAGCGGCCCGGGAGGACCACGGCGGCCCCATGAGCAGGGGCCGGCGCCTGGACACCGTCAAACGGGGGGTACGCAAGGGAGGCGCGGGAGCCAAGGCGGCGCTGGCACATATCGCCGACCGGATCATCGAGAACGCTCCCCGGGTCCCGGTCCGCGACCTCGCGACGCTGCGCAAGCAGTTTCCCGGCCTCGGTCCCGAGGAGCTGGCCGACAAACTGGTCGCGGGCGCGGCGAACAGCAGCTCCACGGTCGGTGCCGGTGTCGGCGCCGCCGCGATGCTGCCCATACCGCCGGCGATGCCCGCCGAGCTGGCGGCCGAGATCACGGCCGTCGCCGCGATCGAGCTGAAGCTGATCGCGGAGCTGCACGAGGTGTACGGGCTGCGCCCGCCCGGCACGCTCAAGGAGCGCAGCGCCGCCTATCTGACCTCCTGGACGGAGGAGCGCGGCGTCGACATCAGCAAACCGTCGACCATCAACGGCGCGCTGAGCGGCCGGATGAAGCGCGAGCTGCGGCAGCAGATCATGAAGCGCACGATCCGGAATCTGCCCAATCTGGTCCCGTTCATGATCGGAGCGGCCGTCGGCGCGATGATGAACCGACGGGACACCAAGAAGGTCGCCGAGCGCGTCCGTACGGACCTGCGCAGCCGCCAGATCCCCTGGGACGCCCTCCCGGAGCTGCCTCCCCTGGAGAGCCCCGGACAGCTCCCTCCCGGGCTCCCGAAGGAGCTGGAGAGCTAGGGCCTCTCGTTCGGATCGTGCTGGGCTCGCGTGCCCTGGTACCGCGCCTCGCCGCGTTGCGATCGTGCCGGGCCCGCGTCCCCCGGCAAGCCGCTCGAGTGCCCCGGCGGGCCGTGGGTCCTCAGCCGGTGCGTACCGCGTCCAGCGCGGTGGCCAGTGCCCGGGGGTTCCGCGTGGAGAGATAGACGTACGGAGTCGGATCGTCCGGATCCGTGATCTCCACGCGCAGCGCCGTCGGCACATAGCTGCGCAGCAGCATGAAGGCCCGCGGATCGGCCTTGTGCAGCCGCCAGTCCCGCGCCTCCTCAGGACCGAGCACCTGCGCCTCGCCGAGCGCCGACACCGGGATCCGGGCGTCGCCCGCGACCAGCGAGTCCGCCACGACCCGGATCCGCGCGGATCCGTAGGAACTCACCCCGGCCGCCGCCAGCGCCCCCGCGCCGATCACGCCGCCGAGCAGTGGCAACGGCCCCAGCGGCAGGGTGATCAGGCCCCCCGCCACCGCGATGAGAGCGGCTATGGCCCACCAGGAACCGGGGGCGGTCAGACGTTCGTCGTAACGTGCGGCGGAATGCTCCATGGAGCCAAGCTTGGCACGGTGCGGTGCCCGGACTGCCGCGCGGGTAAGGTCTGCGCCTGTGAGCAACGTGCCATCCCCGGGGACACCACCCGGACCCCCGGCAGCACCGGGGGCGCCGACACCTCCGGCCGATGCCGGACCGCCGGTCCGGCATCCCGACGCCCCCGCCCCCGGCGAGCTGCTCGGAGCGCACTACGAGCACTGCTTCGGCTGCGGCGAGGCACAGCCGCACGGCCTTCAGCTGCGGGCGCGCGCGGGCGAGGGTGTCAGCATCACCGCCGAGTTCACCGTCAAGCCGGGCCACCAGGGTGCTCCCGGCCTCGCGCACGGCGGCGTCCTGGCCACCGCGCTCGACGAGACGCTCGGCTCGCTGAACTGGCTGCTGCGGGTGGTGGCGGTGACCGGCCGGCTCCAGACCGAGTTCGTCCGGCCCGTACCGGTGGGCACGCTGCTGTATCTGGAGGCCGAGACCACCGCCGTCCAGGGACGGAAGATCTACTGCACCGCCACCGGCAGGATCGGCGGCCCCGACGGACCCGTCGCCGTCCGCGCCGACGCGCTGTTCATCGAGGTCAAGGTCGACCACTTCATCGAGAACGGCCGCCCGGAGGAGATCCGGGCGGCGATGTCCGATCCGGACCAGATCAGGCGCGCCCGCGCCTTCGAGGTGAACCCATGAGCCGTACCCCTGCCGCCCCTCTCGACGTACTGATCCGCCGTGTCGACCCGGAGGTTCCGCTTCCGTCGTACGCGCATCCGGGCGACGCCGGAGCCGATCTGGTGACCACGGAGGCCGCCGAGCTGGCCCCGGGGGAGCGGGCCGTACTGCCCACGGGAGTCTCCATCGCGCTGCCCGACGGGTACGCCGCCTTCGTGCACCCGCGCTCCGGGCTCGCGGCCCGCTGCGGAGTCGCCATGGTGAATGCCCCGGGGACGGTGGATGCCGGGTACCGTGGAGAGATCAAAGTGATCGTGGTCAATCTGGACCCGCGTGAGAGCGTGCGGTTCGAGCGGTTCGACCGGATTGCCCAACTGGTCGTCCAGCAGGTCGAGAAGGTCCGCTTCCACGAGGTGGCGGAACTTCCCGGGTCCGCGCGGGGCGACGGGGGCTTCGGGTCCACCGGCGGTCATGCCGCCGTGGGCGGCGTACAGGGCGGGAATCGATACGCTTCGGTCGTATCCGACCGGGAAGGACAGTGACGTGTTCGGACGTCGCAAGAAGAGTGGTTCCGCAGCGGACGCGGCGGACGCAGCGGGCGAGGCCGAGCAGTTCACCGACGAGGCCGGTGCCGACGCGAAGGCCGGCGGGGCGACGGCGTCCCGCAGGGTGAACCTTCCGCCGGCGCCGAGGCCGGACGGTCCCTGGGACATCTCCGAGGTCTCCAGGCCCGACGAGGGCCGGGTCGACCTGGGCGGGATCTTCGTTCCCGGGGTCGAGGGCATGGAGCTGCGTGTCGAGGTCGCCGGTGACGCGATCGTGGCCGCCACGGTCGTCGTGCGCGACAGCGCCGTACAGCTCCAGGCGTTCGCGGCGCCCAAGAAGGAAGGCATCTGGGGCGAGGTCCGTGAGGAGATCGCCTCCGGTATCACCCAGCAGGGCGGCATCATCGACGAGGTCGAGGGCCCGCTGGGCTGGGAGCTGCGCGCCCAGGTCCCCGTACAGCTCCCGGACGGCACCGGCGGTGTGCAGCTCGTGCGCTTCATCGGTGTCGACGGCCCGCGCTGGTTCCTGCGCGGGGTAATCTCCGGGCAGGGCGCGGTGCAGCCCCAGGCCGCCGGGCTGCTGGAGCAGATCTTCCGGGACACCGTGGTCGTACGGGGCGAGGGGCCGATGGCCCCGCGTGACCCGATCGTCCTGAAGCTGCCGGACGACGCGCAGATGGTGGCCGAGGGCGTACAGCAGGAGGAGCAGGAAGGCTCCCGCTTCTCCGGTGGCATGGGACAGCTCCAGCGCGGTCCCGAGATCACCGAGGTGCGCTGAGGCGAGGCACGGCGCGCGAGGCGCCGTCGACGCCGCGGTTCGGGACGGAACCGCAGGCGAGACGGACCGACGCGAGACAGACCGAACGGCCGGTGGGCCGCATCCCCTTGTGAG
>NZ_JBSGVS010000137.1:0-6170 GCF_053608565.1 Streptomyces sp. NPDC055025
GTCCCGTCCTCCCGGGCGGGACACCGGGCCCGTACGCCGGTCCTGCGCGCACGGTCCGCGCGCCCAGCCCGTACGGCCGGCCCTTACGCCCGGACCATACGCACAGGACCGCGCACCGGCTCCCCGCGAGACCCGCCTACTCCGTCGGCACGATCCCGCGTACGACACCGAGCGACACCAGATCCTCCGGTCGCAACCGGAGCTGGCCGGCCGTCGCCCTCGTCTCGCCCGGGGGCCGCTTGAGAATCGCCGTGGCCAGTTCGGGCGCTATGACGGAGAAGTAACTGTCGGGCGTGGCCCAGATGTTGTCCGGCGCCGACAGCGCCAGCGCCCCACCGGAACCGCCCTCGCCGATCAGCAGGGTGGTGAGGGGTACCCGGGCGGTGGCCATGGCCGCGAAGAGATCCGCGATGGCGCCGCCGGCCCCCGCCCGCTCCGCCTCGGCGTCATTGGCCGCTCCGGGGGTGTCCACCAGTGTCAGTACGGGGATGCCCAGCCGGTCGGCGAGCCGGACCAGCCGGGCCGCGGTCCGGTAACCGGCCGGGAGGGTCGGGGTGCCGCACTGCGCGGCGTACGCGACGGTCCGTCCCGCGTGACGGCCGAACCCGCACAGCATCCCCGGGTCCCTGCCGCCGCACCGGTCCCCGGCGATCGCCTCCCGCTCGGTGAAGTAGGCGTCCACATAGGCCCGCGCACGGGGGCGTCCGGGAGCGCGGGCCCGTATCACCGCGTCCCATCCGGAGGCGGGCGGCTCGCCGCCGCCCAGACCGGCGGGGGGCGGCGCGGCTTCCCCGGCGCGGTCTCCTCCCGTCAGCAGCCGCAGCCAGCGACCGGCGGTGGCGCGCAGCTCGTCCTGGCGCACCACCGCGTCGATATGGCCCGCGGCCAACTGCGCCTCCGCCGTATACGCGTACGGATCGGCGTCGGCGGGGCGCACACGCGATCCGGCGAAACCGATCTGGGCACCGGGCAGTGCGAGGACGACATCGGCTCCCGCGCCCAGAGTGGCCCAGCCACCGCCGGTGGTCGGGTCACGTACGACCGCGAGCTGCGCCAGTCCGGCCGCGCGGGTGAGCGCGGACTGCCGGGCCACCCGCTGGAGTTGGAGCAGCGCGCGCATCCCCTCCTGCATCCTGCTGCCGCCGGTGGCGATCAGCGAGACGACCGGCAGCCGCCGCTCCCGCGCATGGGTGTACGCGGCCTCCAGCCGGTCGCCCGTGCGCTCACCGAGCGATCCGCCCAGAAAGCCGAACTCGAAGGAGATCAGCACCGCTTCGGTGGCGCCGATCCGTCCGGTGCCGCAGACGACGGACTCCTTCTCGCCGGTGCGCTCCTCGGCGCGGGCGCGGGCCGCGTCGTACCCCTCCCAGGCGAGTGGTCCGTCCGGCACGGACACGCCCCGCGGCACGGGCAGTTCGGCGAACGCGCCCTCGTCGGTGACGGCGGCGATCGCCTCGCGCGCGCTCGGCCGCTCAGCCATGGAGCGCCCGCTTCAGGATCTTCCCCATGTCATTGCGGGGCAGGGCGTCCAGATAGCGCACGGTGCGCGGTCGCTTGTGCGCGGCGAGCTGCGCCGCCACATGGTCCGCCAGTTCCTCGGCGGACGGCGGCGCTTCGACGCGCGCCGGAACGATCCAGGCGACGATACGCTCACCGAGGTCCGCGTCGGGCTCTCCGGTCACGGCGGCCTCCCGCACCCCCGGATGCTCCAGCAGGACGTTCTCGATCTCACCCGCGCCGATCTTGTAACCACCGCTCTTGATCAGATCGGTGGCCTTGCGGCCGACGATACGGACATAGCCGTCGGGGTCGCGGATCGCCATGTCGCCCGTACGGAACCAGCCGTCGGTGAAGGCGGCCTCGGTCGCGTCGGGCCGGTTCAGATACTCCGTGAACAGATTCGCGCCACGGACCTGGATCTCGCCGACCGTCTCGCCGTCGTACGCCTCGATCGTGTCTCCCGACTCGTCGACCAGCCGCAGTCCGACACCGCGCAGCGGTACCCCGACCGTACCGGCGCGCGGCTCGCCGTCCGCGCGCACGCTGGTGTTCATCAGGGTCTCCGTCATGCCGTACCGCTCGATGACACGGCGTCCGGTAGCCGCGGCGATCCGCCGGTGGTCGTGGACGGGCAGCGCGGCGGATCCGGACACCAGCAGCCGCGCCCCGGACAGCGCCTTGGCGAGCGCGGGATCGCCGGGGAGCGCCTCGGCGATGCGGTGGTACATCGTCGGTACGCCGAACAGCATCGTGGCGCCCGAGGACAGTTCACGGGTGACGCCCTCGATGTCGAACCGGCCGAGATGGCGCACCGATCCACCGCGCCGCAGCGGTCCGAGAACGCCGAGGATCAGCCCGTGCACATGGAAGAGGGGCAGGGCGTGGACGAGGACGTCGTCGGCGGTCCACCGCCAGGCGTCCTCCAGCGCGTCCAGGGTGGCGATGAGCGCGCGGCGCGGCAGGACGGCGCCCTTCGGCGGCCCGGTGGTTCCTGAGGTGTAGACGATCAGCGCGGGGGATTCCGGAGCGTGCTCGGGGAACGGGACCGACGGTCCCGACGCCCCCGAAGTCACCGCCGCCGGCGCACCGCCCGCTTCGGCGCCCACGATGTCCACGACGTCCACCCGGTCGAGCGCGGCGAGGGCCGGCGGCAGGACCACGCCCGGTTCCGTGACGACCAGCTCGGGGGCGCTGTCCGCGACGATATGGGCCAGTTCGCGCGCACCGCTCCTCGGGTTGACCGGTACGACCGGAACCCCGGCCAGCAGCGCGGCCACCACACCGACGGCCGTCCCGAGGGTGGGCGTGGCCCAGACCGCGACGCGCCGCGCACCGGCGATACGCGCGGCCAGGGAGCCCGCCGCGTCGGCCAGTTCGGCATGGGTGAGGCTACGGTCGCCGAACCGCAGGGCGGGCCGCTCCGCGCGCGCCGCGAGAGCCGGGAAGAGAGGGGACACGCGTCGTTCTCCTTGCTGTCGACGAGTCCGACCGGTCAGCCGAGGCCTGGCGCCACCGGCGCCGGCCGGACGGCGGCGGTTACCACCGCCACCACGATCCCTCCGTACACCATCGACGGACGGAAGAAACACCACGGTCGACTCCGACGGCAGGGAGTTCACGCGCTCGATCGCCGGGCAGATCGCCGGGCCCGCCCCGTCCGGACCCGGTCGCGCCCTCTCCCAGTCGTGCGTCCTGTCTCAGTTGAAGGTGTCCGGGTTCGGGCCCGTGCGCAGTCCGCGGTCGAGGGTGGCGATCGCGGCCATGTCACCGGGTGAGAGCTCGAAGTCGAAGACATCGATGTTCTCGCGGATGCGCGCGGGGGTGACGGACTTGGGGATCGCGATGTTTCCGAGCTGGAGGTGCCAGCGCAGCATCACCTGCGCGGGCGACTTCTCGTGCCGCCCCGCGATCTCGGTGATCGCCTCCACCTGGAGCAGCTCGCCCTTCGCCAGCGGACTCCAGGCCTCGGTCGCGATGTCGTGCTGGGCGTGGAAATCCCGTAGCTCCGTCTGCTGGAGTCCGGGGTGCAGCTCGATCTGGTTCAGCACCGGGGCCACCCCGGTCTCGTCCAGCAGCCGTTGGAGATGGGCGGGCTGGAAGTTGGACACGCCGATGGCGCGGGTCCGCCCGTCGGCGAGCAGCTTCTCCAGCGCGCGCCAGGTGTCGAGATAGCGGTCGCGCGCCGGCGCGGGCCAGTGGATGAGATACAGGTCGACCCGGTCCAGGCCGAGCTTGGCCAGACTGGTGTCGAACGCGGCGACGGCCGAGTCGTACCCCTGCCGGTCGTTCCAGAGCTTGGTGGTGACGAACAGCTCGTCACGGGGCACCCCGGACGAGGCGATGGCACGGCCGACGCCCTCCTCGTTGCCGTACACGGCCGCCGTGTCGATGCTGCGGTAGCCCGCGTCGAGGGCGGCCAGGACGGCGTCGGTGGTCCGCGCGTCGTCGACCTGGAAGACGCCGAAGCCGAGCTGGGGGATCTTGACGCCGTTGTTGAGGACGATGTCGGGGACGGAGGTCACGGAAGTCATGGTGTTCCTTTTCTTCGCGAGTTCCCACGCGGTCTCTCGCGGGTTCTCTGTGCTCGCGGGTTCTCTGTCTGTGCTCGCGCTGTGCTCGCTGGCTCTATGGGGAAGAGGCTGCGGCGCGGCGGCGCATGAGCGGGGGGACACACCGGTTTCCAACGTAACGACGTCGTCCCCGCCGCGCTCAGTGGCGGGCGGCGGCGGCCCGGCCGGGCTCCGGAGCGGCTGTCCCGGTGGCGACCACCCGTCCCTCGGCGGGCGTACGGCGCTCCAGCGCGCCGGAGACGATCGCGAGGACGAGCGCGGAGCCCGCCAGCGCCGCGCCCGCCCAGTTGGGCGCGGTGTATCCGAACCCGGCGGCGATGACGATTCCGCCGAGCCAGGCGGCGAGCGCGTTGCCGAGGTTGAAGGCCCCGATATTGACCGCGGACGCCAGCGTGGGGGCGGCGGACGCCTGGTCGAGCACCCTCTTCTGGAGCGGCGGTACGGTCGCGAAACCCAGGGCGCCGATCAGCGTGAGGGTGACGGCCGCCGCGACCTTGTGATGGGCGGTGAACGTGAACAGCGCGAGGACCACGGCGAGTGAGCCCAGGGACACATACAGCAGCGGCATCAGCCGGCGGTCGGCGAACCGGCCGCCGATCAGATTGCCGCCGACCATACCGAGGCCGAAGAGCACCAGCAGCCAGGTCACCGAGGAGTCCGCGAATCCGGCGGTCTCGGTCATCATCGGCGTGATGTAGGTGATCGCGGCGAAGACACCGCCGAAGCCGAGCACGGTCATGGCCATGGCGAGCAGCACCTGCGCATTGCGGAAGGCCGCGAGTTCATGGCGCAGCCGTACCCCCTCCGGCCTGGGCTGCTCGGGTACCAGCCTGACGATGCCCGCGAGCCCGACGACACCGAGACCGGCGACGACGAGGAAGGTCGCCCGCCAGCCGACGCTCTGCCCTATGAAGGTGCCGAGCGGCACGCCGACGACATTGGCGACGGTCAGTCCGGTGAACATCATGGCGATGGCACCGGCCTTCCGCTCCGGCGCGACCAGGCCCGCGGCCACGACGGAGCCGATACCGAAGAACGCCCCATGGGCGAGCGAGGCGACCACGCGCCCGGTCAGCATCAGACCGAAGGTGGGGGCGAGCGCGGAGAGCACATTGCCCGCGACGAACAGTCCCATCAGCAGCGTCAGCATCCGCTTGCGTGACATCCGGGTGCCGAGGACGGTCATCAGCGGGGCACCCAGCACGACGCCGAGCGCGTAGCCGGTGACCAGCAGTCCCGCGGTGGGGATCGAGACGCCGTACTCACCGGCGACCTCGGGGAGCAGTCCCATGATCACGAATTCGGTGGTGCCGATCCCGAATGCCCCGATGGACAGGGCGAGAAGCGCGAGTGGCATGGATCTACGGGCCTTTCAGACGATTGCACATGCGGCTTACGTGCGACCACAATACTTGCACGCGCCGATTACTTGCAAGCGCGGGCTATTGCGTCGATGTCTTACCCTGGGAGCACAGGGGCCCGGGGAGCACAGGGGCCTCGGCACGCCCTCACGTCGCCCACAGGAGGAAGCCATGACCGCCACGGACACCGCGCTCACGGGTCTCGCCCAGGGCTGGTGTGCCCTTTCGGTGCTGCACGACAGGATCGAGGGACATATCGAGCGCGCGCTCCAGGCGGGGCACGGCCTCAGCCTCCGGGAGTACTCACTGCTCGACGTCCTGAGCCGGCAGCACGACGGCGACGGCGGTCATCTCCAGATGAAGCAGGTCGCCGACGCGGTCGTACTGAGCCAGAGCGCCACCACGCGTCTGGTCACCAGGCTGGAGGACCGTGGTCTGCTGACGCGCTATCTCTGCCCGACCGACCGCCGCGGGATCTACACCAATGTCAGCGAGGCGGGGCTGCGGCTGGTCGCGGAGGCGCGGCCCACCAATGACAAGGCGCTGCGGGAAGCCCTCGACGAGGCCGCCGGGAAGCCCGAACTGGCCCCCCTGGTCAGGACCATCGAGTCCCTCGACAGCGCCTTGTGACCGGCGCGCCGCATCCGCGCGCCCGCCCCGTCCAGGCGCACGCCGCGCCGACCGCACACGCCGCGCACGCCGCGCACGCGAGAAGGGCCGGGCGGCGACCCTCTTCGGG
>NZ_JBSGVS010000138.1:0-5873 GCF_053608565.1 Streptomyces sp. NPDC055025
GGCGTAGGACCAGCCCGCGCGCCCGCCGCCCCTGTCCCGTGTCCGCCGCCCCTTACCCCGTACCCGTACCCGCTCTCCCGTTCGACCAGGGCGTATAGTGCGCTGTCGCATCGGCCCCGCTTCGCGCGAGTCCCGGTGCGCGGATTCTCCGGTACGCCCGCCCGTCGCCCCGCACGCCGACGGCAGGTGGCGGACACTCGTGCGACGGCGCACGGGCACTCCGTCCGGAGGACCTGACCGTACGGACGCGGCGGCGCGCGGACCCCCGGAAAGACGGGGCCGTCCGTGGAGAAGGGGAGCACCATGCTGGAGCCGGCGGGCCTCACCCCTGCGGAGGAGACCGTCTACCGACTGCTCGTGACCGTGACCGCGGCCTCGGCGGACGAGATCGCCGACCACTGCGGGCTGGCTCCGGGGGACACCGAACGCGTCCTGGCGGCCCTCACCGCCAAGGGCCTGGCCAGCGCGACGGACCGGGCGCCGCGGAGCTTCGCCGCCACTCCCCCGGATGTCGCCCTGCTGCCGCATCTCCAGCGCAACTCCGACGCCCTGGACAAGGCGCGCACCGCCGTCACCGATCTGCTGGAGACCTATCGGCGCACCAGACGCCGCCAGGACCCCGACCAGCTCATCGAGGTCATCACCGGCGCCGAGGCCCTGCGCCAGCACCTTCGGCAGATCCAGGACAACACCCGCCACGAGATGCTGTGGTTCTGCAAGGCGCAGTACGTGGCGATGCCTTCGGGCAGCAATCGCGCGGAGTTCGACGCCCTCGCCCGGGGGGTGCGCTACCGGGTCCTGTACGAGAGCGCGTTCTTCGACGATCCCGGGGCCGTCGACAATGTGGTGGAGGGCGTGCGCGCGGGGGAGATCGCACGCGCCGTGCCGCATCTGCCGCTGCGGCTGGCCGTCGCCGACCGCGCCATCGCCATCTGCCCCTTGGTGCCGGGCGGTCCTTCCGGCAGTTCCGCGGAGCCCACCACGGCGCTGGTGCGCGGCAGCAGTCTGCTGGAGGCACTGGTCGCCCTGTTCGAGCGGTACTGGGAGGACGCGGTACCACTCGATGTCAGCGCGTCGGGAACGGTCAGCGGCACGGACGGGACCGCCCCCGGCCATGTGCTCTCGGCGACCGACAGACAGTTGCTGTCGCTGATGGTGGCGGGCGTCGCGGACAAGGCCGTGGCCAGCCAGATGGGGCTGAGCAGACGTACCGTACAGCGCCATATCCAGGGGATGATGACGCTCGCCGGGGCGACGACACGCATGCAGTTGGCGTGGCAGGCGGCCCGCCGCGGCTGGATGTAGCCCGCGTCCGGCCGTCGGCCCCCGCCGCCCTCCGGGCTACTGCTGTCCCCCGAGTTGGAAGAGCAGATAGAGGAAGCCCGCGAAGAGGTGCCCCGCCACCAGATAGGCGAAGAGCCGGATGACCAGCCCCCGGGGGAACGATGTCTCGTGGTCGGCGGCGCGCTCCGGCGGCCGGTCCTCCGGTCCCGCCGGGACCTGTATCCGGCGCTCGGACTCCGACGGCTCCAACGGCTCCGACATGGCGACAGTCCTCTCTACAGGGTTCGGTTCTACGGGATTCGGTTCTGCTGGGCCGGATGCTGCGCGGCCGGATTCTGAGGGGCTCGGTTCTCCGGCGCTCCGTGGTCGCACGGGCCGGCTCCTGCGGATCAGTCGCGATGAGCCCCGCCGCCGAGACACAGCTCGGTGGCGGGGCTCTGGAGCAGGGTGTGGACGAAGAGCAGTTCGGTCCCCTCGGGTCCCGCCGCCGCGATCCGGTGCGGGGTGAGCGAGTCGAAGTGCGCGCTGTCCCCGGGGTCCAGCACATACACGGCTTCCCCCAGACTCAGCCGCAGCCGGCCTTCCAGGACATAGAGCCACTCCTCCCCCGTGTGGACCCGGACGAGGTCACCCTGCGCTCCGTACGGCACCCGGACCCGCAGCGGCTGCATGGCCCGGCCCGAGCCGCCCGCCTGGTGGTATGTCCAGCCGTCGGCCTCGACCGGCTCCGCGCGGCCGGCCCGGGTGATGGGGTCGCGCTCCGGCGGCACCTCCCCGAGCAGATCGGAGACGGTCGTACCGTAGATACGGGCCAGACCGAGCAGCATGGGCAGCGAGGGCTGCCGCTGTCCCGTCTCCAGCCTGGAAAGATGGGCGGGTGAGAGCCCGGCCCGCTGGGCCGCGGCCTCCAGGGTGAGCCGTCGGCCGCGCCGCAGCTCACGCAGGCGCGGCGCCACATCGGGGAATCCGTCGGGCAGCGCGTCGGCCGCCTCTCCGGCAGGAGGTGTGCTCATACCTCCATTGCGCCAGGAACTTTCCTCTGGGGCAAATTTCTTGCCCCAGAGGCAAAGCGAACCCGGAAAGCCCATCCGGGAGAACTCAGCGGTTGGCGACGGCCTGCTTCACCAGCGTTCTGCCGAAGTCCCACATCAGTCCGCCGCCGCCATGGGCGTCGTCCATGACCGCCGTGAAGGCCTCCACGAACCGTTCGACCTCACGCTCCCCGATGGTCAGCGGCGGAATCAGCTTGATCACCTCAAGATGGTCACCGGAGACCTGGGTGAGAATGCGGTGCTTCTGGAGCAGCGGTACGACCACCATCTGCGCGAACAGCCCCTTGCGGGCCGCCTGGAGCATCGTCCACCGGCCGCGCAGCTTGATCGAGCTGGGCCGGCCGAACTCGATGCCGATCATCAGGCCCCGGCCCCGTACCTCGTGGAGCAGCTCATAGCGCTCGACCAGCGCGGCCAGCCGTGATCTGAGCAGATCCCCGGTCACCCGCGCGTTGGCGACGATGCCCTCGTCCTCCATCACCGACAGCACGGCCAGACCGGCGGCCATGGCCTGGGCGTTGGAGCCGAAGCTCGCCGAGTGGACCAGCACCCGGTCCATCGAGGAGTAGACCTTCTTGAAGATCCAGTCCTTGCCGAGGGTGGCGCCGACGGGTACATAGCCGCCGGAGAGCGCCTTCGCCACACAGACGAGATCCGGCTCGACACCCTCCTCGTGCTGGTACGCGTAGAAGTCGCCGGTCCTGCCGAGTCCGGTCTGCACCTCGTCGGCGATCAGGAGCGCCTTGTGCCGGCGCAGCGACTCCTGCGCGGCGCGCAGAAAGCCGGGCGGCGCCGCGTGCACCCCCTTGCCCTGGATCGGCTCGACCACGAAGCCGGCCACATCGCCGCGGCTCAGCTCCCGCTCCAGCGCGTCGAGGTCGCCCAGCGGAATCGCGGTGTCGGGCAGCAGTGGCGCGAACCCGTCCCGGAAGCCGTCCTCCCCGTTGACCGACAGCGAACCGGTGGTCAGTCCGTGGAAGGCGTGCGAGCAGTAGAGGATCCGGGGTTTCCCGGTCACGTACCGGGCGAACTTCAGGGCCGTCTCGACCGCTTCCGTACCGCTGTTGCCGAAGAACACCCGGTCCAGGTGCGGGCTGTGGGCGAGCAGCTTCTCGGCGAGCAGTCCGGGCAGCGGCTGGCAGTCGAACCGGGTGAGATCGGCGAGCGAGGCGTCGAGGACATCGTGCAGCGCCTTGCGTACGACGGGATGGTGCCGGCCGAGCCCCATCACCCCGAAGCCCGCGAGCATGTCCAGATAGTCGTTGCCGTCCCCGTCCCAGAAGTAGGCGCCCTCGGCCCGCTCGTACACCCGGTCGAAACCGATCGTGTGCAGCATGCGCGGGAGCTGGTGGTTGAGGTATTTGGTGTGCAGCTCATAGCGCTCGGCGCCGCGCTCGGCGAGCAGCCGCGGCAGGTCGAAGCCCTTGGGCTCGGTCATTCCTTGCTCTCCTTGCGTACGCGGACGGATCCCGCGCCCTCGTGCGCGGCTCCCACGCCCTGCCGTGGCAGTACGGGGGCGAGGGCGGCGCTGATCCGTCCCGCGATCTCCACCGGTGTCAGGCCGATATCGGCGAGCACCTCACTCCGTTTGGCGTGGGCCAGGAACTGTTCGGGGATGCCGTAGGTCCGCAGGGGTACGTCCACGCCCGCGTCCCGCAGGGCCTGGCCGACGGCGGAACCCACCCCGCCGCTGCGGCTGTTGTCCTCGACGACCGCGACGAGCCTGTGCCGCTCCGCCAGCGGCGCGAGCTGTTCGTCGACGGGTTTGACCCAGCGCGGGTCGACCACGGTGCAGCCGATACCGCGCCCGGCGAGCAGCTCCGCCGTCCGGAGGCAGACGGACGCGAGCGCTCCCACGGACACCAGCAGTACGTCGGTGTCCTCCGCGCGGCGCAGTACGTCCATCCCGCCGAGCCGTCCGACGGCGGGAACGGCCGCGCCCGCGGACTCCTTGGGAAAGCGCACCACGGTCGGCGCGTCGTCCACGTCGACGGCCTCACGGAGCTGCGCCCGGAGCTGCTCGGCATCGCGCGGCGCCGCGATCCGCAGTCCGGGCACGCACTGGAGGATGGACATGTCCCACATCCCGTTGTGGGAGGGGCCGTCGGCTCCGGTCACCCCGGCCCGGTCGAGGACGAAGGTGACCGCGCACCGGTGCAGTGCGACATCCATCAGCAACTGGTCGAAGGCGCGGTTGAGGAAGGTGGCGTAGACGGCGACGACCGGATGCAGCCCGCCGGTGGCGAGCCCGGCCGCGGAGACCGCGGCGTGCTGTTCGGCGATGCCCACGTCCCAGACCCGGTCGGGGAAGCGCTCGGCGAACTTCGTGAGCCCGACCGGGTGCAGCATGGCCGCGGTGACGGCGACGACATCCGGCCGTTCCTCCCCGATCGCGGCGATCTCGTCGCGGAACACCGAGGTCCAGGACGGTCCGCCGGACGGTACGAGCGGCTCGCAGGTCAGCGGGTCCATCGCGCCGACCGTGTGGAAGTGGTCGGCCTCGTCCTGGAGCGCGGGCGGATAGCCGCGGCCCTTCTCCGTCAGACAGTGCACCAGTACGGGGCCGTGGAAGCGCTTCGCCCGGCTGAGGGCCGACTCCACGGCGGAGATGTCGTGTCCGTCTATCGGTCCGACGTATTTCAGCCCGAGGTCCTCGAACATGCCCTGCGGGGCGAAGGCGTCCTTGAACCCCTTCTTCGCACCGTGCAGCGACCCGTAGAGCGGCCGACCCACGACAGGGGTGTTCTGGAGCACGTCCTTGCCCCAGGCCAGGAACTTCTCATAGCCGTCGGTGGTACGGAGCGCGGCGAGATGGTTGGCGAGGCCGCCGATGGTCGGGCCGTAGGAGCGTTCGTTGTCGTTGACCACGATGATCAGCGGACGGTCCTTGGCCGCGGCGATGTTGTTGAGCGCCTCCCAGGCCATTCCGCCGGTGAGGGCGCCGTCGCCGATGACCGCGACGACATGTTCGTCCCGGCCCAGTACGTCGCGGGCCTTGGCCAGTCCGTCGGCCCAGCCGAGCACGGTGGAGGCATGGGAATTCTCGATGACGTCGTGCTCGGACTCCGCACGGGAGGGATAGCCGGAAAGGCCGCCCTTTCCCCGCAGTTTGGAGAAATCCTTTCTGCCGGTGAGGAGTTTATGGACATAGCTCTGATGTCCGGTGTCCCACAGAATACGGTCGACGGGTGACTCGAAGACCCGGTGCAGGGCGATGGTCAGCTCCACCACCCCGAGATTGGGCCCGAGATGACCACCGGTTCTGGCCACCGCCTCGACCAGGAATTCCCTGATGTCCTGGGCGAGTTCGTCGAGTTCGCTTGTCGTCAGCGCCTTGAGGTCGCGCGGCCCCCGGATGTGGTCCAGGACTGACATTTCGGGCCCCTCTCGGATTCGTTCAGCTCACGGTGACGGCGGGAGCCCCCGAGGGCACCCCTGCATCCTCCATCTGTTCGGCGATCTTCATCGCCTCTTCGATCAGGGTCTCCACGATCTTCGACTCCGGCACGGTCTTGATGACCTCGCCCTTCACAAAGA
>NZ_JBSGVS010000139.1:0-5845 GCF_053608565.1 Streptomyces sp. NPDC055025
GTCCGGGACGGGACCGGCGGCGGCGCACGGGGGAGGAGACGGACGCCCCCGCCGTGCCGCTGGAGTCCGGTGGCCGAAGTCCGGCGCTCGCAGTCCGGCGGCCGAAGTCCGGCGCTCGGAGTCCGCCGGTCAGAGTCCGCCGGTGTGGAGCAGACGGTTGGGTGAGCCCTTGCTGATGGGTGTCAGCACGTTCTTGCTGGACTGACCGGCGAGCCAGAGCGCGATGTCCCTCGGGCTCGCGTCCGGGTGCTGCTCCTTGTAGAGCGCGACGACCCCGGCGACATGCGGGCTCGCCATGGAGGTACCGCTCTGCGCGACGGCTCCCCCGCCGAGTCCGGCGGAGACGATGGCGGCGCCGGGAGCATAAGTCCACACGCACTCACCGTAGTTGCTGAACTCGGTCTCACGGTCTTGTCTGTCCGTCGCGCCCACGGCGACCACCTGCCCGGCGCCCGCCGGCGAGACCGCGCAGGCGTCCACGGACTCGTTGCCCGCCGCAACCACGGGCAGGACGCCCCGGGCGGCGATCGCGTCGACCGCGTCGTCGACCGCCTTGGACGAAGGTCCGCCCAGGGACGCGTTGAGGACGGCGGGCCCCTTGGCGTTCTTGGCGATCCAGTCGAATCCGGCGAGGATGCCGGCCCAGGTGCCGTTGCCCCGGCAGTCGAGTACGCGGACGGCGACCAGGGAGGCCGAGCGTGCGACGCCGTAGGTCGCGCCGCCGGTGGTGCCCGCCACATGGGTGCCGTGGCCGTTGCAGTCCTGTCCGACGCGTCCGTCACCGATGGCGTCGAAGCCGACGGTGGCGCGGCCGCCGAACTCGCTGTGCGCGGTCTCGATACCGGTGTCGACGATGTACGCCGTGACACCACTGCCCGTACCGGTCACGGTGAAGTCGTTGTCGAGGGGCAGCTTCCGCTGGTCGATCCGGTCGAGCCCCCAGCTCGCGACGGCGCCCCTGGTTCGCGCGGGCGGCCTTCGGGTCATGGGCGGAGTGACCGAGACGCGGCCGTTCTCCTCGACCGCCGCGACCCCGGGGAGCGCGCGTACCACCCCGAGCTGGGACGGGGTGAGGACGGCGGCGAATCCCCGCAGGGTGGTCTCGTAGGTGAAGAGAGGATCGAGCCCGAGCCGCCGTACCGCGTCGGCCGGGGAGAGCGTGGGCTTCAGTGTGACGATGTACTGGTGCGGGACCCCCCGGGCGGAACGTTCCACCGGAACACGGTCCCCGCCGGGCCCGGCCATGGCGTCGGTACCGCTGAGCAGAGGGACGAGCAGCAGAAGGGCGGCCGGTGCCCAGCGCGTGCGCAGGCGCATGCGTTCTCCTTGGAATGACGGATTCGGTCGCGGACAGAGGTGTACGCGATGTATGAAAACCCGTCCTTCCGGGAGGAAAACCCGTCCTTCGGCCACGACACACGAGCCGCTCGGACGGCGTCGGCCGAATGGCGCAGCGCGCCACACCACCGGCGACCGTACGGATCAGGCGACGGGGAGGGCCTGTTCGGCCCAGATGGCCTTGCCGGTGGGGATCTGGCGCGTACCCCAGCGCTTGCTGAGCTGGGCCACCAGCAGCAGTCCCCGTCCGCCCTCGTCGAACACCCGGGCCCGGCGCATGTGCGGGGCGGTGGTGCTGCTGTCGGAGACCTCGCAGATCAGGGTGCGATCGCGGATCAGCCGTAGCCGGACAGGGCCGCCCGCGTGCAGGATCGCGTTGGTGAACAGCTCGCTGACCACCAGCTCCGTGCTGAAGGTCAGTTCCTCAAGACCCCAGGAGACGAGCTGGCCCGTCACCCGTTCACGGGCGTCGGCGACCAGCGACGGCTCGGCCGGCAGCTCCCAGGTGGCCACCTGGCCGTCGTCGAGCGCGTGGGTGCGTGCGACGAGGAGGGCGACATCGTCGACAGGACGCGTGGAGAACAGGGATCGCAGCACGGAGTCGCAGATGGAGTCCAGCGACGGGGCGGGGGTGCTCAGGATGTCGCTGAGCACCTCGATACCGGAGCCGACGTCATGTTCACGGGTCTGGATCAGTCCGTCGGTGTAGAGGGCGAGCAGACTGCCCTCCGGGATCTCGAACTCCGCCGATTCGAAAGGCAGATCACCCAGGCCCAGCGGCGGACCGGCCGGCAGCCGGACCACCTCGACCGTGCCGTCGGGCCTGGCCAGCACGGGCGGCGGATGCCCGGCGCGGGCCGCGCAGCAGTGGCGGGACACGGGGTCGTAGACGGCGTAGAGACAACTCGCGCCGACGTAGGCGTCGTCGGCCGTCGTGTCGGTGTTCTCCGAGGCGAGCCGTACGACCACATCGTCGAGATGGGTGAACAGTTCGTCCGGCGGCAGGTCCATGTCCGCGAGCGTGCGCACGGCGGTACGCAGCCGGCCCATGGTGGCGGAGGCGTGAATGCCGTGGCCGACGACATCGCCCACCACCAGGGCGACCCGTGAGCCGGAGAGCGGAATGACATCGAACCAGTCGCCGCCCACGCCGTACTCGGAGTCGGCGGGCCGGTAGCGGGTCGCGACCTCCACGGCCGACTGCGTGGGCAGTCCGCGTGGCAGCAGACTGCGTTGCAGGGTGACGGCGGTGCTGCGCTCGCGTGTGTACCGCCGCGCGTTGTCGATACAGACGGCGGCACGGGCCGCGAGCTGCTCGGCGAGCAGCAAATCCTCCTCGGTGAAGGCCTCCGGGTTGACGCTGCGGCAGAACAGGGCCGCCCCCAGGATGTTGCCCCGGGCCACCAGGGGCGCCGCGATGACCGACTGGACGCCGAAACGCGGACAGTTGGCGGCGCGCTTCGGGTCGCGCGTCATCCACCGGGTGTATTCGGTGTCCCAGGGGCCGGTGAGGACGGCCCGGCCGGTGGTCAGACAGCGGGCGGGGGGCGAGTACTCGGGGTAGTTGTCCATGTCGCCGACGGCGACAGCCGCCTCGGGGACGCCGGGCCGGTGGGCGGACCGGTGCGCGACACGGCGCAGCCGTACATCGCCGGTGAGCGGATCGGGCGCCGGCTCGTCACCGCGCAGTACGGAGTCCAGCAGGTCGACACTGATGAAGTCGGCGAACCGGGGCAGGGGCGTGCTCGCGAGTTCCTCGGCGGTACGGGTCACATCCAGGGTGGTCCCGATCCGCAGACCGGCCTCGTTGAGCAGGGCGAGTCCCTCACGGGCCCGGTACTCCTCACTGATTTCGAGCCCCGCCACGGCGACCGCCCTGATCCGTCCGTCCTCGTCGGCGAGCGGCGAGAGCGATACGGTCCAGGCGCGCTCATGGTGCTCGCCCGCCGCGCGGCGGAAGGTGAGCGCGGTCTCGGCCTCGCCGGTGCGCAGTGCCCGTCGCATGGGCCTCTCGACCTCGGCGTCCCTGCGGTTCTCCGTCAGGAATCCGGACCGTCGTCCCCGCATCTCTTCCTCCGTGAGGCCGACTATCCGGCACATCTCGTGGTTGGCGCGGAGCAGCCGGAGATCCAGGTCGTGGATCGCCATCGGAAGCACCGCCTGGGTGAACGACCGCTCCGTGAGATCGGCGTCACGGGCGGAGCGGGGCTCCGTCGCCGTCGCGAGCAGCCACTGGCCCGCCCCGTCGCCGTCACCGAGAGGGCAGGCCAGCAGATCCATGTCCATGGGGCCGCCGTTCCTGTGGCGTACGGCGATCCGGCCGCTCCACGGCTCGTGGCGGGCCAGCGCCCGCCGGCCGGAGGCGGGCAGTGTGCCCTGGAGCAGTCCCTCGGCCGGGTGTCCCACGATCTCGACGGGCGCGTAGCCGAGCACCTGCTCCGCGGTCGTGCTCCAGCGCACGACGACGCCGCGGGCGTCGACGGTCGCCGTGGCCCATCCGACCCCTCCGGCCCCCGCCGACACCTCCCCGTTGGGCACGCCACGCGTGTCGTCCATCCGCATCTCAACTTTCGGACAATTTCCGCGAATATTTACATATCCGGATAATCGGCCCTTCTCACTGATATTCCCTTCGCGGTAGACGTCATGCGTGGCAGCGCCATCCATCGGCGGACGGGCCCGTGAAGATCGGCCGGACAGGGCCCGGCCGTCCATATGGCCGGGCCCCACCGCTCCGGCGGATTGATGGTGGTCCGGCCCGTGCTCCACGGTGTGCGAGCGGCCCTACTCTCCGTACTCACCAGAGGGGGGACGCCTCGAAGGAGCCGCCATGCATCGAACCCGCACACCTCGCACGAGACGCTTTTCCACCACCGGACTGCTGCTCGCGCTGCTGGTCACCCTGCTCGGCGTGGGCGGGCCCGGGTTCGTGCCCGTCGCACGGGCCGCGTCACTCACCGAAGTCACCGGCTTCGGTTCGAACCCCGGAAATCTGCGGATGTTCCGCTATGTGCCGGACGGTCTGCCCGCGGGCCGCCCCCTTGTCGTGGCGATGCACGGCTGCACCCAGTCGGCCGCCGCGTACGACGCGGAGACCGGCTGGACCAAGTGGGCCGACCAGTGGGGCTTCGCGCTTCTGCTGCCGCAGCAGCAGTCCGGGAACAATCTCAACTCCTGCTTCAACTGGTTCGAATCCGGGGACATCGGGCGGGGCGCGGGCGAGGCCCTGTCGATCAAGCAGATGACGGACCGGATGAAGACCGATCTGGGCAGCGACGCGGCACGGGTGTACGCGACGGGGCTCTCCGCGGGGGCCGCGATGACCAATGTCGTACTCGCCGCCTACCCCGACGTCTTCACCGCGGGAGCGCCGGTGGCGGGACTGCCCTACGCCTGCGCGACCAGTGTGCTGGCCGCCTACACCTGTATGAACCCGGGAACGAATCTGACACCGGCCGCCTGGGCGGACAAGGTCCTTGGCGCGTACCCCGGTTACACCGGGCGCCGGCCGTCGGTCTCGGTCTGGCAGGGCACCGGTGACACGACGGTCGTCCCCGCCAATATGAGGGAGACCGTGGAGCAGTGGACCGCCGTCCACGGCACGGACGCCACGGCCGACACCACCGACACCGTGGCCGGCTATCCGCACGCGGTGTACCGCGACGGCGCGGGACGGGCGGTGGTGGAGACGTACTCGCTCACCGGCATGGGGCACGGCCAGCCGGTCGACCCGGGCACGGGGGCGGAGCAGTGCGGCACCGCGGGCGCGTACATCCTCGACGTCAACCTCTGCGCCTCGTACCGCATCGGGCAGTTCTGGGGTCTGGGCGGCGGCGGAACGCCCGAGGAGCCGGGGGATCCCGGCGATCCGGGAGATCCCGGGGAGGAGGAGCCGCCGCGTACCGCGGTGTTCCCGAGCGTGGGCGCGGACGACGGCTATGTGAAGGCGTCGGCGACCGGCGGGGGACCCTCCGTCGGCACACTCGAAGGCAGCCTCGGTGTGGCGGTCGGACGGGGTACGGACGCACTGCACAACCGCGCCCTCTTCTCGTTCGACACCTCGTCCCTGCCGGACGGGGCGACGGTGAAGCGGGCGTATGTGACGGTGGCGCGCGCCAGCGGCAGCGGTGACCCG
This sequence comes from Streptomyces sp. NPDC055025, assembly GCF_053608565.1. Lineage (NCBI taxonomy): Bacteria > Bacillati > Actinomycetota > Actinomycetes > Kitasatosporales > Streptomycetaceae > Streptomyces > Streptomyces sp. NPDC055025. Next base: position 5,474 of record NZ_JBSGVS010000139.1, read on the forward strand.
TGGGCGGCGGGCAACCGGCTGGTGCTGGACATCAGGACCGGCTGCTTCGGCGCGTCCTGCGCGACGGGCACGGACGACTGGGCCGCGGCCGCCTCGGTGAGCGCGGCGGCGGAGTTCGGCGCCTTCTCCTCGGGCACGAAGGCGTCCGGCGACTTCACCTCGGTGAACCGTACGGGCGTCACCCAGGCACGGCTGCGTCTGCTCAACGCACCGGCGTCGACGGCGTACATCTTCCTGCGGTCGGGAACCGGCGCGACGCTGACGGTGGAGTGGGAGTAACCGCTCACGGCGACCGCTCAGCAGGGCACCGAGCGCGCGGGGGGGGGGGCCGGGGGGGGATAACGGCCCCCCCCCCCCGCCCCCCCGCGAAGC
>NZ_JBSGVS010000140.1:0-5710 GCF_053608565.1 Streptomyces sp. NPDC055025
TGCGGAGCATGTCCCGTGGGCTTGCGCCGCTTGCCGTAATCGATGGCCATTGCTTCCCCTGAGCTGGGGTGTTGCAACGACCACTAGAACTCAAGTCGCCCGCCGGGGCCCTCCGCTCCCTCGCAGTCCCGCTCCCGCACGGCGCTTCCCCGCCCCAAGTCCCTTGGCACTACGCCCGTTTGATGTTTGTTTGGCGTCCTGAATCGACAACTCAAGGTCAAATTCTGGTATGCAATCTATTGCTCAGTGTCCAATCGATGTCACTCTCTGGACGGTTCAACGCGCGTCGACCGCGCGGCGAGCTCCCCCACAGCAGGGCCGTCCCCGGGCGGCCCATCACTCTTGGAGACTGAGTGAGACTTGTAGCTTCCACTCCCCGCAAGAACGCGGCCCGTGCCGCGGCCCTGGTCGCCTCCGCCGCCATGGTGGTTGTCGGCATCCAGTCGGGAACGGCCAGCGCCCAGCCCGACCCTTCGCGCGAACGCGGCGCCACCGCCGTCCTGTTCACCCCCGCCGAGCGTGTCGCGGCCATCCAGTCCGCCGAGGCGGACACCGCGGGCGAAGCCGCGTCCCTCGGACTCGGTGCCCAGGAGAAGCTCGTCGTCCGTGATGTCATCGAGGACGCCGACGGCACGGTGCACACCCGGTACGAGCGGACCTACGCGGGACTGCCCGTGCTCGGCGGCGATCTGGTGGTCCACCGGGCCCCGGCCGGCGGGCGCAGTGTCACCAAGGCGACCTCGGCCCGGATATCCGTGGCCTCCACCGATGCCCAGGTCGCCCCGGCCACCGCCAAGTCGAGCGCCCTGAAGGCCGCTTCGGCGGAGAAGACCGCGAAGCCCGCGGCCGAGTCCGCGCCGCGCAAGGTGATCTGGGCGGCCACCGGCACTCCGGTGCTCGCCTGGGAGACCGTCGTCAAGGGCCTCCAGCCGGACGGCACCCCGAGCGAACTGCATGTGGTCACCGACGCGGCCACCGGCAAGGAGCTGTTCCGGGACGAGGCCGTCCAGACGGGCACCGGCACCGGTGCCTACAGCGGCTCCGTCACGCTCGGCACCACCAAGAGCGGCACCACGTACAACCTCACCGACGGTACGCGCGGCAGCCACAAGACGTACGACCTGAACCAGGGCACCTCGGGCACCGGCACGCTCTTCACCGACGCCGACGACATCTGGGGCGGCGGCCGGCAGAGCGCCGCCGTCGACGTGCACTACGGCGCCGCGACGACCTGGGACTTCTACAAGAACGTGCTCGGCCGCAACGGCATCAAGAACAACGGTGTCGGCTCCTACTCCCGCGCCCACTACGGCAACAACTACGTCAACGCGTTCTGGCAGGACAGCTGCTTCTGCATGACGTACGGCGACGGCTCGGGCAACACCCACCCGCTCACCTCGCTCGACGTCGCCGCCCACGAGATGAGCCACGGTGTCACGGCCGCCACGGCCAAGCTGGTCTACAGCGGCGAGTCCGGCGGACTCAACGAGGCGACCTCCGACATCTTCGCCACGGCGGTGGAGTTCTACGCCGCCAACCCGAACGACCCGGGTGACTACCTCATCGGCGAGGAGATCAACATCAACGGCAACGGCACGCCGTTGCGCTACCAGGACAAGCCGAGCAAGGACGGCGCGTCGAAGGACTACTGGTCGTCCACCCTGGGCAACCTCGACGTCCACTACTCGTCGGGCCCGGCCAACCACTTCTACTACCTGCTCTCCGAGGGCAGCGGCGCCAAGACCATCAACGGCGTGAGCTACAACAGCCCCACGAGCGACGGTTCGACGGTCACCGGCATCGGCCGGGACAAGGCCACGAAGATCTGGTACAAGGCCCTCACCACGTATATGACGTCCTCCACCAACTACGCGAAGGCGCGCACCGCGACGCTGAGCGCGGCGGGCGCGCTGTACGGCACCACGAGCGCCGAGTACAAGGCGGTCGGCGCGGCCTGGACCGCCATCAACGTCAAGTGACCCGTATCTGACCCCGTTCCCTGGGCGTTCGGATAGGTGAATATCTCACCACCGCAGCCGGTCTCTTCCCGAGGCCGGCTGCGGTGTTCCGCGTGCCGCGGTGGGCGTTTCGTCATTGACAGCCGTTCCGCAGGCCTCGGCGGAGGTGGAGCCCGGCGGGTGGACCTCGGTCTCGCCCACCTTCACGGTGCAGGAGCGAGGCTGCGGCCAGGTCGACGATCTGACGTTCCGGCTGACCTGCTCCACCGCGAGCGGCGACCAGCGCGCCGAGCGCCGGTACGCCACCTACACCGGCGGCACCCGCCAGTTCGAGGGCTACTTCCGCGTCAGCGCTCTGAGCGGCACCCGGATCAGCCTCAAGCAGACGTTCAACGAGTCGGCGTCCGGACCGTACTTCATGCTGGCCGTCGAACGGGGCGGACGGCTCTACGCGGTCCATGGAGGCACCACACTCTCCGACGCCGGCACGGTCGGCGCGACGGTCCGCGTCAACACCGTGCACCAGGTGGGCACTTCGCACCGTACGTATATCAACGGGTCGCTGAAGCACACCTACGCCAGCCGTGGCGGCAGCTTCTACGACAAGTTCGGCGCCTACCGCACCGACAGCGGCAGCGGACCGGCCACCGTGGTCTGGAGCGATGTCCGCTTCTGGCGCAAGTAGCGGAGCCCTTCCGTGCGACCGACCATACGAGCGGCCGTGCCGGCCGCGCTCGTGCTCACGCTGGCGGCGGGTCCCCGGCGCCCACCCGGACGGCGCCGCCGCTCCCGGAACACCGGCCGGTGCCGCCCCGACGAGTGCCGTCCCGGACGCTCCCCCGCTCCGCGCCTTGTCACCCCCACCGACATCGATCTGAGCTGGCGGGCCGGTGCGTCCGGCGCCGCCGGTCATGTACTCGAATTCGCGACGGAGGAGGCGGGCCCGTACACCGTTCTGGAGTATCTCCCGCCCGGTACGACCACCTACCGTCATCCCGATCTGATACCGCGTACGACGTTCTTCTACCGGCTGCGGGCCTTCCAGGGGCCGGCGTCCCCGCGCCCCGCGGCGCACCGTATCCGACGCCGCGCGCCGATCCACCGGGGACTGCGGGAGAGCCCTTAGGGTCCGATCCATGGCCGGAGACGCAGCGCGGGACAGCGGAGCCGCGGCGGGCGGGCCCGTCCCGTCCGCCGCGGGTGCGGCGCCCGACCCACGACGCTGGAAGGCGCTCGCGGTCTGTCTGGTCGGCGGCTTCATGACGCTTCTGGACGTCTCCATCGTCAATGTCGCGCTGCCGTCCATCCGGGAGGGCCTGCGGACCCCGGTCTCCGATCTCCAGTGGGTGCTGTCCGGATACGCGCTCGCCTTTGGCCTCTTCCTGATTCCGGCGGGACGGCTGGGCGACGCCCGTGGCCGGCGTGTGGTGTTCATGGTGGGACTCGCGCTCTTCACCCTGGCGTCCGCGGCCTGCGGAGCGGCCCAGTCCAGCCTCTGGCTGGTGATCGCGCGGCTGGTCCAGGGCTTCGCCGGGGGCACGGTCACCCCGCAGATCTCCGCGCTGATCCAGCAGATGTTCTCCGGCCGTGAGCGGGGCCGGGCCTTCGGCATGTTCGGCACGGTGGTCGGTATCTCGACGGCCGTCGGACCCCTGCTCGGCGGTCTCATCATCCAGTTGGCCGGTGCGGACGACGGCTGGCGCTGGGTCTTCTACGTCAATCTCCCGCTGGGCGTGGTCTGTCTGCTGCTCGCCCGGCGGCTGCTGCCGGACACCCCGGCGGCCGGCCGGGTCAGGCTGCGCGACCTCGACCCGATCGGTGTACTGCTCCTCGGCTGCGGCGTGCTGGCCCTGCTGCTTCCCTTCGTCCAGTCACAGCAGTGGCACAACGACGAGAAGTGGCTGCTGCTGCTCGTCGCCGCGGCCCTGCTGGCCTGCTTTGTGAAATGGGAGTCCCGGTGCCGTACGGGCGGTACCCAGCCGGTGCTGAATCTGTCGCTGTTCCATGTCCGCTCGTTCTCGCTCGGATGTCTGCTGATCCTGCTCTACTTCGGCGGATTCACCACGATCTTCTTCATCACCACGCTCTATCTCCAGAGCGGACTGCACTACTCGGCCCTGGAGGCAGGACTCGCCATCACCCCCTTCGCCTTCGGCTCCGCCGTGGCGGCGGGGGTCGGCGGCCGGCTCGTCAGCCGCTTCGGCCGGCCGCTGGTCCTGGTCGGACTGATCATGGTGACCGTGGGGCTGGCGGCCACCGCGTTCGCCGTGCATCTCGTACCGGGCCATGCCGCGGGGTGGGCGATGGCGGCGCCGCTGCTCGTGGCCGGTCTGGGCAGCGGTCTTGTCATCTCGCCGAATCAGACACTGACCCTCTCCGAGGTGCCGGTGGCCATGGCGGGCAGCGCGGGCGGCACCCTCCAGACCGGTCAGCGCGTGGGTTCCGCGATCGGTATCGCCGCCGTGGGCTCGGTCTTCTTCGCCCAGGTGGAGCCCGACGGCTGGCCGACGGCTTACGACCACGGGCTGGTGATGTCGGTGGCGTTCGTGATCGCGGCACTGGTGGTCGCCGTGGCCGATGTGATCGCGAGTCACCGGGCCGGCACACACCACCGGGGCGGCAAGGCGGACCGGGAGTCCCAGGACAGGGAGTCCCCGGACCGGTAACGCCGTTGATCCTCCGCGGCGCCGCTCCCGTCAGCTCTCCGAAGGGGGGCTGCGCCGGACGTGGAGTCCGACGCCGGCCGTCAGCGCCACCACGCACGCCGTGAAGACCAGTCCCGCGTTCTTCAGCCCCAGCCAGAGGGTCAGCGCCCCGACGCCCACCACCGGCAGGGAGATCCCCAGATAGGCCACGACGAAGAAGGCCGAGATGGTGCCTCCCCGATGCTCGGGCGGAGCCGCCCCGCTCACCGCGGTCATACCGGCGCGGAAGGCGAGGCCCTGGCCGAGTCCGCCGCAGAGCGCGCCCAGTACGAGCAGGGGCAGTGACTCCGCCGCCAGGGAGGCGCCCACCAGCAGCAGACCGACCACCAGGACAAGACAGCCGCCCGGCAGTGCTCGACGCACCCCGACCCGTGTCAGCAGTGCCTGTCCGATCGTGGACGCCAGGAAGAGCGAGAAGACGACCGCCCCCGACACAGCCAGATTGTGCTCGCCGAGTGTCTGGGCGAGAAAGGACGGCGTCACCGCGGTGAACAGTCCCATCAGCGCGAAGCCGGCGAAGGCGGCGAGTGCCGACGGTACGAACACTCCGCGCACCTCGGGCGGCACCGTCAGCCCCTGCGGTCTGAGCCGTGGCCATCGGACGGGGTGCGGGACGGTCTCCCGCAGGAACCAGGTCAGTACGCACGCCACGGCGACCAGCGCGAGATGCGTCAGGAAGGGCAGCCGCAGCGGCCAGGGCGCGTACTGGGCGAGGAGCCCGGAGAGCAGCGGACCGCAGCCCAGACCGCCCATGTTCGCCGCGGTGGCCGCGAGTCCCGCTCGTGCCTCGTGTCCCGGTGCGGCCAGTTCGAGCACGGTGGCGGTGGCGGTGCCGCTGAGCAGCCCGGCGGCCAGGCCCGACAGCAGCCGGCCGGTGAACAGCAGCGGCAGCCCGCCTTCGAGGAGGAAGCAGAGGGCACTGGCGGCGGAGAGCCCGAGGGCGGTGAGCAGGACCGGCCGGCGCCCCGCCTCGTCGGAGTAGTCGCCCGCCACCAGCAGCGCGAAGACCACCCCGATGGCGTAGACGGCGAACACCACCGTGACCAG
>NZ_JBSGVS010000141.1:0-4999 GCF_053608565.1 Streptomyces sp. NPDC055025
GTGGGCCGCATCCCCTTGTGAGGATGCGGCCCACCGGCCGTTCGGTCCTGTCCAGGTCTCGGCCCTTCCCCGTCCCATGGCTCCCATGGCTCCCAAGGCTTCTATGGGGCACATCACAGGGCATGGCCGCGCCCATATGAACTCCGTCAAGCCGGTGGCATCGGCCGTATGGGACCCGTCAACGGAAGCCGGGGCCGGGAAATCAGCGGGTTTCCTCAGGGAGTCAGATTTCCCGTACTCATCTAGGAGCACACGATGGCCGATGTGGCCTTCGTCGTCACCACGATCGCGGTCTTCGCGCTGGTGGCCCTCATCGCCAAGGGGGTGGCGAAGCTATGACCGCCGAGAACGTCGTCGGACTGGTCGTGGCCGTCGCCCTGCTGGGCTATCTCGTCCTCGCCCTGTTCTTCCCGGAGAGGTTCTGAGTGATGAGCCCCGTCCTCGCCGGTGTGCTCCAGTTGCTCGCGCTCATCGCCGCGCTCGGTCTGGCATACCGCCCGCTGGGTGACTACATGGCCCGGGTCTACAGCTCGACCGGACATCTGAGAGCCGAGAAGTGGATCTACAAGGCCATCGGCGCGAATCCCACCACCGAGATGCGCTGGCCCGCCTATCTCCGCGGCGTCCTCGCGTTCTCCGCGGTGAGCGTCCTCTTCCTCTATCTGCTGCAACGGGTCCAGGGCGGCCTTCCGGGGTCGCTCGGCTTCTCCGCGATCGATCCGGACCAGGCGTTCAACACCGCCGCGTCGTTCGTCTCCAACACCAACTGGCAGTCGTACTACGGCGAACAGGCCATGGGCCATGTCGTACAGACCGGTGGTCTGGCCGTCCAGAACTTTGTCTCGGCGGCGGTCGGTATGGCCGTCGCGGTGGCGCTGGTACGGGGTTTCGCCCGTGCCCGCACCGGTGAGCTGGGCAACTTCTGGTCGGACCTGGTGCGTGGCACCGTCCGTATCCTGCTGCCCGCCTCCGTGATCGGCGCGATCGTGCTGGTCGCCTGCGGCGCGATCCAGAACTTCGCCGGGATCCATGAGGTCGGCCAGTTCCTGGGCGGCTCGCAGCAGTGGAACGGCGGTGCGGTCGCCTCGCAGGAAGTCATCAAGGAGCTGGGCACCAATGGCGGCGGTTACTTCAACGCCAACTCCGCGCATCCCTTCGAGAACCCCAGCCCGGTCTCGAACCTCTTCGAGATCTTCCTGATCCTGGTCATCCCGCTCGCGCTGACCCGGACCTTCGGCCGGATGGTCGGCAGCGTCCGGCAGGGTTACGCGATCCTGGCCACGATGGTGACCATCTGGCTCGGGTTCACCGCGCTGATGATGTGGACCGAGTTCCACCACGGCGGACCGGCGTTCGATATCGCCGGCGGTGCGATGGAGGGCAAGGAGACCCGCTTCGGGGTCGGCGGTTCGTCGATCTTCGCGGTGGCCACCACGCTCACCTCGACCGGCGCGGTCAACTCCTTCCACTCCTCGTTCACCGGCTTCGGCGGCGGTATCACCATGCTGGGCATGCAACTCGGCGAGATCGCGCCCGGCGGTGTCGGCTCCGGTCTCTACGGCATGCTGATCATGGCGGTCATCGCGGTGTTCATCGCCGGGCTGATGGTCGGCCGTACGCCCGAGTATCTGGGCAAGAAGCTCGGCAGCCGCGAGATCAAGTTCGCCGCGAGCTACATCCTGATCACCCCGGCGCTGGTGCTCGGCTTCACCGCCGTCGCCATGGCGCTGCCCACGCCGGGCAACTCGATGACCAACTCGGGGCCGCACGGATTCTCCGAGATCCTCTACGCGTACACCTCGGCCGGCAACAACAACGGCTCGGCCTTCGCGGGCCTGAACGCCGACACCCAGTGGTTCAACACCACCACCGGTCTGGCCATGCTGCTCGGCCGCTTCCTGCCCATGGTGTTCGTCCTGGCGCTGGCCGGCGCGCTCGCGGAGCAGCGTCCTGTCCCGGAGACCGCGGGCACGCTCCGTACCCACAAGCCGCTCTTCACCGGGCTGCTGGTCGGCACGATCCTGATCGTCACCGGTCTGACCTACTTCCCGGCGCTGGCTCTGGGGCCGCTGGCCGAAGGGCTGGCGTCATGACCACTCGTCTGAAGCAAGAGGACACGATGTCCACAGTCACTCCGACCCGTGCGCCGCACCCGTCCGTGTCTCCCGGTCACAGCTCCGGGAGCGAGCGGGTGGGCGGGGGTCTGTTCGATCCCAGGCAGTTGCTCGTCTCCTTCCCGCAGGCGCTGCGCAAGCTTGACCCCCGGGTGATGGTGAAGTCGCCCGTGATGTTCGTGGTCCTCATCGGATCCGTGCTGTCCACGGTCTTCGCGGCGCTCGACCCGGGTGACTGGTTCGGCTGGGCCATCGCCGGCTGGCTGTGGCTGACCACCGTCTTCGCGAACCTCGCGGAGGCCGTGGCGGAGGGCCGTGGCAAGGCGCAGGCGGACACCCTGCGCAAGGCCAAGACCGACACCGTCGCCCGGCGTGTCACCGGCCGGGGTGAGGAGCGCGTACCCGGTACCGATCTGCGGATCGGTGATCTGGTGGTCTGCGAGACCGGCGACATCATTCCCGGCGACGGCGATGTGGTCGAAGGCGTGGCCTCCGTCGACGAGTCGGCCATCACCGGTGAGTCGGCGCCGGTCATCCGGGAGTCGGGCGGCGACCGCTCGGCCGTGACCGGGGGGACGAAGGTCCTCTCGGACCGGATCGTCATCAGGATCACCACCAGGCCCGGTGAGACGTTCATCGACCGGATGATCAAGCTGGTCGAGGGCGCGGCGCGGCAGAAGACGCCCAACGAGATCGCGCTGAACATCCTGCTCGCGTCGCTGACCATCGTCTTCCTGCTCGCGGTGGTCACCCTTCAGCCGTTCGCGGTCTACGCGGGTCAGCGGCAGTCGATGATCGTGCTGATCGCCCTGCTGGTCTGTCTGATACCGACGACCATCGGAGCGCTGCTCTCGGCGATCGGGATCGCGGGCATGGACCGGCTGGTGCAGCGCAATGTGCTGGCGATGTCGGGGCGCGCGGTCGAGGCGGCGGGCGATGTGTCGACATTGCTGCTCGACAAGACCGGCACGATCACCCTGGGCAACCGCCAGGCCGCCGAGTTCGTCCCGGTCAGGGGGGTGACGGAGGCCGAACTGGCCGACGCGGCACAGCTCTCCTCGCTCGCCGACGAAACCCCCGAGGGCCGCTCGATCGTGGTGCTCGCCAAGGAGAAGTACGGGCTGCGCGAGCGCCACCAGGGCCAGCTCACCGGCGCCGAGTGGATCACCTTCACCGCCCAGACCCGGATGTCCGGAGTCGACCTCACCGAGAACGGGACGGCACGCACCGTACGCAAGGGAGCCGCCGGGTCGGTCATCGCCTGGGTCAGGAGCCGCGGCGGGCAGGTGTCCCAGGACGCCCAGTCCCTCACCGACCGGATCTCCCAGGCCGGCGGCACACCGCTGCTGGTGGCCCTGGACGACGCGGCCGGAGCCCGGGTGCTCGGTGTCATCCACCTCAAGGACGTGGTCAAGGAGGGGATGCGGGAGCGGTTCGAGGAACTGCGCCGGATGGGCATCAGGACCGTCATGATCACCGGTGACAACCCGCTGACCGCCAAGGCGATCGCGGAGGAGGCCGGGGTCGACGACTTCCTCGCCGAGGCCACCCCCGAGGACAAGATGTCCCTGATCAAGCGTGAGCAGGCGGGCGGCAAGCTGGTCGCCATGACGGGCGACGGCACCAACGACGCGCCCGCGCTGGCCCAGGCGGATGTGGGTGTGGCGATGAACACCGGTACCTCGGCCGCCAAGGAGGCCGGGAACATGGTGGACCTGGACTCCAACCCCACCAAACTGATCGAGATCGTGGAGATCGGCAAGCAGCTCCTCATCACCCGTGGCGCGCTGACGACCTTCTCGATCGCCAATGACGTCGCGAAGTACTTCGCGATCATCCCCGCGATGTTCGCCGTGGTGTACCCGAGCCTCGACAAGCTCAACATCATGGATCTCTCCTCGCCGGAGTCCGCGATCCTCTCCGCCGTCATCTTCAACGCGCTCGTCATCGTCGCGCTGGTGCCGCTCGCCCTGAAGGGTGTGCGCTACCGGCCCACGAGCGCCGACAGGATGCTCCGCAGGAATCTGGGGATCTACGGCCTCGGCGGGCTGATCGCCCCGTTCATCGGCATCAAGATCATCGACCTGATCATCTCCCTCATCCCCGGCATCGGGTGAACGGCATGTCTTCCATGAACATCGGCAGTACCGCACGGCTTCTCGGGGCGGGGCTGCGCGCCCTTCTCGTCCTCACCGTTCTCTGCGGCGTGCTCTACCCCCTGGCCGTCACCGGCGTCGCCCAAGGACTCCTCCCCCACCGGGCGAACGGCTCGGAGGTCGAACAGGGCGGCAAGGTCGTCGGCTCCTCACTCATCGGACAGCGGTACGACCTGCCGCTCAAGGAGGGCCAGGAGACCCCGGAGCCGGACCTCAAGTGGTTCCAGCCCCGCCCGGCCAACGGCCTCGGCACCAACGGTGTCAACACCCAGTACAAGCTCATCCTCTCCGGAGCCACCAACCGTTCCGGGGACAACGAGGATCTGATCAAGTGGGTCACGGACGCCAAGGCCGCCGTCGTCAGGGACAACTCCACGCCCGGTTACCGGGTCACCCCCTCCCAGGTCCCGGCGGACGCCGTCACCTCCTCGGGGTCGGGGCTGGACCCGGACATCTCGCCGGCGTACGCGAAGCTCCAGGTACACCGGGTGGCGGAGCGCAACCACCTGCCCGTCGAGCGGGTGGAGAAGCTGGTCGAGGACCACACCCAGGAGCGTGTTCTCGGCTTCGTGGGGGAGCCGCGGGTCAATGTGCTCGCGCTCAACATGGCGCTCAGGGAACTGGCCGGCTGACCCGGTCCGTCCGCCGGGCGGTCCGTGGTGATCCGTTCCGCGGAGACCACCACGGCCCGCCCGCTCACACGTCCGGGCCCGCCCGCCTCTGCCGGGC
>NZ_JBSGVS010000142.1:0-4958 GCF_053608565.1 Streptomyces sp. NPDC055025
CGGAGCCCGACGCCCCCTTCCCTGTCCGCGCAGGCCGGTCGGCCGAGGCGGTCAGCCCACCGGGGTGGGGGGAGTGGCCGAGGAACTGTCCTCCGCCCGTCCCCGCTTGCCCTCCTCGGTCTTACCCACGTCGGTCTTACCCTCCTCGGCCTTGCCTCCGTCGGCCTTGCTCGCTTCGGCCTTGCTCTCCTCGGCGAGCCGCTCCATACCGCTCGTCGTCTTGAGCGGCTTCTCCTTGAGGAAGAGGACGGCGACCAGCGCGAGAGCGGCGAAGGGGGCGGCGACGAGGAAGAGTTCCGCCGTGGCCACTCCGTAGGCGTGCTGCACGATCTCCCGCATCGGCGCGGGCAGCGTGGAGATGTCGGGTACGGCACCGTCGCCGCCGGACGCCGACTGGCCCGTCCCGGCCAGGCTCTTGGTCATCTCGGCCGTCACCCGGTTGGCCAGGATCGCGCCCAGCACACTCGTACCGATCGTCCCGCCCATGCTGCGGAAGAACGACAGCACGGAGGTGGCCGCGCCGAGTTCGGCCGCCGGTACATCGTTCTGCGCCGCGAGCACCAGGTTCTGCATCAGCATGCCGACGCCGATACCGAGAACGGCCATATAGACGCTGAGGAGCCCGAAGCCGGTGCCGGCGTCGATCGTGGCCAGCAGAGCGAGTCCGCCCGTCATGATCACGCCGCCCGCGATCAGATGGATCTTCCACTTGCCGGTCGCGCTGATGATCTGGCCGGCGACCGTGGAGGACACGAGCAGACCGAGGATCATCGGCAGGCTCATCAGCCCCGCCATGGTGGGCGACTTGCCGAGCGAGATCTGGAAGTACTGCGAGAGGAAGACGGTGCCGCCGAACATCGCCACACCGACCAGCAGGCTGGCCACCGTGGTCAGGGAGACGGTGCGGTTGCGGAAGATGTCCAGCGGGATGACCGGTTCGGGGACCCGGGCCTCCACGAAGACCGCCGCGGCCAGCAGCACGACCCCGGTACCGGTCAGCGCGGCCGTCTGCCAGGACGCCCAGTCGAACTGGTTGCCCGCCAGCGAGGTCCAGATGAGCAGGGCGCAGACGCCCGCGACGATCAGGAACGCACCCAGGTAGTCGATCTTCACATCACGGCGGACCGTGGGCAGCCGCAGCGTGCGCTGGAGGATCAGGATCGCGGCCAGCGCGAAGGGCACCCCGATGAAGAAGCACCAGCGCCAGCCCAGCCACGAGGTGTCCACCAGCACACCGCCGACCAGCGGCCCGGCGACCGTGCCGATGGCGAAGACGGCGCCGAAGATACCGGCGTACTTGCCCAGCCGCCGGGGCGGGATGACCGCCGCCATGACGACCTGCGCCAGCGCGGTCAGACCGCCCGCGCCGATGCCCTGGACGACCCGGCTGAAGATGAGCAGCCCGACGCCCTGGGAGAAACCGGCGAGCAGCGACCCGACCACGAACATGGCGAGCGAGAGCTGGAGCAGCAGCTTCTTGTTGTAGAGGTCGGAGAGCTTGCCCCACAGGGGCACGGTCGCCGTCATGGCGAGCAGCTCGGCGGTGACCACCCAGGTGTACGAGGACTGGCTGCCGTGGAGGTCGGCGATGATGCGGGGCAGCGCGTTGGCGACCACCGTGCCGGCCAGGATGGCGACGAACATACCGGCCATCAGGCCCGACATGGCCTGGAGTATCTGCCGGTTGGACATGGAGCTCGGCGCCTGTTCGGGCGCCTCGGTTGCACTCAAGGTGTCCTTCTTCGAATGGGTGAGGAGAACGGAAGACAGGGGAGGGAGGGACGGGGGCGCGGGTCACGGGTTGCGCGGGGGCGGGTCATCCGGCGGGCGATGGTTCGGCGAGTCCGTCCGCCAGAAGGGTGAAGACACGCCGGAACACCTCGGAGAAGTCGGCGTCCGGGCCTTGTGCGCACCAGTGTTCGACGGCCACCCGTACGGCCGTACCGGCGACGGCGGCCAGAAGCCGCGGGTAGAGGCCGGGAGCCGGGCTGTCGGGGCCGTTCCCGCTCCCGCAGGCTCCCTCGGCGGTGGCGGTGGCGGTGGCGGTGGCGCTCGTCTCGTCCGGGGCGCGTGAGCCGAGCCGTACGGCGATGGTCCCGGCCAGTTCGATCTCCTCGGCCATATGCGCGCCGAGGCCCCTGACCAGCAGCCGGGGCGAACGCTGGAGCACGGTGGCCCGCAGCCGCCAGATCTCCTGCCGCTCGGCCACATCGACGAGTTCGGTGGCGAGCGCCTCGCGCACCGCTTCGACCGGGGACAGCTCGGCCGGTGCCTCGCGCACCGCCTGGCGCACCCGTTCACCGGCGTCCCGGTCCATCATGACGAACGCGTCGTCGTGGCTGTCGAAGTAGTTGAAGAACGTACGCGGCGAGACCCCGGCGGCCTCGCTGATCGCCTCGACCGTCACATTCTCGGCGCCGTGCTCGGCGGCCAGTCGCACCGCCGCCTCCGCCAGGGCCGCCCGGGTGGCCCGCTTCTTGCGCTCACGGAGCCCCGGAGCCGCGCCTTCGTTCGTCACACCTTGCAGGGTATGCAAAAGTGCAGACTCCGCAAAATTGATTACAGGCCGATCATCCTACGGGTTGACTGAACGGGTTGGGCCGATCGCGGTCCGATACACGCCACGTGCGCAAGAGTTGGTCGTTTCTGTGGCTGTATCGCTTCGGGCCCTGTAGCGTCTTGATCAGCTGTCGTGGTTCCGAAGTACCGCTCGCCCGTGACGTGCCGTCACGGGCGTTTGTGCTGTTCAGCGTCTCTGCGGACCAGGGCGATCACCTCCGGTTCCCGCACCGTGCGGGAATCACGCGTCCCTTGAAACGGAGACTGGGCAATGGCCAGTGGCACAGTGAAGTGGTTCAACTCGGAAAAGGGCTTCGGCTTCATCGCGCAGGACGGCGGTGGCCCCGACGTGTTCGCGCACTACTCGAACATCGCGACCTCCGGCTTCCGTGAGCTCCAGGAGGGCCAGAAGGTCACGTTCGACGTCACACAGGGCCAGAAGGGCCCCCAGGCGGAGAACATCCTCCCCTCGTAACACAGCGTCCCGGAAGGCCTGAGAGGGCTGGGACGACAGGGCGCCTGTCCGGTGGAATTCCCTCCACCGGGCAGGCGCCCGCCGCGTTTCGGGCCCGGCGCGGCGCGTCGCGCCATCCCGGCGGGGATGGCTGCTCATGCTGATGGGGGCCCGCTTCCCGGGCGTCCGCGAGTCTCCACGGGCCTGCGCAGGCCTTCGCGGGTGTTCGCGACGGGGAGCGGCCGAGACGCCCCATCCCTGAGCGACAGACGGAGGAGATTCCGTGGCCCTGACCCGAGAAGAGCGCGAACAGTTCCTGGCCGAGCCGCATATCGGCGCGCTGGCGGTGAACGCGCCGGACGGCCGCGCTCCGCTCACCGTACCCATCTGGTACCAGTACCGGCCCGGCGGCGACCTCTGGATCCTCACCGGCCCGGCCTCCCGCAAGGGCCGGCTGATCGCGGCGGCGGGCCGGTTCTCCCTCATGGCCGAGCGGCTCCGGCCCACGGCGCGTTATGTCTCGGTCGAGGGGCCCGTGACGGCCACGGACCCGGCCGACGGCGACCGTCTGCGGGAGATGGCGACCCGCTATGTCCCGGCCGAGAGGCTCGACGCCTATATCGAGATGGCCACGCGCGACTACGGTGACCAGGTCGTCATCCGGATGCGGCCCGAGCGCTGGTACTCGTCCGACCTCGGCACGCTCTGACGCCGGACGCCGCGGGCCGGAGGCCGGACACCGGAGGTCCGACGCCGCGGGCCGGACGCCGCGCCGCCGCCGTCAGGCCACGTTCTCCTTCTCCCGTGCCGTGGCGCGCAGCAGGCCCTCGGGAAGGGCCAGATTCCACGCGGTGATCACCGGCCGGCCGTGTTCCGTACCGAGCCGGCAGACGGTCCCGGTGGCGAGCAGGAAGAGCGATCCCGCGGCCGGCGCCAGTCCGAGATAGCGCGCGGTGAGCACCCGGAGGAAGTGGGCGTGCGAGACGAGGGCGACATCCTCGTCGCCCGAGTCGAGCGCCTCCAGGGCCTCGGTGAGCACCCGGTCGGCCCGGTGCCCGACCTCCTCGGGACTCTCCCCGGGCTGGCTCGCGGAGCCGGGAACGACTCCGTCGGTCCACAGATCCCAGCCGGGCCGTGCGCGCTGGATCTCGGCGGTCGCGATGCCCTCGTAACCGCCGTAGTTCCACTCGCGCAGATCGGGTGTGACCCGGAAGGCACCGAGTCCGGCCAGCTCGGCGGTGCGGCGCGCGCGGGTCATGGGACTGACGAGTGTGAGACCGATACGGCGCTCGCGCAGCAGCGGAGCCAGTGAGCGGGCCTGGCTCTCACCGCGCTCGGTCAGCGGCAGATCGGTGTAGCTGGTGTGCTGCCCGGACAGCGACCAGGTGGTCTCTCCGTGCCGTACGAGGATCAACTCGCCCATGAGTGCCGCCCACTTCCCGCTCTCCGCGCCCGATCGCACCACGGGCCGCCCCGGGCCCGCACACCCCAGTGTCCCCGCTTTCGGTGTCCGGTACCCGGCGGGAATGCCACCGGCGGGCGTCGCGTTACAGGGACGTACCACTTGATGGAAGCGAATTCCACCATCAGGAAGGATTTTCGTATGAAGCCCCGTATTCACCCCGCCTCCCGTCCGGTCGTCTTCCGGGACCGTGCCGCGGGAGCCGCCTTCCTGACCCGCTCCACCGCGGACTCGGCCGAGCGCGTGGAGTGGGAGGACGGCAACAGCTACCCCGTCATCGACGTGGAGATCTCCTCCGCGAGCCACCCCTTCTACACCGGCAAGGGCCGTGTGTTCGACACCACCGGCCGGGTGGAGCGGTTCGAGCGCCGCTACGGCGCCCGGCGTTCCGCGAAGAAGAGCTGACGCCGTACGGCTCATCCGTGATCCGCGCGCATGAGGCGCGTGCGGGGGCTGTGCGGGACGTACGGACCTGTGTGAGAA
>NZ_JBSGVS010000143.1:0-4099 GCF_053608565.1 Streptomyces sp. NPDC055025
ACACTCTAAAACCTTCCTCCCACCCGCTATTCGTCCCCCCCCCCATCGCCGGTCTCAGTCCCGGGGGGGGGTGTTTGGTGAAATACACCACACCCACGACACCCTGAAGCAGTGACAGCCCCTCCGGCGCTACCAGATTCTGTCCAACAGCGCGTGACAGCGGAGTTGAACGAAGGGGCTGGACAGATGAGACGTATCCGCCTGACGGCGGCGGTATCCATGGCCTTGCTGATGAGCGTGGGTGCCGTGGCGCCGGTCGCGGCCCGGCCCGCCGCCCGGGACGCGGCGGCCGACGGGCCCGCCGCCACCGACGCCACCGACGCCACCGCGGTGGGCACCCCCACGACGGTGCGACTGATCACCGGTGACCGGGTGACGCTCAGCACGGGCCCGGACGGAAAGCACGCGGCCTCGGTCCGGCCCGGTCCCGGCCGTGACGGCATCCTCTTCCGGACCGCCGAGCAGGACGGCCGGCTGTCCGTCCTGCCGTCCGACGCGGCGGACCTGGTCTCCGCGGGAACGCTGGACCGGGAACTGTTCGATGTGACCGCACTCGTCTCACAGGGGTACGACGAGGCGCACACCGACTCGCTCCCGCTGATCGTGGCCCAGCCCGCCGGCGCGTCCGCCGGGGCGCGGGCCGCCGAGACCCTGCGTTCCCTGTCCGGGTTCCAGGAGGACTCCGTACCCTCGCGCCGGCTGGAGAGCATCGGAGCCGACTCGCTGCGGATAGCCGGGGACGATCTCGGCGCGTTCTGGCGCACACTCGCCCCCGCCGGGGACGCGATGACCGCCAGTGGGATCCGGGCGACCCCCAAGATCTGGCTGGACGGCAAGGTGAACGCCACCCTGGACCGCAGTACGGCCCAGATCAACGCCCCCGCCGCCTGGGACGCCGGCTACCGGGGCCAGGGGGTCAAGGTCGCCGTCCTCGACACCGGCGCGGACGGGTCACACCCCGATCTGGCGGGCCGGATCGTCGAGGCCAGAGACTTCTCCGGCAGCGGCGGCACCGAGGACGTCTTCGGCCATGGCACGCATGTCGCGTCCACCGTCGGCGGCAGCGGCGCCGCGTCCGGCGGCACCCGCAAGGGTGTCGCCCCGCAGTCCGCACTGCTGATCGGCAAGGTCCTCGGCAACGACGGCTACGGCACCGAGTCCCAGGTCATCGAGGGCATGGAGTGGGCCGCGGCCGAGGGCGCCAAGGTCGTCAACATGAGTCTGGGCTCCGACGTCCCGACCGATGGCACCGACCCGATGAGCCGCGCGCTGGACGAACTCACCGCGAGCAGCGGCGCCCTGTTCGTCGTGGCGGCGGGCAACACCGGGGAGATGGGTGACCGGACGGTCGGCTCACCCGGCGCGGCCGACGCCGCGCTCACGGTCGGCGCCGTGGACCGTGACGACTCGCTCGCCCCGTTCTCCAGCCGCGGGCCCCGTCTCGGCGACGGCGCGGTGAAGCCCGATGTCACCGCGCCCGGTGTCGGTATCGTGGCCGCCCGCGCCGCGGGGACCACCATGGGAGACCCCGTCGACCCGTACTACGTCGCGGCGTCCGGCACCTCCATGGCCACACCGCATGTGACCGGCGCCGCGGCCCTGCTCGCCCAGGAGCACCCGGACTGGCGCGCCGACCGTCTCAAGGACGCTCTGGTCAGCACCGCCCGTACGGTGCCCGGCCAGCAGCCGCCGCAGCAGGGCGGCGGCCGGATCGATCTCGCGGCGGCCGCGCTCGGCCCCCTCACCGCCACCGGCACCGTCGCGCTGGGCCCGTTCCAGGCGGGCGCGACCGCGGCGAAGGCCCAGGCCGACGGCTCCGGGACCGCCACCGTCCGCTACACCAACACCTCGGCCACCGGGCTCTCGCTCCGGCTGACGGCCCAACTCGCCACCAGCGGCGGGCGCGCGCTGCGGAGCGGCGCGCTCCGGCTCGGCACGGACACGGTGGACATCGCCCCCGGCGCCACGGTCGAGGTCCCGCTGAGCGCCGATCCGTCGCGGGCCGAACGCGGCGACTACTACGGCTATGTCAACGCCACTTCCTCCGACGGCAAGACGGCCGTGCACACCACCGTCAGCTTTGTCGTCGACGGCCCGGTGCACCGGCTCACCGTCGACACGGTCGACCTCCACGGCGATCGTATCGAGGCGCTTCCCACCATCTGGGGGCCGGACGGATTCGTCGACTACACCAGTCTCTCGCCGGCCGTCGCCGAGGTGGAGGAGGGGACGTACCAGCTCAGCCACGCGTCGATCGGCGAGGCCGAGGACGGACAGGAACTGCGCCAGGTCGTGCTGCCCGAGGTGAAGGTCACCAAGGACATGTCCGTCACCCTGGACGAGCGCCGGACCACCCCGGTGGAGATCCGTACCCCCCGCCCCGCCGAACAGCGCGGCATCATCAGCTACCAGACCTACCGCGAGATCGACGGACACGGTCTGACCCAGGGCGTGATGTTCTTCGACATCGCCAAGCGTGTCTATGTCAGTCCCACCGCGCCCGTCACCGAGGGCACCTTCGAATTCGCCTCGCGCTGGCAGCTCGTGGCCCCGCTGATCGAGACCGAGGTGTCCGGTACGAAGGCCGATCTCGACCCCTACTACATGCCGAACTCCCCGCTCTTCGGCGACAAGGGCGTACGGCTGGCCGCGGTGGACGCCGGTACGGTCACCGCGCCCGATCTCCGTTCCGCCCGGGTGCGCGGCAAGCTCGCCGTCGTCCGTGACGACGGCGGCGACGAGTGGGACCTCGCGCGGGCGGCGGCGAAGGCCGGTGCCAAGGGCCTGCTCGTGGTCTTCCCCTCCGGATACCCGTGGACCCGGTGGAATCCGGTGGGCGACCGCTACGCCGTGCCGGTGGTCCGGATCAGCGGGACCGGAGGCACCGCGCTGCTCGCCGCCGCCAAGCGGCACACCGTCACGGTCGGGATCACCGGCACCTCCCGGAGCCCCTATCTCTACGATGTGATGCAGGTGTCGTCGGGGCGGATCCCGCAGCAGGTGGTGCACACCGTCTCGGACCGGAACAGCGCCCAGGTACGCACCACTTACGCCGACACGGGCGGAACGCCGTGGGCGAGCGAGCAGCGGTTCGGCTGGCGTCCGTACCAGTCCACCGCCTGGAACCAGTACACACGCCATGTGCCGACGGGCCATGAACGCACCGAGTACGTCAGCTCCGGGGACACCCTCTGGCAGCATGTCGTCAACCACACGACCACATTCGACGTCGACGCGCCGCTTCAGGCCGGTCTGAAGGACGCGCCGCGCACCTACCGGGCGGGCGAGCGTACGGACGAGCGCTGGTTCGGTGCCGTTCTGCGGCCCGCCGCTCCGGTGGGCGCCGGGCTGGTCTCCACCCGCACCGGCGATGTACTGGCCCTGCGGATCCCGGAGTTCACCGACTCCGCACCGGGCCACTGGTCACGCGCCGTCACCAGCGGAGGCGGCATCGGCACCTCCGGCGCGGGGACCCGGGCCGAAGCCGTCGAGGGCGACACGAGTTCGGCCACGCTGTACCGCGACGGTACGAAGGTGAGCGAGACCGACGGCGCCTGGGGCGACATCGAAGTCGCCCCCGGGAAGGGCAACTTCAGGCTCGACCTGTCGACCGCGCGTGTCTCCGACGAGTGGGCGTTCGGCACCCGGACCACCACCTCGTGGTCCTTCCGCTCGGAGACCACCGCCGAGCGCGGGCCCCTGCCGCTTCTGCAACTCGACTACGACGTGCGCGCCGACGCGCGGAACACGGTCGCGGGCGGGCGCTCCCACGACATCGGTCTCACAGTCCGCTCCCAGGACGGTCTGCCCGCGCCGAGCGGACTCACCGTACGGGTCGACGCCTCCTACGACGACGGAAGGACCTGGCAGGAGGCGGCCCGGGTCGGCAAGCGCGGGCAGAACGGCTTCACCGCCACCCTCGACCGGCCCGCCCGCCAGCGGGGCGACGCCTATGTGACCCTGCGGGTCACCGCGACCGACAGGAACGGCAGCGGCGTCCGGCAGACCGTCGAACGCGCCTATCTCGTACGCGGATAGACGGGCCGGTCCTGACGGGCCGGTACGGAACCGGGGGCGGCGGGTGCGCGGGCGTAGGACC
>NZ_JBSGVS010000144.1:0-3654 GCF_053608565.1 Streptomyces sp. NPDC055025
AGCCGCGATATGCCACGTGGAATGGGGGGTACTGTGGGGGGTCCCGATGTTTCCTCCTCGGACGGTCCTGTCCGATACCGTCACGCTGGGTTGACGGTATCGGCCGACGGTATACGTTCGAGGAGGTTTTTATGCTCACTGACACGCAGCTGCGTGCCCTCAAGCCGGCTGAGAAAATTTATAAGATCGCCGATCAGCGCGGACTATATGGGGAGCCGGCTGCAGCGGCTGACACTGAAGTGCTGGGTGTTCGACGCTCCTCTCAAGCGTGCTGACTCCTTAGCGCTCAAAGTGCCTCAGATGATCTCCTGGGGTTGCCTATCGTCGAAGTCGATCAATCAAACGTTGTAGCGCTTCGACGATCGCTCGATCGGTCTTTCCATTGTTTCGGACGTCGTTCAGCCACGGACTGTCGAGGGAGAGGCGCCTACGATAAGCTTGTATGAACATGGCCGGGGTCCATGAGTTCAGGAATGTTCACTTTTACGGTTCACGCTGGAGAAGTGAAGCACAATTTCCCTGGTGCCTCCATTATCGGCTTCGCGCAATTGAGCCAGGGCATTTTTTTGAACCGGAGAGAGCGCCTGCGGAAAGGTCACCTGTCAACAATAACAGCTACATTTTTACCTTCGTATCGAGTGGAATACGAACAAGAGTTGCTCGCCGTTCCGTTATAAGAATCATTCGATCTGAAGCTGGTGGCAATCCTACACTGGGGGATATATGGGGCGAGAATATCCAGCGCCAACGATTCGAGGGGCAATACATCAACCCTGGCTCCCGTTGTTTATACCGGTCGAATGTGGGGTTGGCGCCGCCATCGCATACCAAAGCGAGCGATGGACAGAAAATCCACATCGTGAGCACGTCTACGACGCAAACCCGAACTCGATATTATCGGATTTTCGCGTTCACCCTCTATCCGTTGCGTACTTCAACACGTTGGCCGGACACGCGACTAATGACGGCCCTGCATTGACTGATTTTGGTTCGGATACGAAATGCGGCAGATGAAGTCGCAGTCGAAGGCGACGGCGGTTTCACCTGCTATCACCAAAGGAGGGGATATGTTCGATTTGCCGATCGGGCTACGTACCCGTTTGACCCGTGCAACTCTGTTGACTGCCGGTATGATGTTTTGGGCAGCAATTCCCAGAATTGGAGCATGTGCGTGTCCAGGAGCGACGAACGACGGGATTCCGATCGTCTCGGGCTTTCCCGCCGACATCCCGGGGGGCGCATCCTGTGCAACGCTGACGGATGCGGCGCAATTCGCCTGGAAGGAATTTATCGCCTTGAACTGGCCAGCGGTGGCTCGTATCGACAATGCTCAGCCACGTGATACGGCAGACCCTTCCCAGCTATTCGGCAACCCCGGGTTTACCGGACCGCTTGTATGGCACACCTTTCGCGGGAAGGTTGAAATCTTCCCGGGTCAAGGCGAGCCTCCGGGGTATAACGCGAATGAATCGGACGATTACGGTTACGACGCACGGCCCGCTTACAACTACAAAATCCCGATCACCGCATACCGAGGAATCGCCTATGGCCCGACGCCGTGGATCAACCTGGACGAGAATAGCCAGATCGGCTTGAACCAGATTTATGCAGGGATTCTGTCGCCGAACGTGAAGTCGGATGACGCCCAGATCTTGTTCATGGCCAAGGCCAACCGCAAGGAATACGCCTATGTCGCGGCGAACCAGTTGTCGAGGTCAAGGCGGCCTGGCGACGATTGACTGCCTCCGAGCGAGCATCCGGCCGTTTCTATACAACCCGCGTGCGTTATTACGTCAAGGGCGACGGCGCGGATACGAAGACGTACTATGTCGACGACGATTTCGGCCTCATTGGCTTGCACATTATTCAGAAAACATCATCGGCTCCGTATTTTATCTACGCAACCTTCGAACAGGCGGACAATATTCTTGATGCGGCGGGCAAGCCGGTCGAGGATATGGATGGAAAATATATTGCCAATCCGATCCCGCCGATACCGTTATATCCGAATATTGTCTCGAAAAACGCACAGCCCGGGACTCTCCAGCAATTCTCCTATTCCCCCAAAAATTTCAGCTCGCCGCCAGGCGCTCGGCTGTACTACCAGAACACCGCGCAAACCGGACTCGTAGATGGAGGTCCGATCATTGTCAATCGAAGAATCAATCAGATTCCGGATGAAATTATTGCGGTCAATAAATCTGCTCATGATGCGATTTCCATGTACTCGCAAAAGAATTTCGGTGCGAAGAATTCGGTGTGGTCGTATTACAAGCTCGTCAACGTTCAGAGCAAGCCGCTTACTGGAAAAAAACCGGGAATCGATTACAGTAACGAGGATAGGTCGGTGCAGTCGACGTATTATCAATCCAATGGCGTGATTGAAACGGATTACAATCTTCAGAAATTCAGCGGAACCTTCGTCAACTTCGACAAATTCAGTTTTCGGATTACGGATTTTTCCGATGGAACAAAGAATCAATTCAATAACGTGACGTACAACCATGACTCCGTAAATATGGGTGGATGCATGGGGTGTCATGGAAATGCACAAAAGGCTGGAACCGGGTTCAGCTTTATCCTCCTGCACGGAAGCGTGCCGATGCCGGACCAGGCAGGCCAGCCTGTAACGAAGGAACAGATCGCGCGCTTCACCAAATATTTCTCGAAATGAGATTGCTGTAGTCGTCGACGAGATTTTAAGGGGTTGTGTCTAATAATGAGGCCGTTCAGTTCGCGTTACTCGGCGGTACCCGTATGCGATATTTTTCGGCTTCGAATCGAATGGTCGCGCCATGCGAATGGGGGTGGGTGTGAATATACACAGAGAGCGGCATCGCTATTTTCAGACGACCGTGTCGGCATCGATTTTCCTCGGCTTATGCTGTTTGGCGATGAATGTTGATGTGGCCGAAGGGGCAACTGATGCTGTGTTGCAGGCCGCGAGGGATTGCGACACACCAACGACCCCCTTTTGCGACGCACTGATGGAACCCATTGCCGGGTGGAACGGACATGTTTTCAAGCTATCCCAACAATATCCGTCCACGGTTCCGAACGACGCGCAGCCCTGGCTCGCATTCGATCCGACTCGCGAGCCCGAGCGCTACCTCAAGGCTGCACTAACCTACTTCTACGAAGGGAACATTCGATCGAACGTCGAAGAGAGCTTCGACCCTTCGCTGAACAAGGTCCGCCAATGGTACAACGCGCCATGGCAGGACTATGGCGTCAACGGGCGTGAGTTCATCCACGGGCTTACGCGCGAACTGGAGTCGCAGCCGGGCACGCTCGACCCGCATCAGACGAAGTCATGGAGCACCTACGCCGTCGGCTTTTACAACGCACCTGGCGGCATGACGATCGGGAAAGTGTGGGCGAATCATGGTCTTTTCAACGAAGGCTATGCGATGTTTCCCGAGGGAACGGTTTCCGCCAAGTTGCTTTTCACCACCGCGCCGGTGGAGCAGGTTCCATATCTGGCGGGTGCGCCGGAATGGAACGCTTACGTCTATGTTGAAGACCCGACGATTTCGCTTCGACGCGAGGTGAAGAAGGTCCGATTGTTGCAGATCGATATAGCCGTGAAGGACAAGCGGGCAAAGGATACCGGCTGGGTGTTCGGTACCTATGTCTACGGTGGAGGGGCCGGGT
>NZ_JBSGVS010000145.1:0-2724 GCF_053608565.1 Streptomyces sp. NPDC055025
GACGCAACCGCCCCCGATCGGGGGCGACCGGGGGCGGTTGGGGTCCCGTCGCCGGGCGGCGCTCAGTCGAGCCGTAGTACTCCGGGGGCCTCTTCCTCGATGAGCTGGACCAGCTCGTCGAAGACGGTGGGGCCCCGGCCGGCCAGGACGTCGTCCAACTCCGCCTGGATGGCGGTCTTGTTGTCCGGGTGCGCGCGCTCCAGCCGCCGCCGGAGCGTGCGCGCGGTCTCCTCCTGGCCGAGTGCCCGGCGCGAGAGTTCGTGCCGGCGCCATTCGATGACGAAGTCGCCGTCGTCCGGCGTTCCGTACCCACCGTGCAGACAGTCCGCGAGCGCGTCGAGATTGCTCCCGAAGTATCCGCCGGGCCCGTTCACCGCGGCCCCGATCACCTGCCAGAAGCGATCGAGGCCGGTGACCTCCGCCCCGTCGATCACATACGTCACCGTCATGGAACGGAGGTTACCTTCCGGTCAGCAGCCGTAGTTGACGAGCGAGAACGACGCGTAGTGGTTGGAGGTGTAGTAGTCCTCGTTGTTGCGCTGGCCCGTGACGATACGGCGCGCGCCGCGGTCGGAGGAGCCGGGGGTCTTGACGGTGTACTCGTGGTAGTAGCCGTTCGACTGGCTCGGCAGGACGCCTTCCCGGTTCTGGAAGACGCCGCCGTCCTGCCGGTACGGGAAGGGCCCGCCGGCGTCTATGAGGCGGAGGGTGTCGTACGCCTGGGCGGGCAGCCGGGAGTAGCAGACGCTGCCGACGGCGGCGGGGGCCGCGGTGGCGGTGGCGGTGACCCCGCCGACGAGGAGTGCGGACGCGAGTGCGGCGACACCACCGAGGGTGGCCATACGTGGGGGAATTCGCATGGCCCCATGATGACGCGCGTAGACCTGTACACGTCAATCCCAACGGCTGGGAATTTCCGGGAAGTTAACCGGCCGAACCGGCCCGGTAGCACGCTGTACACCGACCGGACGGGACCACGGATCACGCGCACCACCCGCCCGCGCGAGGAGATCGCCACGCGCCGCAACAGCACCGGCGGCCGGGCCCGGGGGCTTCGACACCGGTGCCCGGCAGCGCCGAACGCGCTGCCGGGCACCGGCGGATACGGACGGAGAAGCGGCTCAGGCCGCCGTGCGCCGGCCGCCTTCGGCGCCGCGGCCCGGACGGCCCCGGCGGCCACGGCTGCCGCGCGCGGTGCCCCCGAGACGGGCGGCGCCGCCCCCGGTGCCCGCACCGGCGCCGGCGCCGGTCCGCGCCGGCCGCGACGACCGTGTCTTCTGCTTCGCCTGGACGACGGGCTGCGGCACATCGATGGTGACGGCCACCCCGGAGGGCTCCCGCGCACCCGTGAGCCGGGTCAGCTCCTCGTCCGTCGACTTGATCCGCGCCGAGCGGGGGGCGATCCCCGCGTCGGACATCAGCCGGGTCATCTCCCGCCGCTGCTCGGGCAGGACCAGCGTCACCACACTGCCGGACTCCCCCGCCCTGGCGGTGCGCCCGCCGCGGTGGAGATAGTCCTTGTGGTCGACGGGCGGGTCGACGTTGACGACCAGGTCGAGATCGTCCACATGGATACCGCGCGCCGCGACATTCGTCGCGACGAGACAGGTGACCAGACCGTTCTTGAACTGTTCGAGCGTCCGGTTGCGCTGCGGCTGCGAACGGCCGCCGTGCAGCCCCGACGCCCGCACACCGCTCGCCAGCAGCCGCTTCACCAGCCGGTCCACGGACCGCTTGGTGTCCAGGAAGAGCAGCACCCGCCCGTCACGCGCGGCGATCCGCGTCGTGATCTCCTTCTTGTCCGTCTCGTCCAGGACATAGAGCACATGGTGTTCCATCGTGGTGACCGCGCCCTGGGACGGGTCGACCGAGTGGACCACGGGGTCGGTCAGATACTGCCGGACGAGCCGGTCGATATTGCGGTCGAGAGTCGCCGAGAACAGCATCCGCTGCCCGTTCGGCTCGACCTGCTTGAGCAGCGCCGTGACCTGCGGCATAAAGCCCATGTCGGCCATCTGGTCGGCCTCGTCGAGCACGGTGATCGCGACCTGGTCCAGCCGGCAGTCGCCGCGCTCGATGAGGTCCTTGAGCCGTCCGGGCGTCGCGACCAGCACCTCGGCGCCGCGCCGCAGCGCGCCCGCCTGCTTGCCGATCGAGAGCCCGCCGACGACCGTGGTCAGCTTCAGATTGACGGCGGTGGCGTACGGGGTCAGCGCGTCGGTCACCTGCTGCGCCAGTTCACGCGTGGGTACGAGCACCAGCGCGAGAGGGGCGCGCGGCTCGGCACGCCGGCCCGCCGTACGGGCGAGGAGCGCCAGCCCGAAGGCGAGGGTCTTGCCGGAACCGGTACGCCCCCGGCCGAGAATGTCACGTCCCGCGAGGGAGTTCGGCAGCGTCGCTCCCTGGATCGGGAACGGCTGGGTCACCCCCTGGGCGGTGAGGGTCTTGAGCAGGCCCGCGGGCATGTCCAGCTCGTCGAACGCCTCGACGGCGGGCAGCGCGGGGGTGATGGTTTCCGGCAGCGTGAATTCCTGCGGACGGGCGGCGGCGCGCCGGGCGGGAGCCTTGGCCGTGCCTTTCGCGGGTCCCTTGGCGCGGGAGTTCACCGGGCGCTTGCCGGCAGGGCGGGCAGCACGGTCGTGCCGCTCGGATCGAGTCATTCGGAAAAGCCTTCCTGGGCCTGAGGACAGCGCGAGCCGGGGCCCGCACCTGCGTGGTGCGGGC
>NZ_JBSGVS010000146.1:0-2299 GCF_053608565.1 Streptomyces sp. NPDC055025
CTCCCGGCCGGCCGGGAGCGACCGGATCAGGCCTGCGAACCGGCCTGCCACTCCGCCCAGTTGAGGTTCCAGCCGTTGAGGCCGTTGTCGGGCTTGATGGTCTTGTCCGGGGAGTTCTTGACGATGACGACATCACCGATGAGCGAGTGCTCGTAGAACCACGCAGCCGGCTGGTTGGGGTCGCCCGCGCCCTTCACATCCGCCAGGCCGACACAGCCGTGGCTGGTGTTGGCGGTGCCGAAGATGGACTTGGCGCCCCAGTAGTTGCCGTGGATGAAGGTGCCCGACGTGGACAGCCGCATGGCGTGCGGGACGTCCTTGATGTCGTACTCGCCCTTGCCGTCGTTGTCCGTGAAGCCGACCGTCGCGCCGTTCATCCGGGTCTCCTTGAACTTCTCGGAGATCACCATCTGACCGTTGTACGTCGGGTTCTCGGGGGAACCCGAGGAGATCGGGATCGTCTTGACCGTCTGGCCGTCCTGCGTGACCGTCATCGTCTTCTTCTGGGCATCGACGGTGCTGACCTGGTTGCGGCCGATCGTGAACGTGACCGTCTTCTGCTGGACGCCGAAGACACCGTCGGCGCCCTCGACCCCGTCCAGGTTCAGCTTGAGGGTGACGGTCGAGTTGCCCTGCCAGTACTGCTCGGGGCGGAAGTCGAGCCGCTGAGAGCTGAACCAGTGCCCGACGACCTCCTGGCCGCTGCTGGAGGTGACCGTGATCCCCTCCTGGACCGCCTTCTGGTTGGTGATCGCCTTGTCGAAGTTGATCGAGACGGGCATACCGACGCCCACCGTGGAGCCGTCCTCGGGGGTGAAGTTCCCGATGAAGCTGTTGTCGGGCGAGACGGTGGTGAAGGACGAGTTCTCATGGGCCTCGCGGCCCTTGCCGTCCTTGGCCGACGCGGCGATCTTGTAGGTGGTCGAACGGTCGAGCTGACCGTCCGGCTGCCAGCTCGTGGAGTCGGCGGAGAGCTTCCCCGGCACATCCGTGCCGTCCGCCGTGGTCATCGTGACCTCGGTGAGGGTGCCCTTGGTGACCTTGACCTCGGCGTCGTTGTTGATGCCGACGTTCGTCGCGCCGTTCTTCGGTGAGATGGCTATCTGGGCCTCGGAGGTGTCCTTGGCCGCCGCCTCGTCCACCTGGGCCTGCGACGACGGGGACTTCGTGTTCTCGGCGGACGCGTTGTCCGCGCCCTCGCTACAGGCCGAAAGCACCAGTACACCGCCGAGCACCGCGGACGCGGCCATGAGGCCCCTGCGCCGCTTGCTGTCCGTCATCACACGCTTCTCCATCATCGACGCCAACCCTGCCGGTATCCTTTAAGAACTGCTGTACCGGTTCGCCCGGTTCCACTTCAACCGAGATGTGTCGCACACCACTCGCCCAGGGCATGGGCGAGCCCCGGCCCGTCGGCTGACGCGGACCGGGGCTTACCAGAGTGACACGCTCGCGTGCTAGTGCCGACCAGCCGGGACTTCCTCCTCCTCTTCCGCGGGCGCGGCCCGGTCCTCGTCGTCGAGGTCCCACTCCGCGGAGTCCGGGTCGTAGTCGATCTGCTCGCTGGTCCACGAGGCCTGGGCGAGCTGGACCCCGGGGACCGTCCTGACCAGGTCGAACGGTTCGACGAGATACGCGATGGCCTCGGCCTCGTCCTCCCCCACCGCCGTCTCGGCGTGGGCACGCTCGTCGTCGGGCATGAACTCGTCGGCGCCGATACGGGCGAGGGCGGTGGCGCTCAGCTTCTCGGGGTCGTCGACCTCCAGCACCAATTCCACCCGAAGCCGTACATACCGTGATGTTTCTGTAGTGGTCATACGACGGAGCGTAGGGCTCAGACCCCCCGCGACTTTCCCGCGACCCGCTGCTTTCACTAGCATCGGCGCACCCAGCCAATTCGGCGTTGTCACAAGGGGGATCGAATCCGTGTCCGTCGTACGCCGACCGCTGCTGACAGCCATCGTCGCCGGGACCCTGCTCTGTGCCCTGTGGTTCGTTCCGTCCGCGAACGCCACCGATGAGCGCGGTGAACCGGCTCCTCTGTCAGCGGCGACCGCTCACAGCCCCGCCGCCGGGGACTCCGACAGCCCGGAGAGCCCACGGCACCTCGCCCTCGCCGACACCGGCGGCGTGGACACCACGCCGTATCTGTTCGGCGGGACCGCCTTTCTGATGATCGGCGCGGGGTTCGTCGCGTACTCGGCGAGAAGAAACGCCGACGCGCTCTGATCCGTCCGCACCATGAGATCCGTCCGCACCATGAGATCCATCCGCACCACAGAGGGGGCCGCCCGGACAC
>NZ_JBSGVS010000147.1:0-1338 GCF_053608565.1 Streptomyces sp. NPDC055025
GTATGCAGCGAGGTAACGGAGCTCGCGGAGAAGTGCGAACGACCAAAAGGTAATCGATGATGGCAAATGCCGTCAAGAACAATCCGCCGGCTGCGCTTACGGTGGCCGCCGGACAACGGATGGTCATCGGAGCCGATGGTGTGCCTGGTACGTCCCCGCGCCAGTGCGCGCCCCCAACATGGTCGACGCGAATCACATGCGTTCCGAATGCAACGCCAGCGAGACGGCCAGCAAGGAAACGGTCTTGGTGAATTTCGATGACTTTCGCCGATACGCGGCTTTTATTGATAGATTTCGAGTGAAGTTGGCCGATTTCGAGTCGGCACCATGAACGACTCACGCTGAGAAGCTGAAACCAACGGAATGTCCACGCGTGGCGCACCCGTCCCATCAACCTAGTTCACGGCACGCAGAAACTCCCGCCTATGCTGACTCCGAAAGCCATGTACTGCGCGTTGATTGACCCGGCGCCCAGCCAGCGGTGACCCGCTTATGGACGCAGAGCTGTACCGAGGGTATTCGATTTGGGGACATGCCATCCGGCAGGGCGACGGATTTGCTGCCAGCGGCACCATCACGCGAAACAACAAGCTCGTTGAAACCTCGGGCGTGCTCGGTAGTTTTGAGACGGAGAACGAAGCTGAACTCGCGGGCCTCAGATGGTGCCGAGCGTGGGTGGACAGCCACGGTTGAAAGGGCGTCCATCTCTGCGCGCGGGCGCCCCGCGAATGCTCTTCAGCTATGCACGCCTCCGGCGTTTACCGCACCACTCCATATTGGTTGGGAATGGCCCCAAAAACGGCATGTCGCAACAAATCCTCCTTGGAGGCAGTGCCTTGCGGACCATCATCCTGGTCAATTCCAGAACGGTCAATCGGGCCGATGTCTGCCGGTCCAGTCGGTGCGCCTCCCGTCAACTCAACCGAGACCCGCGTTACTAGATTTCTCTTCGTGAGAGTAAGCAATAATTTCACTAGGAATCTATTTAATGCATATACACGACCGGAATGCGCATGCTTGTCAACGACAAAAATATGTATTTCTCGTTCCCGCACAACCTGGCGGTACCATTCAAGCACTGCCCCCTTCGTTTCTGGTTCTAGCAACCTGACTATAACCGAATCGTGCACTTCGTCCAGCCCCTTATAGACTGTTGGTATATCGTATCCCCACATATATGCACGCGCCGCATTATCTTCCGCGCACAAGATTTTCAACATCAACTGATACCACTCAGGTGATACGTCTGACACCTCGCGTTCCAACAGAGAAATTGCTTTCGCCAAATCGTGATATTCCGGCTTAAACGCAATTCTCAGGCACTCTTGAAGCCCTCCG
>NZ_JBSGVS010000147.1:1423-1783 GCF_053608565.1 Streptomyces sp. NPDC055025
CTGTACGACAGCGGTAGCGCGTTCCGGTCGAAGTGCGTCCAATTCTTTTTCAAGGCTGGCATACCCCCAAAACGTTTTTCCAATATCAGAACTACTGGCAAGGACCTTTTCCGAGCCGAAGCCAATTGCAAAAATAACAATGCGAGCCCGAATAATGCTACTTTTTGAGCCGCCGAGGACATTTATCTCACGCGGCAGGATAACTGTTAGAACTCTTGCGCCACCATAAAGCACACTTTGATGAGACGTTAGCTTTATTCCATTTTCAATCTGAAAAACAGATGAATATTTCAGCTTATATTTATCTAGGTGCTTTTTTATATCGTCCGCCAGTGCACTCGACGATTTAGGTTGTGTTGT
>NZ_JBSGVS010000148.1:0-1681 GCF_053608565.1 Streptomyces sp. NPDC055025
TCTGATATCTCGAGCTTTTCGACATCGCGAACTGTAGCAACGGGAAAAAATCGAGCCTTCCTTGCTATTCGCGGAATAGCCTCAAGAAAACCGTTGCACGCACTCAAGAACACGAGTCGCCCACCCTCAGAAAAGCGCACCCCCCCATAAAACTCGAGATTGGTCGTTATATCTACACTCTTCAACCCACCAGATGAATACCACTCATAAACCTCGCCAAATTCATCATTAGGAACATCGAAATAAACCATCCTTCCGGCCTCGGTCCACCAAGCCTCTGAATACACTATGCCGTTCCGCAGAAAGACTTCCCGCGTACAGGCACCGTCATCGAATTCATATCCGATTCCGCTGAATGGTCGCCCCTGGTACAACGGTACCTCATAGTCAGACAACATTCCAGTCAGATCAACCTGATCGAATCCATCATCTGGGCTCGCGCAAATTGGACGGTAGCTCCCCACTTCGACACCATCCACCAGTTCTATCGCGCGCACCCTTTGATCTTGCCCAATTTCAAAGGCAATTCCAGAAAACCTCTTTCCGGAAAGAAAATATCGCCCATCTTTCCGCTCCATCAACTCGATATTTACCCGGTTCAACTCTATTGCCTCCCGGTAATGACATTAACCTTGGGTGGAATGATCCCACTACAATTCTGACATGCCGTGAACGCGCCTCCTTGAGTTCCGGCCGCACTGCTCCGCCCCAGCTTTATGGTCGCAATACTGATATCGGCCAGGTTCAGCGTGGCCGGATTCGGCACTGCGTTGTAGATGTAGTTCAATGACTGAACCTCCGCGTGCAAGCCAGGTATCCCTGCCATGGTCGGAAACGAGTCGTGACTCGCAATATAGCCCTCGATCTGCCGAACTGTCTGGCCATTAAGCTTCTGACCGGACCTGCCATACTCGCCAGCAATCGCATCCATAAATTTACCCTGATCGACAATCACAAACGTATCGCCATCTGCAGACATCTTGACTCCCGGAAACGTCGGCACCTTTGCAAGAATGTTGCTGAACGGGGGAGTTTGAATGCCAAGCGCGGCAGCCCCCCCTACCGAGACTGCAGGATTTTTGCTTCCCTCCGCGATGAGCAACCGAGCCTCGCCTAGCGCTCGCGCCTCGACACTGACAGCAGATCCCATTGCGGCTGGCGACGACACACCCGTCAGGACTGAGGCCCCCGTCCCTACAGGCATACCATTCAGACCGGCATAGACCTCCGCCGCGAGTATAGTCAGTTCGTTTGCACAAAGGACGGCATTTGCTACACATCCAGCGGCGATTCCCGGACCGAACAGCACACCACCCAGCACACCACCGAGCGCACCTCCGACATAAGGGGCGGCGGCATTCATCATCGCCGACGCTTGATCGGCATTAGCGCCCTGCGCCTGCATCAACGTTTGCAGTAACTTGGGGTCGCATGGCTTGGTACCGCCGCCGCACGCTATATCGAGTGCCTTACGCAGCGGATTCGCGGGCATACCGTGATCCGCCAACCCGTTGTTCAGCGCTTCATTCTGCGCCGCCGCAGCCCCGCCCTGCGCATTCTCCCCGGCAAGCCCGGCTGTCAAACCGCCCAGCAACGTCGATACGCCGGCGATCGCCGCACGCTGGCCACTTGTCAAGGTCGCGGCGCCGCCTGCCTGATCAACCAGGGTTGACGTAGCAAC
>NZ_JBSGVS010000149.1:0-1600 GCF_053608565.1 Streptomyces sp. NPDC055025
GCAATGTCGTCCGCCAGGCCATCACGATCTGCTATGTATCGTTGCGACGACCGTGGCTGCTCGGCCGTCTGATTCCGGTCGAGCAACGACGTGCCATCGACGCGCTCGGGAAAGCCGATGTCGTCGTCAGTTGTCCCGGCGGATATCTTGAAGACTCCAATCCGTCGTACTACGCGAACCTGATCCAGATCTGGGCGGCTTCGAAGTTTGGCGCCACCGTGGTTCTGGCGCCGCAGAGCGTCGGTCCGATCCGCTCCAGGCGCGGCCGGTGGTTTGCCGCAAAGGTGCTCGCCAAGGCATCCCTCATCTGCGTACGGGAAAGCGAGTCGTACCATTTTGTCGTCGAGACGCTCGCGTTGCCGGCAGCGCGAGTCGCCAGGACCGGCGATCTTGCCTTCTGGCATGCTGCGACGCCGGCCGCGACCGCGTCGATGAAGGCGGAACTCGGAATCGATCCGGACGAGCCTTATATCGCGGTTTCGGTGATCGAATGGGCGTTTCCGCTTGCCGCCGACCAGGCGCAGGCCAAGGAACGGTATGTCCGCAGCCTGTGCGAACTGCTGAATATCCTGCACGACACGCTGGGCGTGCGGATCGTCATCGTCAACCAGGTCGCGGCCGATCTGCCGGTGGGCCGCGAGATCGCCGAGCGGTGTCGGGAATTCGTCATCCTGGATCAGAAAGACCGACCCGTGGCGGACGTCAGGAGCATCATCGCCGGCTCCTCGGTATTTCTGGGTAGCCGCTTTCACTCATGCATCTTTGGACTTTTGGCAGGACGGCCGCTCGTGGCGCTCTCCTACCTGCCCAAGACGAGCGGCATCATGACGGACCTGGGTTTGAGCGCCCGCGTATACGACATCGACGGTTTCAATGTGGATGAAATCGCGCGAACGATGATCGCCGACTATCGGGCGCCGTCGCGGGGGCAGGCGGAGATCGATCGCGCGGTAGAGCGCTATCGTCGCCTGTATCCGCGGTTTGCGGATCTTCTGCGGGAGGCCGCGTGACCGGGACGGCCGACTTCCATCCTGCGCAGGCGCCGGGCCATCAGGTCGGGTTCGTAACGGCGTCCGCGTCCAGAACCGCTGGCGGCCTGTTCGACGCGGTACGTGGCCTCGCACTCGCGCTGCCGTCCAACGGGTTCGTACCGCGCGTATTCGCACTGAACGACGCGAACACCAGGACCGACCTTCCGCAATGGCGCGGGACGCGGGTGACGACCCGTGACGCGGTCGGTCCCGCGATGTTCGGCTACTCCCCGGGCTTGCGCACTTCGCTGCTGGCATCCGATGCCCAAATCGTTCACACGCACGGAATCTGGATGCACCCTTCGGCGGATGTCGTCGCGTGGCATCGGCGTCGACGCAAGCCCTACATCATCTCGCCGCACGGCATGCTCGATCCATGGATCATGAAGCGTTCGAAACTGAAGAAGTGGGTCGCGCTCGCGGCCTATGAACACAGCCATTTGAATCGCGCCGCGTGCTTTCATGCACTGAATCGCGAGGAGGCGGATGCGATCCGGGCCGTGGGTCTGAAACAGCCGATCGCCATCGTGCATAACGGTGTGACGATTCCGGAGCTGGACAATCCCGGG
>NZ_JBSGVS010000151.1:0-1521 GCF_053608565.1 Streptomyces sp. NPDC055025
GTAGTAGGTAAGCGATGGGGTGACGCAGGAAGGTAGTCCAACCCGGGCGGTGGTTGTCCCGGGGTAAGGGTGTAGGGCGTTGTGCAGGTAAATCCGTGCAACATAAGTCTGAGACCTGATGCCGAGCCGATTGTGGTGAAGTGGATGATCCTATGCTGTCGAGAAAAGCCTCTAGCGAGTTTCATGGCGGCCCGTACCCTAAACCGACTCAGGTGGTCTGGTAGAGAATACCGAGGCGTTCGGGTGAACTATGGTTAAGGAACTCGGCAAAATGCCCCCGTAACTTCGGGAGAAGGGGGGCCACACTGGGTGATGGGATTTACTCCTTGAGCTTGGGGTGGCCGCAGAGACCAGCGAGAAGCGACTGTTTACTAAAAACACAGGTCCGTGCGAAGCCGTAAGGCGATGTATACGGACTGACGCCTGCCCGGTGCTGGAACGTTAAGGGGACCGGTTAGTCAATCTTCGGGTTGGCGAGGCTGAGAACTTAAGCGCCAGTAAACGGCGGTGGTAACTATAACCATCCTAAGGTAGCGAAATTCCTTGTCGGGTAAGTTCCGACCTGCACGAATGGCGTAACGACTTCTCGACTGTCTCAACCATAGGCCCGGTGAAATTGCATTACGAGTAAAGATGCTCGTTTCGCGCAGCAGGACGGAAAGACCCCGGGACCTTTACTACAGTTTGATATTGGTGTTCGGTTCGGCTTGTGTAGGATAGGTGGGAGACTTTGAAGCTCATACGCCAGTATGGGTGGAGTCGCCGTTGAAATACCACTCTGGTCGTGCTGGATGTCTAACCTGGGTCCGTGATCCGGATCAGGGACAGTGTCTGATGGGTAGTTTAACTGGGGCGGTTGCCTCCTAAAGGGTAACGGAGGCGCCCAAAGGTTCCCTCAGCCTGGTTGGTAATCAGGTGTTGAGTGTAAGTGCACAAGGGAGCTTGACTGTGAGACCGACGGGTCGAGCAGGGACGAAAGTCGGGACTAGTGATCCGGCGGTGGCTTGTGGAAGCGCCGTCGCTCAACGGATAAAAGGTACCCCGGGGATAACAGGCTGATCTTCCCCAAGAGTCCATATCGACGGGATGGTTTGGCACCTCGATGTCGGCTCGTCGCATCCTGGGGCTGGAGTCGGTCCCAAGGGTTGGGCTGTTCGCCCATTAAAGCGGTACGCGAGCTGGGTTTAGAACGTCGTGAGACAGTTCGGTCCCTATCCGCTGTGCGCGTAGGAGTCTTGAGAAGGGCTGTCCCTAGTACGAGAGGACCGGGACGGACGAACCTCTGGTGTGCCAGTTGTTCTGCCAAGGGCATGGCTGGTTGGCTACGTTCGGGAGGGATAACCGCTGAAAGCATCTAAGCGGGAAGCCTGCTTCGAGATGAGGACTCCCACCCCCTTGAGGGGTTAAGGCTCCCAGTAGACGACTGGGTTGATAGGCCGGATATGGAAGCCAGGTGACTGGTGGAGTTGACCGGTACTAATAGGCCGAGGGCTTGTCCTCAGTTGCTCGCGTCCACTGTGT
>NZ_JBSGVS010000152.1:0-1386 GCF_053608565.1 Streptomyces sp. NPDC055025
GCTTATATTTATCTAGCTGCGCTTGTAGCTCGTCCGCCAGTGCACTCGCCGCTTTCGGAGCAGAGGGAAAGCGAAGGATAGCGGCATGCGTCGCTGGATTAGGTTTTAGGTCTGGAATATCTGGAAAGCAGTGACTGGAAAAGTGAATTGCTGGCCAATCATAAACGGTCGTGCTCAACAATCTGTCTGTGCCTTTGCGGAGCAACGAAAAGCACTGCCCCTGCGCATCGAGAACAAGCGTCCGCAAACCAGCCTCAGCAGAGGCCAACGCTGCAGAAATTCCGCCCACACCCGCGCCTAGCACAACCACATCGTAGTCGACATCTCCATCAGCAAACGAACTACTATTTTCAGCTTGCTTTTCGAATAGCCCTGCATCAATGGCCGTATGAATAAGTGTCCGCGCCCGGAGGACTTGGTCACGCATGCTGATATAGGTCAAGCTCCTGTTAAGCTCGAACTGATTAGGTCCAATCTTATAAGCAAGAAGCGCCAACCCCGCATGAGATTTGTTTTTATCCATGTTTTAAAGAGCGTAATCTTGTGCGTCGAATAGACTCTTTCGAGCGGACGCGGATGTGCAAAGGAAATCATCATCAAGAATGAGTGCGAGGACGCCGCCCTTCATTCTCAACAAATCTCGCATGCGGTCAATTTGCACAGAAAGCTCATTATTCCGTGCGGTCAACATATTCAATCGCTCTTCTAACGAGGGGCCACGGTCCGGCACAGAACGTGACACGACTTCCCGATGAACGAGCCCCCGACGTCTATCGTCGTAGTCTCGTTTGATATTTTCGATATCAGCGGCAGCACTGAATACATACTCCCCACTTCCAACTCGCGCAGCCCTGTCCTCTAGTATTGCCAACCGCACATACTGGTCGACTACTCTCGTTAGCACAGAAATTGAAATTTTACCAAAACCCTGGCCCAGGATATATCTATATACCTCGTCCAATAAATCCCCGCGCGCCCTATATTCTCGGCCGTCCTTCTCCGACAATTGTGCGATATATGCCGCGATTAGCTCTTCCACTTATATCCCCCTATCCCAGCTAGCATACATGGATGACCCTCGCCTTGAGGCGAGTCAATAACCCATTTAATCATAAGTGTTTTTTGACTAGCAACTTCATCCGTCTCTCAATCGCGACCATCTCGTGTGCGGAAGAGTGGTACCGCACTCTACGCTGTTTTTCGTCCGCTGCGTGACCCTCCCTCGCAAGCGCGACCCTAAAAAGTAAAGACGCGGTCCTACATCGAAGGCAAAAACAAATCATCTCGATAGTACACGACACGCGCCCGCGCTTTTACTCCGCGCATGAGCAGTTATTCCTCTTGGGTATTTTCGTGCAAAGAGGGCGCCAGGGTGACGCATTGTGC
>NZ_JBSGVS010000153.1:0-1380 GCF_053608565.1 Streptomyces sp. NPDC055025
CAGCAGCGTTGAGTAGAATGGGCGCGGTCTCCGCCTCGAAATCATGCTTATCGAGCAATTCAGCGACTGACGAACTGTCGCCACTGTTTCGAAGTGCAATCCACATTAATGCCTGAGCGGTTTTCGCCGCGTCGCAATCAGATACCACAGCAGGGGATTCCGTGATATCCCGTACCAACTCGGGCATTCCGAGAATGGCGGCCGACTCGCCGACCATCATCTGCGCCGAGATATGAATCTCTTTCAGGTGAGGCGCCCCAACCTCTACAACTCTCTGGAGGTCGCCCAGTTCGTGATATGCGTATATGCGCGGAGCCGCAAGCTTCAACGAAGACTCACCAAATACCTCCGCTTCCTCACAAATCTTCAAGCAAGCCGACGCGTCCCCGAGCAGTAGTCTTCCAACCGCAAGGTTCGCGGCTGCGTCCGATACTAGTGCGCCGATTTCCTTGCGCCAGAGTTTTTCATCGCGTGGCTCAAAACATTCACATACGGCGCGCAACGTACACTCGACCTCTGGCGGCAGTAGTCCCATTGAGGCCAGAAACGGGTCCTTACTGGCGAAGTCTGTGGCAATAAAAAGGACGTTGCTCCACGTGTAGAAGCCCGCACCATCCGCACGTAGAGCTCGGTCAGCATAAGCGAGGGACAACGCTCGGTCCCCCGCATCGTGAAAGCTGATTGCCATCATTTGCAACGCATCGGCGTTGCCTTGGAATCTGACGGGCACATCGGCTTCAGCAAGAAACTGCTTCAGTGCGATTTTTGTATTGGCCCAAGCAAGCCATACGTGGGCTGAATCCGGAAAACGCGAGCGCGCTTTCTCTGCGATGTCAAACGCGACGTCGAGATGGTCAGAAAGCAAGAGACCACGTATCTTTCCAGAGGTAATCCGGTCGTCATCCGGGTATATCTCATACGCGGTGTCAAATTTCTGTGCAGCGCCAGCGACATCTCCCGCGTGCCAATCCACAATACCGGAGAGCAAATACCATTTCGCTCTCTGCCGTTCATTTAATGAGGCGTGTTCATCAAAGATTACCGATAGCAACGCACTTGCGCCGCTGTAGCTCATTTCCTTAATGAGTTCGGCCACCTTGTCCAACTGTCTCGATGCTGTATTGTTTTCGTTTGTTACAAGCGACGAGACGAGCGCCGGCCCACCCACTTGCGACATGAATGAATCGAGCTTCGATGATACTGCACTTATGAGCTCATTGGTCTCGACCACCCTCGATTGAGTCTCCTCCGACGACCTTCTCATGTCATCAAAGACACCGCCTGGGGAGTTAGGGCTGTATTTCTTTTGAAGAATCGCGTGACGCTTTATGTGGTTACAAATATCGTCCCAAAACTCAATGCTTACCTTGAACTTTCCAG
>NZ_JBSGVS010000154.1:0-1340 GCF_053608565.1 Streptomyces sp. NPDC055025
GCCCCCCCCGGGGGGGGGGGGGGGGGGGGGCGGCGGGGGGGGCGCGGGGGGGGCGGCCCCCCCCCCCCGCCACCCCCGGGCGTCCCGGCCGTGGGACATGGGGACGGTGCGGCGGTGGTCGGTGGTCGGTGGTCGGTGGGAAGGGACTACTGGGCCGCGCCGCGCGCCACGACGGAGGAGAGCACCGGCTTCAGCCCGTGCCAGTCGGCCGAGATCAGACTCGCGTTCCGCTGGGCGAGCAGGGCCAGCCGGTCGCGGGCCTGCTGCTCGGTCGGGTTGGTGCCGTCGATGGCGGGCGCCACGTTGTGCGCGTCCGTCATCAGCAGGAAGTAGTTCCGCTGCGCGTACCAGGAGGTGTCCAGAGCGCTGAGCGCGGAGGCGTCTGCGTCGAAGAAGACGAACCAGGGCCTGATCGAGGCGTCCGTGTACCTGGTACGCGGGTCGCCGGCCGCCGCGTTGTGGACGGCGGGGAAGGCCGCCGCCTCGCGCAGCCGCCCCGCGGCCTTGAGATCACGCAGGTAGGTGGCGTACTCCCGGTCGGTCCAGAGGGTGTCGAAGGGGTTCTGCTCCTCGACCGTGCCGGGGATCAGTTCGACGATGAACTTCCCGGCCAGCTGCGCGCGCGTGGGCCAGGCACCGGCCTGGGCGGCCTGGTCGAGGTCGCTGTGACCGCCCACCAGATCCGCGGGACGGTAGAGCGCGTCACCGAGCTTGCTGGTGAGCAGCGCGTCGAGGGCGGCGGGGCCGCGGCCCGCGTTCCCCTGGAAGCCGTCCTTCAGTTCGAGCTTGAGGACGATGGGCCGGTGGCCCGGGTTCGCGTCGTGCCAGACCTTGATGTCGGCCAGGCAGCCGGCCAGGTCGCGGTTCTGCGCCTTGTTGCGCAGCTCGCCGGCGTTGGTGGCGTTCACACAGTTGTTGTCATTGCCCAGCGGGTTGCTGTGGGAGACGCGCCAGGAGGCGCCGAACACATTGGTCCACAGGTCGAGTTCGAGCATTCCGGCGCCGGAGTCCAGGGCGTCCGCGAAATAGGGGAAGGTGGCCTTCTCATAGGAGTTGTGGACCCCGACCCCGGTGGTGGAGGGGTACGGAAGCTGGCTGGGGTCGGCGGCCTGGGCCGGGGTGGTGACGAAAGCGAGCACGGCCACGGCACCGGCCGCGACCGCGGTACGAAAGAGCTTTGCCATATCCCTTGTTCCTCCCGCTGAGCATGTCTTGGGCATGTCAACCGAGAGGGAGCGTAGGGGAATTCAGTGACCAGCGGGAGGACGCGAGTTTACGGTTGCGCAGGCCGCGAGGGGCCTAGGGCGTGTGGAAGCGCGTCCCCGCCGCGGGTGTGCGGC
>NZ_JBSGVS010000155.1:0-1312 GCF_053608565.1 Streptomyces sp. NPDC055025
TCGGCCTCCTTGAGGTGGTAGAGCGAGCGCAGCGCCGCGTACTCGCGCAACTGCCGGAGTTCACCGTGGTGTTCCAGGTGGTACGCGACGCTGCCGCCGTGGTCGGTGGGCTCCACCAGCAGCTCGCCGAATGCCTCGTCCGCGCTCCGGCCCACGGGGACGTCGGCGCGCAGCGCGTCAAGGAAGCGGTCCTCCAGCGCCCGGCGCAGCGGCATCAGCGCGGGGTCCCACTCGCGGTCCTCGCCCACGCCCGCGAAGCCGCGGTAGTGCAGCTCGTAGAAGACGTACAGGGTGAGCTGCGCGTCTTCGCCGTACGGGTCCGCCGCCGCGACCTCGCGCGCGTCGGGTGCGGTCCCGGCGGGTGTGGTGAGCGCGGTCAGCAGGCCGGCCGACAGCGGCCCCCGGGGTGCGGGCAGGGCGGGTCCGGTGCGAGTCCGGTCACTGGTGGTCGCCGTCATCACTGTCCTTCGGATCGTGGGCCGGGCCGCACTCGTCGCGATCGTGGTCGTGGCGGTCGTGGTCGTCGTGGTGGCCGTGACATTCGGCGGCCCGCGGGGTGGTGCGGACGCGGTGGCTGGTGTCGCACCACGGATAGGCGCGGCTGCGACGGCAGGTGCAGACAGCGACGACGAACCGGTCGGAGGAGACGACCGTGCCGTCCTCCGCGACCAGTTCCACGGGTCCTTCGATCAGGACCGGTCCGTCGCGGTCGACGGTGACACGGCGGGGCCGGTCAGCTTCGTTCGGCACGGATGACCACCAGCTCTTCCCTGTCGTCGCCGGCGCCTATCAGCCCCTGGGCGCGCAGCCACGGCAGTCGCCGGGTGAGGACGCGGCCGAAGGGTACGTACGTCCGGTCGGTGACCGAGCAGGTCAGACCGGCCGCGGCCAGCTGCCGCAGGGTCGTGTCGGCGCCGCACAGCCCGGAGTGCACCATCAGCAGGATGCCGTGCGGCCGGAGAAGAGACGGTGCGTGCGCGCAGATCCGGTCCACGACGTGCCGGCCGTCGCGGCCGGCGTCCCAGGACCGTGCCGGGCCGCGCGGCGGAGGCCGCGTCCTCGGGGCGGGGACGTACGGGGGGTTGCTCACCACCACGTCGAAGGTCCGGCCGCCCCATGGAGTCGACAGGTCGCCGCGGCGGACCCGTACCCGCTGTCCGGCGCGAAGGGCGTTGAGCCGGGTGGTCATCACCGCGCGCCGGGAGATGTCGGTGGCCGAGACCCGGGCGCCCATGCGTGCCGCCAGCACCGCCAGCGCGCCGCCGCCTGTGCAGACGTCCAGGAGATCCATGTCCGCCGCGAGACCTTCCGC
>NZ_JBSGVS010000156.1:0-1273 GCF_053608565.1 Streptomyces sp. NPDC055025
TACCGAAAGCGAGCCGACGTCACTGGCGCTCCACAATCCGGTGAGGACTGCGAGTTCATCGTTTTCGGTGGGGGTGATGAATCCCGAGCCGTCCCAAGCCGGGTCCGTCGCAGGGTTGCGCTAGATATGCTCGACGCGTTGCGCGACGCCGAGGGGCAACTGGCATCGTGGCGCAACTCACCGCTGCGCCCATTGCTCGAGGATGCCGTGGCGACAGTCAGTCGTAGTGAACTGGATAGCGTTGCTGCCACGCTTGAAAGTGCGACCAAGAAGCTCGAAAGTTTCCCGTCGGTTAAAGCGCTCGAAGACTCCCTCCGCGCTGGCATTCTGGACCTTGCCGGAAGCGCGCATGACATTGATGCACGCCTTCTCTTTTCGCCCACCGATCCGCTTCGATTGTTCCGTTCAA
The DNA here is from genome assembly GCF_053608565.1 of Streptomyces sp. NPDC055025. Lineage (NCBI taxonomy): Bacteria > Bacillati > Actinomycetota > Actinomycetes > Kitasatosporales > Streptomycetaceae > Streptomyces > Streptomyces sp. NPDC055025. The sequence continues at coordinate 410 of NZ_JBSGVS010000156.1, forward strand.
TTGCAATGTTCATCGATAACGGCAAACGCAGCATTGCTGAGGCAAGCCTGGGCTCTGCGAATGTCGCCTTGATCACTTTGAAATTGGCGGAGTTTGCTTGGCGGCGTGCCAAGAATGAACGCAACTATTCGCTGCTTTGTATCGAGGAACCGGAGGCTCACCTCCATCCTCAACTTCAGCGGGCTGTATTCGATAAGCTATTTCAAAAAGCTGACCCGGCACAGGCACTTGTCGTCACGAGCCATTCCCCGACATTGGCTGCGGTTGTGCCGCTCCGTTCGATAGTGAGCTTGCGATCGGTGAACGGCGCGTCGCAAGTCTATTCGCTTGCGGAGTTGCCGGTCACAAACGAGGAACTTGACGACATTGAGCGCTATCTGACCGCTACGAGATCCGAACTGCTTTTCGCGCGAGGCGTGATCTTCGTGGAAGGCGATGCCGAAGAAGCACTGCTGCCCGGATTTGCCGAGGCGTTGGGCCTCGATCTGGATCGGCTCGGCATTACCGTCTGCAATGTCGCGGGCGTCCATTTCGAGCCCTACGTGAAGCTCGCCGGTAGTCTTGGCCTGCCTTTCGCGGTTGTCACCGATTGGGATCCCATCGCCGGCGCCAAGTCGCCACTTGGAAAGGCGCGGACGCTTGGAATATGGGACGCATACTGCGCCGCTTCGGGAGTCGTTCCCTTGACGGCTGAGCAGCGTGCTTGGTGCGAATCGGCTGATTTTCCTACCTTCAGTGCGATTTGGGAAACCTATGGCATTTTTCTGAACGACTTGACCTTTGAAGTTGCAGTCATAAACGCCCCCAATCTTCGCGAGGCGATGCTTGATATTCTTGACGAACAGGGGTTTGGACCGACGCGCG
>NZ_JBSGVS010000157.1:0-1209 GCF_053608565.1 Streptomyces sp. NPDC055025
TCGACGAACTGTTCGAGTACGTCAAAAAATACGAACAACCGTTCCTCGACGCAATAACGCGTGAAAGGCTGTTCGTACCGCCTGGAGTTGAACCTACCGCTGTAGGCACAGCAGAGGAGGCGGCAGCCATCTATCTGCAAGAGTTAAAGGGAGTGCGCGACCAGGAAATGCTTGGAAAAATGGAGAAGCTTCCGCGAGGCGTCCTTGTTCTTAACGGAATTCTGGAAAGATTACGCCCTCAATACCACCTTGCAGAGAACGCTGAGGAGCTTAATAGTCAACCAATGCTCAGCACACCCGTGCATTGGTACTACTTCGAGCTTTGCGCACGGGCCGAAGCGCGAGAACTCATAAAGCAACAAGTACTGTCTAGGGAAGCATTCGATATTCTTCGAGCACTTCAAGATGACAGTTTGACCTGGCTGGGCAACGTGCCTATAGCAGGTCTCGTTGAGCTTCGAGAACGCATGGAGCACGCGGAACTTCGCGAACAATTGAAGAAAATCACAACTCAGTTGACTGCGGCGGGTCCCGCCGAACTTGAAGCTGTAGCGCGGGAAGTCCGGCATGGGTTGGACTTGCTGATTCAGCGCCAGAAGAAAGCAATAAAGGACATCGAAGACAAATACTCACCGAAATACTGGGCTGCAGGAACAGGTAGCGTTATTGGAATCGCCGCCGGTGCAAGTATGTTTTTCATGCCAGCTCTCGCAGCTGCCGCCGGCGTTAGTGCTCCAATCGCGAGTGTGGTGGGTGCGATTGGTGGCGGAGGTATCGCGATGGCGAAGGACGCAGTCGGCCAATTTGTAGAAAAGCGCAGAGCACGAAAAAGTATGCTCGGTATCCTCGCAACGGCGCGAGCGACTTCAAAGTAGTACCGCACACGGAGCGGTGCCGACGCTTGAATGTCCGACCGACTACGGATCAGAACGGCGGCTTGTGGCCGATCGTGGCCTGCCGCCGCCCTGCAACGCGCGACTGGCGCAGATCGACCCACTTCGGTCGTTTACTTCCGTGTGGCCTCAGGGACCGCTTCCAAGGTACAACAGTCTTTCCGGGTGTGGACCGCGTCGGCACGTCCACAACCTGAGCAGACTCTTCAATGCCAATCTCGTTCAAGCGGAGCCAGGTTGTTTTTTCGCCATTGGGACAGCCCCATTCGCTGAGCGGTCAATACTGGAAGTACGTTGGCATGTCTCGGTCTGAGAC
>NZ_JBSGVS010000158.1:0-1189 GCF_053608565.1 Streptomyces sp. NPDC055025
AGAGAAGCTCGTCGCTTTGGTAACGACGACCTCGGCTCAGCCTGTGAAGATTCAGGCTGCCGATACGCTTACTCTGCTTGGGGACTGCAAGGCGGCGATATCGCTGCTGACATCGATTCCGAATGTCAATCTCAGTCGTGGGTTGCAAACACGCCTACTGGAGGCATACGCAAAAGGCGGTTACCGCGCGAAGGCTCGGTCCATCATGGATAGTGCTCCCGCAGATTGGTTCGAGGACGACGCCTTCGTCGGCATGGCAGTCCTGGCCGCGCAGCAGGCGAATGATTGGCACCGGTTAAAGCCACTGGCCTTGCGACAAAGGGACCGTTGTCCTACCGACGCTCGCGCCTGGGAGTTTTGGTATCGCGTCGCACTCCAGACCTTGCGGCCGGCAGAAATCCGGAGCGCGTTTGGCGAGGCCCCGCTGGAACTAAGCGGTGAGCCCAAGATTATCCGCAGGGTGGCGTTGGCTGAAATTCAATACGGTGACCGTGACCTCGGTATGCGTCGGTTGTATCGATTGTTTAGATGTAACCTCGACAACGCGAACGTTGCGGCGGGTTTCATCACCGCCCTGCTCACTGCCGATGACATTCCATGGGGCGCGACACCTACAGCCGTTTCTGCGGGTGTTGCGGCCACACTGCTGCGAGAAGATGGGTCGCCGTTCACCGTTGTAATTGACCCTGCAGACGTCGGTACTCTTCCGCAGGCACAGAATTACTTCCCTCATGACTCTGCGTTTGCTGCGAACTTTATCGACAAGAGGGTTGGCGAGACGGTGACCATTCGGCATCAGATGGGAGAAGAGACCACCTATCGCGTTGCTTCATTGATGCCCGCCTCTAGGCATCTGCTCGGGTACGCGCACGAGCTAACCGAAAAGACTGTAGAACCCATTCCGGGCTACCTGACTATGTCTGTAAAGAACGACGACGGCAGCATAGACATGTCTCGGATTCACTCACAGTTGAAACGACAGTCGGGAGGGGCGGACCTAGTCATCGATGGCTACAGGCAGGGTCGCCTTACCGTAGGCCTTTGTGCGCAGTTGCTTGGACGTTCGCCAGTGGACCTTATCTGGTCCTGGGGGGCGAGCCAGCCGCCTTTGGTCGTTGCCGAGGGACGCGTCACTGGTGGGCTTGAGCGGTCAAATCCACTCGGGTCGAGTTCGTCGTGCGTGCTGGAT
>NZ_JBSGVS010000159.1:0-1100 GCF_053608565.1 Streptomyces sp. NPDC055025
CTTGAGTTCTAGTGGTCGTTGCAACACCCCAGCTCAGGGGAAGCAATGGCCATCGATTACGGCAAGCGGCGCAAGCCCACGGGACATGCTCCGCAGGTCCAGAAGCGGGAGGAATACTTCCGACTTGTGGATCAAGGAGTGACGTTCTCAGAGGCCAGCCGGATCGTCGGGATCAATCTGCGTACCGGCAAGCGCTGGCGCAACGGCCGTCACACATCCGGCGGCCGGAAGGCGGTGCCACCCATCCGTGCGGTGGCACCGCCTTCTGCGCGGTCCCGGTACTTGTGCGAAGCCGAGCGCATACACATAGCCGACCGGCTGCGCGAGAGGGCCACGGTCCGGGCCATCGCTGCCGAACTGGGCCGCAGTCCGTCCACAGTCAGCCGGGAGATCAGGCGCAACGGCATGCGACTACGCCAGAACTCCTCCCGCTGGACTTACCGCCCGCATGCGGCCCAGGCGCGTGCGGACGCCCGCCGGCCACGTCCCAAGCCCGGGAAGATCAGCCAGAACCCCGAGCTCCGGGACTTCATCCAGGACCACCTGACCAAGCGGTGGAGCCCGGAACAGGTCTGTCACGCTCTGCGGAGGAACTTCCCCGACCGGCCGGAGATGCGTGTGACCCACGAAACCATCTACCAGGCCCTCTACGTCCAAGGCCGCGGCGAACTCCGCCGCGAACTGACCCGCGCCCTGCGCACCGGACGGGCCATACGCAAGCCGCACGTGCGCACCACGGCCCGCCGGCCGCGTTTCTCCCACCCCATGGTCATGATCAGCGAACGGCCTGCCGAGGCCGCCGACCGGGCGGTTCCCGGCCACTGGGAGGGCGACCTGATCGTCGGGCGGGAGAGCCGTTCAGCCATCGCCACCCTGGTCGAACGCACCACCCGCTACCTGATGCTCGTCCACCTGCCCCACGACCACACCGCGTCCCATGTCCGCGACGCCCTCGCCGAGACAGTCACGGTCCTGCCCGCACACCTGAGACGGTCCCTCACCTGGGACCAGGGCGCCGAAATGGGCGCCCACCACGCCTTCACCATCTCCACCGGCGTCCCGGTCTACTTCTGTGATCCGGCCAGCCCCTGGCAGCGCGG
>NZ_JBSGVS010000160.1:0-1100 GCF_053608565.1 Streptomyces sp. NPDC055025
GTTCTATGGCGAAGCGCGGGCGCTCGGCATGTACGAAAACCGCTTTTCGACCGCAACCTGCATGGCGCGTACGGTAGTGTTGCGCGAGCTGAAGTATCGTGAAGAACTCGAAGCGTATGAGGATTGGGATCTCTATTCCCGCGCACTCGCCACGGGGAAGCGCTTCATTGCAACGAACGGCATTCATTTCTTCTATCGGCGTCGTGCGAATTCGATGTATCACACTCCGGAGCGTGTCGCGCGGCATCGTGAGTTGTACCACGCGTTGTTGACGGGCAAGATGGTCGAGGCGGGGGAGGTGAGGCTCCCACTGTATGTTCTTGAGGGCGGGCAGGCCGCCTCTGCAGCGCCCGGCGCGTTGGAGGAGGAACTCCACGCGTTACGCAGTCAGCTCGCCTTCTATCAGAACAGCAGGGCCATTTTTGCGACGCGGAAGATCGTGGAGTACCTCAAGGCCAAGGCGCCGTGGGCGATCAAGCTGACGCGGCACGGGTTGCAAACCGTATGGCGTGCGCGCAGACGGCTGCGCTCGTAATGGCCTTCAGTCGTCCAACACCCGGGTAGGAACTGCTCCATCGAGGAACAAGCGGAGCGCGGCTCGAATCCCGAAGGCGAAGCATTCGTCGCTGCGGGACCGATGGCCCGGCGCCTGATGTGTCTTTGCGTTCAATTGCTTTGTTTCTGGCCCCATAAAGGTAGCGGCCAGATTGCGCAAAGGCTCTCGTCTCGCCTACCGTATTCCGGAATGAGCATGGATGGGGGGCGGTTTTCTATCCGGGATGAGAGGTGTTCGAACACTTTTTGTTGCACTTCCAATGCGTTCCATTCTCGTCTGCGACGGGTATATGACTTTCGTTGAACCCCGATGCCAAACTCATCGGCTACAATGCTGTCGCTATAATTTTTCTTGTTTTACTTGTACTTGGCCGTCGTGTATGAGCCTCAGCATTCGGCTTATGCTTGACAAAACGACGACCAGCGCTCGGCCGATCATGCGGCGGCCCGACCGCCAATCTATGTGGCTGTCGATGCAGCCGCATGTCCTTCGCGACCGAGCATTGCCGAGGCTCGGGTTGTCCAAAGATCGTGCGCGCGTGGAT
>NZ_JBSGVS010000161.1:0-1057 GCF_053608565.1 Streptomyces sp. NPDC055025
TTGCATCATCAGCTTTCTAAATTCTGCGTCGGTCATGGCCGGGCAGATTGGCGGGCCGTTGAGCGTAAGAAAAACTTTCAACTTCGAGCCCGGTGTGGTGTTCGTCACCGCGGAATCGTGGACGCAAACGTATTCGTTACAGGACATCGCTATTGCCCTCCACGACCTCGAGCCTAAGTTTCTCGGCGTGACTCGTTGTTACTCGTCGGGTATTTCCCTCGGAATCCGTGACACCACTGACGATCTGACCTGATGCCGTGTATATGCGGTATCGAACACGCGCGAGCGGACGGCCACTCTGCTCATCGCACAAGACATACTGCTCGCTGTGCTCATCGTCGGTTGCCAGTGCAGAATCCGTGTGGTTTCGGATCTGCCCGGTCAACGCCGCCGCTTGTTCAGCCGTAAATCGCATCATCATGCCGCGCTGGGCATAGAACACCGGCTGGGGATTGCAACCGCAGACGTTGACGTCGCCGCTCAGCGCCCAAGGTTTGCCGTTCGGCCCGGTTCCCGGCCACCGCGGCCCTTTCGGAGCAATAAAGCCCTTCCGTCCGCACGCCGTGCAGTAGGTCTGCATATCCAGTGTCGCGATATGCACGCGCGGGGGCGGATTGGAACAGGTGACGGTCGGCAGGCCTTCCGTGATTGTCGCGCTGCCACCTCGATCACCTTGAGCAAGAAAATAGCGGATCATGCGCCATCCCCCTGCGCACCGCGTGTAACGGCAAGCTCCACGACCGTCCATTCTCTATTGGTAGCGTCACCGCGCCAGTTGCTCTCGAGATGCGAGTCGACAACGGCAAACAAATGCGCGGGCAATTTCTGCGTATGCGGCATCCTGATTCCCCTTCGTGAAATTGGTGCGATTAACCAACACCAAAATGCGCGATTACGAAAGGGTTTTCAATAATACAAGTTCGAAATTCGTATAACTAATTTTTCTTATATTTCTATCATTCAAATGCCAAGTCGCTCGACCACGGCGCTTGGCAAGCATACCCCCGAACCCAGATAACAACTCTGTCGTTCGGGGGGCGCAGGACCACCGTCAAAC
>NZ_JBSGVS010000162.1:0-1042 GCF_053608565.1 Streptomyces sp. NPDC055025
CTCCATCTGTTCGGCGATCTTCATCGCCTCTTCGATCAGGGTCTCCACGATCTTCGACTCCGGCACGGTCTTGATGACCTCGCCCTTCACAAAGATCTGCCCCTTGCCATTGCCCGACGCCACACCCAGATCCGCCTCACGCGCCTCACCCGGACCGTTCACCACACAGCCCATCACCGCGACCCGCAACGGAACCTCCATACCCTCCAGCCCCGCCGTCACCTCATCCGCAAGCCGGTACACATCCACCTGCGCACGCCCGCACGACGGACACGACACGATCTCCAGCCGCCGCTGCTTCAGATTCAGCGCCTCAAGAATCTGCAGACCGACCTTGACCTCCTCCACCGGCGGAGCCGACAGAGAAACCCGGATCGTGTCCCCGATCCCCTCACTCAGCAACGCCCCGAACGCCACAGCCGACTTGATCGTCCCCTGGAACGCCGGACCCGCCTCCGTCACCCCCAGATGCAGCGGGTAGTCACACCGCGCGGCCAGCTGACGGTAGGCATTCACCATCACCACCGGGTCGTTGTGCTTCACCGAGATCTTGATGTCCCGGAAACCGTGCTCCTCGAACAACGACGCCTCCCACAGCGCCGACTCCACCAGAGCCTCCGGCGTCGCCTTCCCGTACTTCCGCAGCAGCCGCGCGTCCAGCGACCCCGCGTTCACCCCGATACGGATCGGCGTCCCCGCGTCCCCCGCAGCCCTCGCGATCTCCCGCACCTTGTCATCGAACTGCTTGATGTTCCCCGGATTCACCCGCACCGCCGCACACCCCGCGTCAATCGCCGCGAACACATACTTCGGCTGGAAATGAATATCCGCGATCACCGGAATCTGCGACTTCCGCGCGATCACCGCCAACGCGTCCGCGTCATCCTGCGTCGGACACGCCACCCGCACGATCTGACACCCCGACGCCGTCAACTCAGCGATCTGCTGCAACGTCGCACCCACATCCGACGTACGCGTCGTCGTCATCGACTGCACCGACACCGGCGCATCCCCACCGACCGCCACCGACCCGACCTGGATC
>NZ_JBSGVS010000163.1:0-630 GCF_053608565.1 Streptomyces sp. NPDC055025
GCCCATTCATACGCCCGATACGCTGCAACTCTCCGATGAAGGTGTCGATGTTGTTCGGCACTTGGATCAGCGCGGACCAAAGCCAGAACACAGCAGCCCCAAGCGAGGCCACCGCGCCAACGATGCCAACCGCGATGTCAAGTTTCGTCATCACGCCAGCGTACCAGCAAACAGGTCGGCAGACTCGCCACGCCTCTCAAGCACCTGCTCGACACCCTTCTGGAACGCCTGCTCGATCCGCTCGCTGGCGATCTTGAAATAGCCTGCGTCCTGCTCCATGCCGATGAACTTCCGCCCCGTGTTCGCGCACGCAACGCCGGTCGTGCCGCTTCCCATGCAGTTGTCCAGCACCGTTTCACCTTCGTTGGTATAGGTGCGAATTAGGTACTCGCAAAGCCCCACCGGCTTCTGAGTTGGGTGGACAGACTTCACAGAACTTCCGGCGTTTGAAAATTTCAAAAGCGTCTTCGGATACCAAGTGTCGTAAACCTTGTCTGTGCTCACCGCCCTCTGCATGCCGCCCATAATTTCCGTTCTGGCGTATTCCGTCTTGCCGCGTCGCTCAATCTTGTCTGCCGGGCGGGGAATCATGATCGGGAAATACCTGTGCGGCTGCTCACTAAAAACGCT
>NZ_JBSGVS010000163.1:678-1014 GCF_053608565.1 Streptomyces sp. NPDC055025
ACCTTGTCCCATGTCCAATCATAGCGATAGGCTCGCAAATTACTAAGCCGCATGTGGCTTGAAAATGGTTCCGATCCGAACAGCACAATAGCGGCGTTAGGCTTCACCACGCGCCGGTATTGCTCCCACAGTTTATCGAACGGTATTACGACATCCCACTTACAAGCAGTGGTGCCATATGGCAAATCACAAAGGACCATGTCAACGCTTGCATCTGGGATCGACTTCATGAGTTCAAGGCAATCGCCTTGATACAGACTGAACGGCTTTTTTTGGAATTCTTGTGCGTCGTTAAACATTTCAAGCAATCGGTGATGTGATTGCTCAATCGTGACC